>JBIOYB010000166.1:0-31158 GCA_044869915.1 Allorhizocola sp.
TGCCCGCGGGCATCGGCGGCTTCGCCCTGGGCACCGTGGCGGGCAGCGCTGCCCTCTTCCTCCCGGACGGTTGGGGTGCCCGGGAGCTGACCCAGATCGCCGCGCTCGGCGCCGTGCTGCCGCTGGCCGACGCCGGCGCGGTCGCGCTGGCCAGTCGCATCGTCTGCATCGTCGCGGAGGTGGGCGGGGCGGCGGCAGTGATGGCGCTGACCTTCCGGCGCAAGGCAACCTCAGAAGGGTACCCAAAAAATGCTGTTCAATCTTGAATCGGCCGAGAACCTCTCGGCCAAGCAGGTGCATGCGCTCTACGAGAAGTACGTGAGCCGCAGCCAGGTGTCGCTGATGACGTCCTTCGGCTTCGGGCGGGAGCTCGTGGATCACGCCGAGGGACCGTGGATCCACATGCGCGACGGCCGGCGCATCCTCGACTTCTCCGGTGGAGTGGGAGTCCTCAACCACGGGCACAACCATCCGCGGGTGCTCGCGGCCCGCCGGCACTTCGCCGACAGCCGGCGGATGGAGGTGCACAAGGCCTTCTTCTCGCCCTATCTGGCCGCGCTGAGCAGCAACATCGCCCAGCTTCTCCCGGGCGATCTGGACATCTCCTACTTCCCCAACTCGGGCGCCGAGGCGATCGAGGGCGCCATCAAGATGGCCTACAAATATCACGACGGCAAGCGAAACACGATCCTGCGGGCCGACATCAGCTTCCACGGCAAGACGCTGGGCGCCGGAAGCCTTACCGGCTCGGCGGAAAACTCGTTCCGGTTTCCCGGCCTGCCGGGCGCGGTCGTCTACCCCTACGGAGATCTTGATGCGGTCCGCCGTGCGGTGCAACAAGCCGACGGCGATGTCTACGCGATCCTGGTCGAGCCGTTCAGCGCGTCGAGCCTGCGCTGCTGGACCGCCGATGCCCTGCGGGCGCTGCGCCGGTTGTGCGACGAGCACGACATCATCCTCATCTTCGACGAGATCTACACCGGCTGGGGCAAGACCGGCAGCCTGTTCTACTTCATGCGGCACGAGGGTCTGGTGCCCGACATCCTCGCCTATTCCAAGTCGCTAGGCGGTGGCAAGGCGTCGATCTCGGGCTACACGGCGCGCACACCCGTGTTCCGCAAGGCCTACGACCGGCTCACCGACGTCATCCTGCACAGCACCACCTATTACGGCTTCGGCGAGGAGACGGCCACGGCGATCGAGGCGGTCAATGTGGTGGTCGAGGACGACTACCCGGCGCGCGCACGAGCGTTGGAGGCGACACTGGGCCCGGGGTTGGAGCGCGTCGCCAAGGCGCACCCGGATCTGGTAAACAAGGTGACCGGATCGGGCGCGCTGTTCGGCGTCTTTCTCGAGGGCGGCTCCAAAGTCCTTGAGCTGGCGGGCAAGTTTGCCCCCGGCTTCTCCAAGGATCCGCGATTCGCCACGAAACTGGTGACGCTGTCGGTCATCGCGCACCTCTACCGCGAGCACGGCATCATGACCTACTACAGCCCCAACGTGGAGAACCCGCTGATGGTCGCGCCGTCGCTGGTCGCCGAGCAGGCCGATGCCGAGTATTTCCTCGACGCGCTGGACGTCACGCTCGATCGGGGCGCCGGCAAGCTTGTCGCGGCATTCGTCAAGGACAAAGTGATGTCGCGATGGTGAGCGTGCTCGTCACGGGCTCGGCCGGGATGCTCGGCTCGCATCTGGTGCGCCGCTTGCGCTCCGGCGGGCATGATGTGTCCGGATTGGACATCCGGGGTGGCGAGACGACGACGGTCATCGGCGACGTCCGCGAGCTGCGGCCCGGATCGGTCGGCGCCGACGTGGTCATCCACTGCGCGGCAGCGCTGCCGAGCTATGCCGACGACGAGATCCGGTCGGTCATCGTGGACGGCACGCGCGCCGTGCTGGCCGCCGCCGGTACCAGAAAAATTATCTATATCTCTTCCACGGCGGTCTATGGGTTGCCGGACACGGTGCCCACGGGCGAGGACTATCCACATCGGCCGGTCGACCCATACAGCCGGGCGAAGGCCGCCGCGGAGCTGCTGGCGACCGACCACCGAAGCCTGGGTGGGTGCGTGTCCGTGTTGCGGCCCAAGACGTTCATCGGCCCCGGGCGCATGGGCCTGTTCGCGATGCTGTTCGAGTGGGCGTCGGAGGGGCGCAACTTCCCCGTGCTCGGGCGCGGCGACGTGCGCATCCAGATGCTCGCGATGGACGACCTCGTGGACGCGATCGTGCTGTGCCTGCGCGCGCCCGACGACATCGCCAACGACACCTACAACCTCGCGGCCGCGCGGTTCGGCACGATCCGCGAGGACTTCCAGGCCGTGCTCGACGCGGCCGGGCACGGCAAGCGGGTCGTGTCCCTGCCCGCCCGCCCGGCGCTGGCCACGCTGAGCATGTTGCAGCGCAGCGGTTTGTCCCCGGTGTACGGTCGGTTGCTGCACAAGCTCATGGCGCACTCCTACGTCAGCATCGACAAGGCGGTGGCCCGGCTCGGGTTCGCGCCGCGACTGTCCAATCGCGACGCCATCTTGCGGACCTTCGAATGGTGGCAGGCCCAGCCGCCCGCGCCGAAGGGCCGCACGAGCCGGGACGCCTGGAGCCAGGGCGCGCTGTCGTTGGCCAAGGTGTTCTTCTGATGAGCAGCGTCGCCGGGATCGCGCCGCGCCGCGCCGCGGCGGATCTGCTCACCCTCACCCGCCCCGGCCAGTGGGCCAAAAACCTGCTCGTGGTGCCGCTTCCGTTGCTGGACACGTTCCAGTGGGGCCTTCCCGGGCTGGGGCGCGTGGCGTGGGCGGTGGTGGTGTTCACCCTCGCCTCGTCGCTGGTCTACGTCGGCAACGACGTCGCCGACCGGCATCGCGACCGCGAGCACCCGCTCAAGGGATCGCGCCCCATCGCCTCTGGCCGGGTGTCGGTCGCGGGCGCATGGTTTTTCGCCACCATCCTGCTGGTGTGCCTGCTCGCCCTGCTCGCGGCACAGCCCGCCGCGCTGTGGTGGCCGGTGCTCGCCTACATCGCCCTCAACGTCGCCTACAGCCGCAAGCTCAAACACTTGCCGCTGTTTGACGTGAGCACGGTGGCGGCCGGCTTCGCGCTGCGGCTCGTGCAGGGCTACGTGGCACTGGGCGAGCCGGTCTCGGGCTGGCTGGTGGTGGCGGTGTTCGCGCTGTGCCTGCTGCTCATCGTCGGCAAGCGCCGCCACGAGTTGCTGACCCACGGCGCGAGGCACCGGCCCGCGCTGCGCGGCTACACCGTCGCGCTGACCGATCACCTGTTGGTCCTCAACGCGGTCGTGATGGTCACCGCCGCCCTGCAATACCTGAGCACCGAGGCGCCCATCCAGCCCTACGGGACGGCGGCGCTGATCCTCTCGACGCCGTTCGTCATGTTCGGCCTCGCACGCTATCTGCAGGTCGTGCTCGTGCGGGATGGCGGCGGCGACCCGGTAAAGGCCCTGCTGACAGACCGCGTGCTGCTCGGCGCGGGTCTGCTGTGGACCGGCCTGATCAGCGGGCTGATCACCCTCGCCCACCTGTAAGGAAAGGAGGCTTCCCGCATGACGCTGGTTTCCGTCGTCATCCCGAACTACAACTACGGCAAGGCATTGGAGCTGTGCCTGCGTTCGATCCAGGCGCAAACCTATCCGGAGCTGGAGATCCTGCTCGTCGACGACTGCAGCACCGACAACTCGCGCGAGGTGGCGCGGTCGCTGGGGATCAGGGTGCTGCAGACCCCGGTCAACAGCGGCGTGGCCGCCGCGCGCAACCTCGGCGCGGCGCACGCCAACGGCTCGATCCTGATGTTCATCGACTCCGATGTCGCGATCCGGCCCGACGCCATCGCCAATGCGGTGGCGCTGCTGGACAGCGACCCGAGGCTCGGCGCCGTGTGCGGCAACTACGATCCGGAGCCGCTCATCCGCGACAGCCTCATCGAGGAGTATCGGAGCCTGCAGCAGTACTACTGGCTGGCGGCCGACGAGGGGCGCATCACCACGCTCTACACCGCGATCCTGGCCATCCGGGCCGAGGTGTTCGCGCAGATCGGGCCGTTTTCGGCGAGCCTTCGCTACACCGAGGACGCCGACTACGGCAGGCGGCTGTCGCGCCACCACGAAATCCTGCTGAGCCCGGCCGTGCGCGGCCGGCACGACCACGACGACTCGCTGCGGGTGTTGGTGCGCAAGGTGTTTCACCGCAGCCGGCTGCACGTGCCGTTCGTCGGCATGCGCGGCGACGTGCAGCCGCGCGGGCGGGCCGGATCGAATCGCATCGTCGGCGCGATGACCGCGGCCGCCGCGACGGCGAGCCTTCCGTTGCCGTTCGTCTTCGGCGCGGCGTGGACTCTCATGCCGCTGCTGCTGATCGGCGTGTTCCTGGCCAGCGAACCGGGGATATACCGGTTTGTGCGCTCCCAGAAGGGCACCGCCTTCCTGCCCTACTTCGCCGCGATCTACTTCCTCGTGAACCTCGTCATCATCACCGGACTCACTGTCGGGGTTGGACAATGGCTGACGTCACGCCGCTTCCGCCGCGTCTACGCCTGAGCCGGGCGGCGGTGTGGCTGGCCGCGGCGTGGTGCTGTTTCGCCGTGGTGCACCCGCTGCTGAGCGGGCGCTGGTGGCTGTGGGTGCTGCCCGGGCTGCTGCCGCCGCCCGTGTTCCTGCTGGCGCCGTTGCTGCCGCTGGCCGTGCTGCACCGGCTGTCAAAACGGGCGCGCGTCTTCGTGGTGGCGGCGACGGCGGTGAGCCTGGCGGTGGGCGCCGGCCTGTCGGGGGTCCGGCCGAGCATGCCCGACGCGGCCGCGCGGGCGGGGCCCGGCATCCGGGTGCTGGCATGGAACACGCAGGCCTGGCACCTGTCGACCGGCCCGGAGAGCCTCTACCGGCAACTGCGCGAGGCGGACGCCGACCTGTTGCTGCTGCAGGAGTATCAGCCGGAGGACCAGAAGATCACCACGGAACTGTCGGCATTGGACGCCGAGCTCATCCCGCGGCTGCTTCCCGGGTACCGGATGGTGGTAGTGGGGGAACTGCTGACGCTGACCCGGCTGCCGATCGTGGGATGGCGCCAGCTGCCGACGGCCACCGGCACCACGTGGATCGAAAAATACGCCTCGACCAAGACGCTGCGCATCGATGTCCAGGTGGGCGGCAGGACGCTGTCCGTCTACAACACCCATCTGCCCGTGCCGCTGAGCATCGACGTCGCACCGTGGTCGGCCGGCTTCTACCGGATCCTGCGGGAGCGCCACGACGCGCGGGAAGTGCAACTGCGCGCGCTCGTGGCGGACGTCGCCGCCAACCCCAACCCGATCCTGCTGGCCGGCGACCTCAACACCACACCGGCCATGGGCGAGCTGCGCGCCCTGCCCGGCATCCTGCGGCCCGCCCCCGGCGGGTGGTATCCGGCCAGCTGGCCGTCGGGGCTGCCGTTGTGGCGATTGGACTGGGCCTTCACCGGTCAGGGGGCGCGGGCGCTCGACTACCGGCTGGCGCCGGTCCCCGGCGGGATCTCCGACCACCTCGCACAGCACCTGACCCTCTCATTAGACCTCGCTTGAATAGGAGACGAGCCCCATGACGCTCGTGACGGCCATCGTGCCGAACTACAACTACGCCGCATCGCTTCGCCTGTGCCTGGCCGCACTGCGGGCACAGACCTACGGTCCGCTGGAGATCCTCGTGGTCGACGATCACAGCACCGACGACTCGGTCGAAGTGGCCGAGTCTCTGGGGGTCAGGGTGATCCGCACCCCGCGCAACGGAGGCGTCGCCGCCGCACGCAACGTCGGCGCGGCGCACGCCCGCGGGGACATCTTCTTCTTCGTCGACTCCGACGTCGCCCTCGCGCCGGACGCGGTCGCGGTCGCCGTGGAGATGCTGCGGTCCGACGACCGGATCGGGGCGGCCTGCGGGATATACGATCCCGAGCCGCTCATCCGGGACAGCCTCGTGGAGGAGTATCGCTGCATGCAGGCGCACTACTGGCGGCTGAGCTCCGAGGGCACGGTGAGCTTCCTCTTCCCGTCGCTGTGTGCCATGCCCAGGTGGGTCTACGACGAGGTCGGACCGTTTAACCCGCGCCTGGCCGCGACGGAGGAGGTCGACTACGGCGAGCGGCTGTCCAAACTGTACGAGGTGCGGCTCAGCAGCGCCGTGCGGGGCCGCCACGACGACGACCACGCGCTGATCCCCATGCTGCGTAAGCTTTTTCACCGGGGCCGGATGCGCATCCCGCTCTATGCCGCGCGCCGGCGTTTCGCACAGGGATACGAGACCTCGTCGCGCGCCTACGGCAGCCTTTGCGCGCTGCTGAGCCTCGCGCTGCTGCCCGTGCCGCTGCTGTTTGGTCCGGTGTGGCTGATCCCCAGCGCGCTGGCGCTTGCCGCCTCGCTGGCGTTTGACCTGCGGATGTATCGCTTCGTCGCCCGCCGGCGCGGCCCGCTGTTCCTGGCCTACTACACCGCCGTGCACTTCCTGGTGAACGTGACGATATCGTTCGGCGTGGGAATCGGGGTGGTGCAATGGATGTCGTCGAGCAGGTTCCGCCGCCTCTACGACGTGCCCGCGATCGCCTGATCTGGGTGGCCGTGGGGCTGTGGGCGGCCTTCGCCGCCGCGCACGCAGTGCTTGCGGGCGTGTGGTGGGCCTGGCTGATCCCCGCGACGCTTCCGCCGATCGGCTTCGTCGCGGTGCCGGCCGGGTTGCTGGCGGTCGCGGCCTGGCGCAAGGCCTTCCGGGCCGCGGCCGTGTCGGTGCTGTGCCTCGGCGTGGGCGTGGCATACAGCGGTCTGCACCTGCCGGCGGCGCGTGCGACCGCCGCCACGTCGGGGATTTCGGTGTTCGCGTGGAACACCCAATACTGGCATCAGGACGACGATCCGGACGCCTTCTACGCGTACCTGAAAAGGCAAAACGCCGACATCTATCTGCTGCAGGAGTATCTGGGCTGGGACCACAGCCGGCCGATCGACGGCTTCCGGCCGATGGACGACGCGGCCCGGCTCGCCCGCGAGTTTCCCGGGTATCACCTGGCCGCCCGCGGGGAACTGCTGACCCTGTCGCGCTATCCGATCGTCGCGGCACCGGCGATAGCACCGGATTCGTTGTCGATCAACGACTTTGCCACGGTCTTCGGCAACGCCAAGGTGTTGCGCACCGACCTGCGGGTCGGCGGGGGCACCCTTTCCGTCTACAACACCCACATCATGGTTCACGTCAAAATCGTCAATCCTTTATCCGGTACGTTTTACAGCTTCACCCGTGACGCATCCGCGCAACGGCACGCGCAACTGGGTGGGCTCGAGGACGACATCGCCGCCAACCCCCACCCCATCCTGCTCGCCGGGGACTTCAACACCAGCCCGGCGATGGCCGACCTCGACCGGCTCTCGGCGCGGATGCGCGACGCCATCGAGGTGAACGGGTCCGCCTACCCGGCGACCTGGCCCGCGCGCCTGCCGCTGTGGCGGCTCGACTGGGCCTTCACCACGGAGCCGGTCCAGGTGCACGGCTACGAGTTCACCGCGCCGGGGACGCTGTCGGACCACTGGGCGCAAAGCCTCGTCGTGGATCTGCCGGGTGCTAAAGGTTGAACCGGCGGCGCAACTCGGCCGCCTCGGCGAGTTGGGCAGCCGCGATGTCGGGCTCGCCGAGCGCCTGGTGCAGGCCGGCCATCTTGTCCAATGTGGCCGGTTCCAGCTCGCGATCGCCGATCCGGCGGTGCAGCACCAGCGCTTGGCGGTATGAGTCCAGTGCGGCCGCCGCCTCGCCGCGGGCGGCCTGCGCATCGGCCAGGCACATCAACGCGTAGTTTTCGCGGACCGTGTCGCCCATCCGCCGGCAGGTGTCGACCGTCTGCCGGGCGAGGCCGAGCGCGGTGTCGGTCTCGCCGAGGTCCAGGTGCAGCAGGGACAGGTTGCCCAGCGCGGTGATCAGGCCCGGGACGCCGGCGCGCCGGAAGTGCTCGGCGGCCTGCTCGTATGCCGCCCGCGCCTCGTCGAGGCGGCCGAGCAGCTGGCAGGCCCGCCCGATGTTGTTGTATCCGGCGCCCAGGGCCTGGTCGCGTTTTGTCGGCTGCATGATGCCCACCGCGCGCCGCAGGTGCACCAGCCCGATCTCGTGCCGCCCCGAGCCGGCCTCGGCCACACCGAGCAGGCTGTGCATCGCGTACATCCCGCCCACATCGCCGAGCTGCGCCGCACAGCTCAGGCCGTCGGTGGAGATTTCGACGAGTTCGGGCCACAGCGAGGTCTGCAGGAGGCACGCGCCCAGCATGTCGGCCAGCCGCCAGGCGACCTCCGCGTGGCCGCCTTCCCGGGCCAACCGCACCACGGCGGCGATCGTGTGCCGGTCGTGCGTGCACCAGTCCATGATGGACTGTTGCTCGAGCGTGAACGGCAGCCCGGCCGGCGGCGGGGGCACCGCGGGATGCCGATCGATGTGCGGGGCGATCACCGTGATCGCGGCCCGGCCGACGGACCCATACCACGCGAGGATCTGCTCCGTCCATTGACGACGGACGCCGGGCGTCTCGTCGGACGCGGCGCGTTCGGCCGCGAACAGGCGGATCAGGTCGTGCATCGCGTATCTTCCGCGATCCGCCCGTTTGATCAGGTGTGCGGCCTCGAGCGTGCGCACGTCCGCCGGTGCCGACCCGTGCAGCGCGGTGAGCAGTTCGACGCTGACCGTCTCTCCCGGGCAGGCGCCGATCAGCCGGAACGCCCGGGCCGCCGACTGCTCCAGGTTGCGATAGGTGGCGTCGAACGCCGCGCGCACGCTGCGCGCCCGGTCGTCGGTGGCCAGGGCCGACAGGCGGGTCGACGAGTGCGACAGCTCTCTGGCCAGGTCGGCGGCGGTGCGGGAAGGCTCGGTGCGCAGCCGGGACGCGGCTATCCGCAGCGCCAGCGGGAGGCGCCCGCACAGGTCGGCGATGTCGCGGGCAGCCTGGGGTTCGCCGGCGAGCCGCTCCGCGCCGACGACGCGATCCAGCAGCGTCAAGGCTTCGGAGGTCGTGAGCATGTCAAGGTCGACAGTGAGCACCGGATGGTAGGTGTCCAACGAGCTCATCCGCATCCGGCTGGTGACGATGACGGCGCAGGACCCGTCGGGCGGCAGCAGGGCAAGCACCTGTTGCGTGCCGGAGGCGTTGTCCAGCACCAGGACCATCCGTCTATTCGCGACAATCGAACGGTATCTGGCGGCCAGCACGCCCGGCTCGCCCGCCGTGCCCTCGCCGCGGTCGCCGAGCGAATGCAGGAGCCGCACCAGCGCGGCGCCGGGTGAGAGCGCGCTTGCCCGCTCATGACCGGCCAGGTCGAGGAAGAGCAGGCCGTCGGGGAAGTCGCCGGCCGCCTGCCGCGCCCAATGGACCGCCAGCGCGGTCTTGCCGACCCCGGCCGGTCCGGTGACCACGACGATGCGGGGGTCGTCGCCCGCGCCCTCCAGATATTTTCCCATGCTCTCGAGTTCGGCGATCCGTCCGGTGAAGAAGCCGATCCCGGCGGGCAGTTGGTTGGGCGGATTTCCCGGGTGTTTGGCCAGATTCGGCGTCCGGTCGCCGCGCAGGACGGCGGCGTGCAGCCGGATCAGATCCGGGCCGGGATCGAGGCCGAGTTCGTCGGCCAGCCTGCGGCGTGCCGCGTCGAAGGAGCCCAGTGCGTCGGTGCGCCGCCCCGCCTCGTACAGCGCCCGCACGTGCAGCTCGATCAGGCGCTCCTGCAGCGGGGCCGCCGCGGTGAGCTCGCTGAGCCTGGGCAGGAGATCATGGTGGCGTCCCGCGTCGAGCCCGGCGGCGATCCACTCCTGCGTGGTGATGGCCCGTTCCTCCTCCAGCCGCGCGCACAGGCGCTGGCGCAGCGCCTCGGGCAGCAGGTCGGCGAGCACCGGGCCGCGCCAGAGCCGCAATGCCCCATCGAGCGCCTCGAACCGCGCCTGCGGGTCATGCTCGCCGCGGGCGGCGTGCAGGTCGGCCCGGAAGCGCGTGATGTCTATCCAATGTGGGTCACACGTCAGGCGGTATCCGTGCGCGTCGAGACGGATGAGCACCTCGCGCGTGGCCTTGGACAGCGCGGCGCGCACCCGGCTCACGTGGCTTTGCAGCGACGCCTTGGGGTTTTTGGGCAGGTGCCCGTCCCACAGCAGGTCGATGAGATCGTCCATGGACGTCGAGAGATTTGCCCGCAGGAGCAGGACGCCCAGCAGGGCCCGTTCGCGGCGGCGAGGCAGGGTGACGGCCCGACCGTTACGTGTCTCGATCTCGAACGGGCCGAGCAGCCGGAATTGCATGGACCGGAGCCTATCCGCAAGCCCGTGTCAAGCCGATGTCATACGCCGTGCAGGGAGGGTCTGCCACGATGTCTATAACCGAACTTAAATATTGACAAACGTGGGGATAGGACTATGGAAGTGCGGATTCTCGGACCGTTGACCGTCATCGTGGACGGGCGAACGCGCCCGATCGGCGGGCGGAGGGCGCAGACGGTGCTGGCAGTGCTGGCGCTGGAGGCCAACCGGTGCGTCCCGATGGAGCGCCTCATCGACGCCGTCTGGGAGCACGACCCGCCGCCGACTGCCCGCGTGCAGATCCAGATCTGCGTGTCCAACCTGCGCCGGCAGGTGATCGGTGCCGGCACGCTGCACACCCACGCCTCCGGTTACCTGCTGATGCTGGGGGCGCAACAGCTCGACGCCGCCGTGTTCGAAAGGCTGGCCCGGCAGGGCGAACTCGACCGGGCGCTGTCGGTGTGGCACGGTCCGGCCCTGGCCGGCCTGCCCGGGACCGTCATCGAGTCCTATCGCCAGCAGCTCGAGGAGAAACGACTCACCGTCCTCGACGAGCGCATCCGGCGCGACCTCGCCCTGGGCAGGCACACCGACCTGGTGGGCGAGCTGTTCAAGCTCGTCACCGAGCATCCCAGCCGCGAACGGCTGCACGCGCAGCTCATGCTGGCCCTCTACCGATCGGGGCGCTGGGTCGACGCGCTGGCCGCCTATCGCCGCGCGCACGCGGCGTTCGTCAGCGAACTCGGGGTCGAACCGACCGAAGAGCTGCGGCGGCTCCAACGCGCGATCCTCACCCGCGATCCCTGCCTCGACCCGTCCCCGCCATCGCCGGCGGCACTTCCCGCGCTGCCCGGGTTGGGCAGAGGCGGCATCGGATGGTCCGGCCGACGGGCTCGCCGCGCTTTGTCGCGCCCGCCCGGCCGGGCGGTGTGCGCCGATCATCACCGGTGAAGCGGTGCGTTGCGCCGGCTGCCCGAAGCCCAGATTGGCTCGGTGCCGGTCCGGCTGCGATGATCGTCTGCGGGTGTTCATGGAGTATGCGTGGTGAGGAGGCCTTGGCTGTGGATGTGGAACGGACAGATCTTCCAGGGATCGGCTTGCGTCACGAGTTCCGGACGGCGCGCGGCCAGCACGCCGCGGTGATATCGCACTTTTCGGGGCGCCGCGACCTGGTGGTCTATCACCCGCACGATCCCGACAGCGCCGTGGTCACGTTGACCCTGCTGCCCGATGAGGCCAACGGACTGGCCGAGTTGCTCGGCACGGCAAGGGTCGTGGAGCGGTTGGCCCGGCTGCGCCAGCAGGTCACCGGCCTGGTCACGTCGTAGACACCGATCACGCCCGGGTCGCCCTATGACGGGAGGTCGCTGGGCGACACGCAGGCTCGCACGCGGACGGGAGCGTCCATTGTGGCCGTCATCTGCGGTGGTGAGGCGATCGCCAGCCCGGATCCGGCTTTCCGGTTCCAGGCCGGCGACATCGTGGTGGCGGTCGGCACGGGTGAGGGCACCTCGGCGGTGGCCGAGATCCTGGCTCGCGGCTGACGGCGGGTCTCGCGGATGCACAGTGCCATCGTCCTGATCGAGATCGGCGCCGTCCTGCCGCCGGTACCATAACGATAATTTTGATTGTGGCGTTGCGCTTCGGCAAGCTCGTCGAGCGGCTGGTGGCCTTGCCGAGCGAAGAAGTGTTGCTGCTCAAGGTGCTCGGGCTGACCATCCTCGTCGCCGGGCTGGCCCAATATCTGCAAGTGTCAGCGGCGGTGGGCGCTTTCCTGGTGGGCATAGCGCTTTCCGGGCCGCTGGCGCACACCGCGCGGCAGGTGCTCACCCCGCTGCGCGACCTGTTCGCGGCCGTCGAGCCGCACCCTCACCGTCACCACCCGCGTCCCGGGGGTCTCCCCGCCGGGGCCGTTCAATCTGCGCACCACGGAGCTTGCCCCGGGGCGGGTCCTGCTCGCGTTCGATCAACCCGACGACAGCTGGGACGTCAGCACCTTCCAGGTCTTCGATGGGGCCACGTTGGTGGCGTTGATGCATTCCTTCGAGTGGCAAGGCTTTCCACGGTCACGCTTGCGGTGCGCGAGCTGACGCCCGGGTCAAATCACTCCTATTTGGTACGAGCTTCGCGTGCCGCCTTCGGCGCGTCGCCGCCGTCAAACGCGCTGGGCCTCACCCTGCCCGCGCGGACCGACACCGCCGCACCGTCGGATCCCACTGGTTTCGTGGCACGTCACCTCGCTGCACGCGGTCGACAGCTCCGGCAACGCGTCCGCCGTCGCCACGACGACGTTCCTGCGCGACCCCTCCTGTACCGACGACGCCTGATCTCCAAACACGGTGCGGCGCCCCGGCTCCAGTGAGCCGGGGCGCCGTGTGTTCGCGGTCAGGCGACCTTGGTGACGCTGGGCCAGAAGTTGCCCGGCGTGATGTACTGGACCCGCTGGGCATATTGTTGCAGCGGCGGCAGGGCCCCCGGGATCACCCACAGCGACGCCGCACCGCCGCCGTGGTCGCGCAGGAAAATCAGGTCTGCGAAGCCGTTGCCGTCGTAGTCTCCGACGATGATCCGCTGGTTGCCGAATCCGGCCGGCAGGTTGGTGTAGACCGCCAGTTGGGTCGCGCCGGCGCCCGACCCTCGGGTCCCGGAGAAGCGGAACACGGTGCTGTCGGTGATCGCGAGGAGGTCGTTCACGCCATCGCCGTTGATGTCGTCGGTGTCCAAGTGGCGCACGGCGCCGACGTTGAAGCTGCCGGCCGCGACATTCCACACCTCGTATGGGTTGGGGAAGCCGGAGCCGCCGGGGAACACCCAAATCCTGGTGCGCCCGCCCTGGTCATTGATCACCACCAGGTCGTCGATGCCGTCCAGGTTGAAGTCGCCCCCGGCGACTTTCGCGCTGCCGGCGTTGAAGCTGCCCCCGGACGCGCCCCAGGCATAGTAAGGGTCGGTGCTACCCGTCCCGCCGGGAAACACCCACAGGGCCACCTCGCCGCCGCCGTAGTCATAAAGGGCAAGCAGGTCGTCGTAGCCGTCGTTGTTGAGGTCGCCGGTCGTGATCTTCGCGCGGGGAACCTCGAAGTTGCCCCGCCCTGTCCACCAGGGGCTGTAGTCGGCGGTGCCGCCGGTGCTGCCGGGCCACACGAACAGGCCCGCCTCGCCGCCGCCATAGTCATACAGCGCGAGGAAGTCGTTCTTCCCGTCGCCGTTGAAGTCGCCGGACGTCACCTTGGTCACGCTGGGCCAGAAGTTGCCCCGATTCACCCACCAGGCGGATCGGTCCTGCGTCGCGCCGTCCTCGATGTTCTTCGTGCCCGGGAACACGAACAGGCCCGCCTCGCCGCCGCCGTAGTCGTAGATCGCCAAGAGGTCGGCCCTGCCGTCGCCGTCGAAGTCGTTGGCGCCCGCGCCCATGGTGCCAATGGAATCGGGTCCGGTGGCCGCGGCCGCCGGGCTGCCGGCGCCGAGCACCACGGTCATGAGCAAGCCCGCCGCCGCGACGGCGCGCGTGCCCCTCGTCCACGATCCTTCGATCATATCGCCTCCTTTAAATGGATCGATGTGTGCGATCGTCGTGGATGGACGGTAGATATGGTCTTGATTCCGAACACGGGCGGAATTCGCCGGAAAGCGGTGAACGTCTATCGATCAGGTGCGCGCGGCGCGGCGAGGGTGCGCCGTCAGCGGCTGATCGATGGCGGCGCGGTGCTGTTGCGGACCGCGAGGGTGGTCGCCAGCTCGAGCCCGACCTGCAGCACCCGCTCACCGCGCCCCAGGGCGAGGGCCAATTCCGTTGCGGCTATGGCCATTTCGGTGAGCGGCTGGTGGATGGTGGTCAGCGCGGGCTCGACCAGAGCGGCGATCGGCAGGTCGTCGAAGCCGACCACGCTCAGATCGTCGGGGATGCGCAGCTCGGACTCCCGGGCGGCCTGATAGACGCCGAGCGCCTGCAGGTCGTTGCAGGCGAAGATCGCGGTGGGACGGTCGGCGCGGCGCAGCAAGGCGAGCGCCGCCGCTTGGCCGTCCTCGCGGGTGAGGTCTGTGCGCACGACGAGTTCGGGGTCCACCGGCAGGCCCGCGGCCTCCATCGCGGAGCGGTAACCGTCCAGCCTGGCCCGGCAGCACAGGACCCGGTCGGGGCCGCCGATCATCGCGATGCGGCGGTGCCCCAGCTCGAGCAGGTGGCGCGTTGCCGACCGGCCGCCGGACCAGTTCGTCGCTCCGACGAAGGGCACGTCGTCGGGCAGCTCGGTGGTGGGATCGAAGACCACGAACGGTATGCCCCTGGCGCGCAGCTGATCGCGTTGCTCCTGCGACAGCTGGGCGACGGTGACGACACAGGCGGGGCGGCGGGCCAGGGTATCGTCGATCCAGTAGCGGATCGCGTTGCGCTGCGGGCCGAACTCGGTCAGCACGACGCCGACCCGATGCTCGCGGGCCGCCCGCTCCACGCCCCGGATGATCTCGATGCCCCACAGGTCTTCCAACTCGTCGAAGACGAGCTCCATCATGCTGTTGCGGTTGACCGGGCCCGGCCGGCGGTATCCGTACTGCGTAATCAAAGCCTCCACCCGGGCGCGGGTGTCTGCGGCCACGCCGGAGCGGCCGTTGATGACTTTGGACACCGTGGGGATCGACACCCCGGCGGACTCCGCGATGTAGGAGATGGTCACCGGCCGATCGGGATCACCCTTAGACTGAATCATAATCGAACCAATCAAAGTGGACGGACCCGGTCGCGGCATACATCCCGATCACGCGGCCGGTGAAGCCGCCGGCCACCTCCGTCGACAGATAGCGGCCGTCGAGCTCGGCCAGCACGTCAAACCCGCCGTCCGCCCGCTCCACGCCAAGGCGCAACACATCCGGCTCCTGGCGCGGATGCCCTTTGTCCGGTGCCGACTCGAGCACGTCGATGCGCAGCCGGATCGGCCCGGCCGGGACGGGCAGGGTGCCAACGGTCGGTGCGATCGAGCCGATCCGCGCCACGACACGCACCTCGCCGTTGCCCGCCTCGATGTCATAGTGGTGCCGTTCGTCGAGGCGGACGGCGAGCCCGCCGCGCCCGTCCGCGGGATCGATCAGCGTGCGTGCCCGGCAGGACAGGTCCTGTTGGCGGCGGCCGACAAACGTGACGTCCGGTTCGTCGAGAGATGAGCCGCGCGCATGCAGGGTGAGCCAGCCCGGGCGGTCCGTCAGCGACCAGCACTCGGCGGGCCGGGCACGCACCGAGACCCATCGCGGGTGCAGCCCTTCGCCGTCGAAGTCGTCGCGCGGCGCGGGCACGGCCACCGGGTGGGGCGGCCAGGGTGGCGCCTGCATGACGAGCGCGACCTCACCGACCACCGGCCAGCCATCCACCCACGACACCGGAGCGAGAAACGTTTCCCGCCCCAGCACGTGCCAGCGGGGTGTGCCGCCGCGTGGGCGCGCCCCCAGCAACACCATCCACCACGACCCGTCGGGCGCCTGGACGAGATCCGCGTGGCCTGTGTTTTGTATCGGGCGGCTGGTGCTGCGGTGGCTCACGATCGGGTTGGCCGGGCACGGCTCGAACGGACCGTCGGGCGAGGGCCCGCGAGCGATCGAGACGCTATGCCCGCGCTCGGTGCCGCCTTCGGCGATCAGCAGGTACCAGTAGGCGCCGACCCGGTAAAGGTGCGGTGCCTCGGGCGCGTGCGCGCCGGGCGTGCCAGACCACAGCCTGCGTGGCGGGCCCAGCGGCTGGCCGGTCTCGGTGTCGAGGCGCACCTGACCGATCCCGGCAGAGGTACACCAGCATCGGCCCTCGTCGTCCCAGGCGAGATCCGGGTCTATGCCCGCGACGCCGGGCAGCCTGACCGGTTCGGACCAGGGCCCGGCCGGGTCGGTCGCGGTGAACAACATGTTGCCGCCGCCGGGCGCGACGTTGGTGGTGATCAGCCAGAAGCGGCCGTCGTGGTGGCGCAGCGTGGGCGCGTAGACGCCGCCGGACGATGGTGTCTGCGGCGGCAGGTCCAGCTGGCTCGGCCGGTCCAGCGCGTTGCCGATCTGTTGCCAGTGCACCAGATCCCGGCTGCGGAAGATCGGTACCCCCGGAAAATATTCGAAACTCGAACAGGCCAGGAAGTAGTCCTCGCCGACCCGGCACACGCTGGGATCGGGGTGAAAACCAGGGATCACCGGATTGGCGAACGCCTCGTCGATCCAGCCGGTCACGCTCATCCAGGTCCCTCCGATGTGGCGCGAAACTTTCCACGGGTTCGCGCCGGGCTTTCTGTGCGGCAGCGTAGTGAAGGTCAGGTGTCTCGGTCAACGGCGCTCGTCAGGTGCTCGTATTGACGCCAGCCGTCGTGCTCAGTAGCCTCCGAGAGAAACTATCGGACCTGAACCCTCGAAACTTTCCGAAAAAGGGCGAAGGTCATCGCGAGGCGGGGTTGCCGGGCAGGGCGCCGCCGCCGGGAGCGAGTCACCGCCTTGGGCCATTGGCATGCGCGTCAGCACATTCACCCTCGTTCACCCTGCTCGTGGAGGACATCATGAGAGTGCTGCAACACATGCCACGGTTGGCCCGGTGGAAAGGGTCGCTGGCTGCGGGTGTCGTGGCCGCGACTGTGGTGGCGGCCGGGTTGGTCGCCGGCGCCGGCGCTTATGCGGCGGCGGGTTGCCGGGTCGGTTACACGGTGCCGTCTCAGTGGCCGGGAGGGTTTACGGCCAATGTGGAGGTGACCAATCTCGGCGATGCGATCAATGGCTGGAGTCTGGTGTGGACGTTCCCGTCCGGCCAGCGGGTCACCCAGATTTGGAACGCTACCCATGTCCAGCCGGCGGCGATCGTGACCGCTACCAACGTGAGTTACAACCCGTCGATACCGACGAATGGGAGGGTGTCGTTCGGCTTCAACGGGTCCTGGTCGGGCAGCAACACGGCTCCGGCTTCGTTCGCGCTCAACGGTGTGACGTGTGACGGGACCGTGGGCCCGTCGCCGTCGCCGTCGCCTTCACGCACGACGTCACCGTCTCCGTCACCGTCGGTGTCGCCGTCGACCTCGCCGCAGCCGACCAATCCGATGGCGATTGTGGCGGCGATGCAGCCGGGGACCAATATCGGTAACACGTTGGACGCGATCCCTGATGAGACGTCGTGGGGCAACCCGCCGATCAGTGAGGCGCTGCTGGATCATTTGCGGGCGCAGGGGTTCAAGAGCGTGCGTATCCCGATCACGTGGAGCAACCGGCACGGGCCGGCGCCGTCGTACACGATCGATGCCGCGTTCCTCAACCGGGTGCGGCAGGTGGCCGACTGGGCGCTGGCGCGCAACTTCTACGTGATGATCAACCTGCATCACGACTCGTGGCAGTGGATCAACACGTATCCCACCGATCGCACCAACGTGCTCAACCGTTACCACGCGTTGTGGACCCAGATCGCCACCGCGTTTCGTAGCCACTCGTCGCGGCTGGTGTTGGAGAGCATCAACGAGCCGCAGTTCGCCGGCACGTCCGGTGACCCGCAAAACTATCAGCTGCTGCATGAGCTTAATGCCGAGTTTGTGCGGATCGTGCGGGGCACGGGCGGCGGTAATGCCAACCGTCTGCTGGTGCTGCCCACCTTGTTCACCAACGCCGACCAGGGCCGTCTGGACGCGCTGCGCACGTCGTTTGCCCAGCTCAACGATCGGAATCTGGCCGCGACGATTCACTTCTACGGGTTCTGGCCGTTCAGTGTCAACAACTCAGGTTTCACCCGCTACAACGCCGAGGTGGAGCAGGATCTGGTGGGCACGTTCGACCGCGCCTTCAACTCGCTGGTGGCCAACGGGATCCCGGTGATCCTGGGCGAGTATCTGTTGCTGAGCCTGGACTACACCCGGCCGGGGATCATCGAGCAGGGCGAGGTGCTCAAGTTTTTCGAGGCGTTCGGGTATCACGCCCGGACCAAGAATGTCACCACCATGATTTGGGAGGCCGGTACGATCCTGCACCGCAATGAGTTGCGGTGGCGTGACCCGGAGCTGATGGCTTTGGTCACGTCGAGTTGGACCACCCGCTCTGCCACGGCATCGGCCGATCATGTCTACCTGCCCCGCAGTGGTGCGATCACCGCCAAATCGCTGACGCTCAACCTCAATGGTGCGACGTTCCAGGGGCTGCGGCAGGGGACCACGGACCTGGTCCACGGTGCCGATTACACGGTGTCGGGTAACACGCTGACGTTGACCGCCTCGGGGCTGACCCGGCTGGCCGGTAACCGGGCTGCTGGGGTCAACGCCAACATCCAGGCCCGGTTTAGCCAGGGTGTGCCGTGGCGGATCAGCATCATCAGCTACGACCCGCCGGTGCTGTCCAATGCCACCGGGGCAACGAGCAGTTTCAGCGTGCCGGCCCAGCTTCGTGGTGATCAGCTGGCCACGATGGAGGCCAGGTATGCCGACGGCAGTATCGCCGGCCCGTACAACTGGACTTCTTTCAAGGAGTTCTGGACCCATTTCCAGCCCGACTCCAACGCCGGCACCATCATCCTGAAACCGGAATTCTTCAACGAGGTCAACGACGGCGCCCGGGTGACGCTCACCTTCCACTTCTGGAGCGGCACGCAGGTCACCTACTACGTCACCAAGACCGGCAGCTCGGTGACGGGCAGCACGAGCTGAACCGGCGTGAGGGTGCAGAGATGTAGGGCGGCGAAGCAAGGCAGGCCCGACAGATCTGCCCAAGCCGAGGGTGCCGCGACTGGTGACCGCGGCACCCTCCGCCATGCCGGCTGTCGGCTAGCTGATCGACGCTTGCCACCGCACTCGCGGATGCCTCAGGCTACACGTACGGCTACATCGTAGCCTTACGCGCGAGGAGACACCTTCGTGGGTGGGCTCACGCACGGCGGAGCCACACTTCATGGAGGTTGGCCATGGCCAACAGACGGGCCAACAGACGGGCCAACAGACGGGCCAACAGATGGTCCCTGCACGTCTGCGCGGCCGTGGTCGCCGCCGCGGCGATCCTGTCCGCCCCCGCGCCCGCGTCGGCCGCCACAGACTGGTGGAGCCAGTCGCCGAACAACGGTGAGCGCGGCACGGTCCGCACCGACGTCAACGGCGACGCCCGCACCGACATCGTGGCCTTCTACACCTACGGAAACAGCCACACCGTCCTGTACGTGTTTCTCGCCAACATCTTCGGCGGCTTCAACTCACCGATCGTGCAGTGGGACAGCGGCCCGAACGGCATGGATCTCCACAGGGCGCGCCTGGCCGGCGGGGACTTCGACGGCGACGGCAAGGGCGACGTCGCCGTGTTCTACGACTACGGCGTCGAATGGACCCACCTATGGTTGTATCGCGGTAACGCCAACGGCGGGTTCGAGCGTCGGGAGCTGCAGTGGGACAGCGGCCGCGGCGGCTGGAACGTCGAACGCACCCGTGTGATCGCCGGCGACTTCAACGGGGACGGCCGCACCGACCTCGGCGCCTTCTACAACTACGGGAACAACCACACCAAGCTGTTCGTGTTCCACGCCAGATACTTCGGTGGCTTCTTCGAGCCCACGGTGCGGTGGGACAGCGGCCCCGGCAACTGGGATCTGCTCATGACCCGGCTGGTCGTCGGTGACTTCGACCGCGACGGCCGTGCCGACATCGGCGCCCTCTACAACTACCCCGCCAACTATCTGACCAGGCTGTGGGTGTTTCGGGCCAACGGCTCCGCCGGGTTCGACGGTCCGCT
Source organism: Allorhizocola sp. (assembly GCA_044869915.1). Lineage (GTDB taxonomy): Bacteria > Actinomycetota > Actinomycetes > Mycobacteriales > Micromonosporaceae > Allorhizocola. Next base: position 19,988 of record JBIOYB010000166.1, read on the forward strand.
GATGCAATGGGAAACCGGCTTCTATGACTGGGATCCCAACACCCGCTATGTCGTCGGCGACTTCAACCGGGACCTTCGGATGGACATCGCGGCCTTCCACACCGACTTCTACACCTTCAACCAGACCAAGATGTTCGTGTCGTACGCCAACGGATGCGGCGGATTCACCGACCCGCAGCTGAAGTGGGACAGCGGCCTCGGAAACTGGGACCTCACGCGCACCCGGCTGGTCGCCGGCGACTTCAACGGGGACGGTCGCGGCGACATCGGCGCCTTCTACAACCACGGGAACAACCAGGTCAGGCTGTTCGTGTTTCACGGCAACGGTTCCAGCGCATTTGACGGCCCCGCGGCCATGTGGGACAGCGGCCCCGGCAACTGGGATCTGAACCAGACCGCGCTGCTGTAGAAGACACACCAGGGCCGGGGCTCGATGCCCCGGCCAAACCCTGCGTGCGCGGCCACCCAATTGCACAATTTACCCGGGGTTGGCCGGGCATGCGGAAGAACACGATCGCGAACACCCGCCGACCGGGATCGGTCGTATGATCGGATTGTGAATTCCTTACACGGATCGGTAGTCGTCGGTCTCGATGTCGGCGGGACCGCAACCAACGCCACTGTTCTGGATTCCGCGGGGCGGTTCCTGGTCGATGGCCTCATGGAGGTGCCGAGCCGGGTGCTCGAGGGGCCCGATGTGGCCGTCGAGGCCATGGTCGAAGCCGTGGCCGCAGTGGTCAAGGTGACTGAGATCGATCCGGCGTCCGTGCGTGCCGTGGGCTTGGACACTCCCGGGCCGGCCAGCGCGGATGGCGTGATCTCCTCGCGCGGGTCGACCAACTTCGCCCTTCCGGCGTGGTTCGGCTTCGACGTCCGCGGCGCGCTCGAGGCACGCCTCGGGCTGCCGGTGATCTACAACAACGACGGCAACGCCGCGGCCCTCTATGCGCATGTCTCCCAGTTCGGTGCGGCGGCGGAGAAGCACTCCTCGGTGTCGGCCATCGTGGGCACCGGGCTGGGCGGCGGTGTCATCGATGCCGGGCGGGTCATCAAGGGCGCGGCGGGGATGGCCGGGGAGTTGGGACATGTCCACATCCCGATGGAAGGGCTGCTCGGCGAGGACCAGCCGACCCCGGTGTGCGCGTGCGGTTTTTCCGGCGACGTCGAGAGCGTCGCCTCCCTGACGGGGATCACCCGCAATCTGTTGCCCTACTGGCTGCCCCGTTTCCCCGACCACGAGCTGGCGGCCCTGCCGGTGGAAAAGGCGGCCCGGCTGGTGCGTTCGGCCGGCGAGCGTGGCGACCCGCTGGCGCTGAAGATCTTCGAGCAGCAGGCGATGGCGCTCGGCCGGCTGTTCACCATCGCCGCCAACTTCACCGACCCCGACGCATATTTCGTCGGCGGCGGGGTGGTAGAGACCGCTCCCCATTTCCGCGACTGGTTCCTCGAGCAGGTGCGCAAGCACACCGTGCTGCGGCACGAGCAGACGGGCGCCGTGTTTGCGCTGGTCAAGGATCTGGACATGGCCGGCGCCCGAGGTGCCGCCCTGGCTGCGCACGCAGCCCGGGGCGAAAAGGAGTAAGCCCTGCCCCTGCCCCGGCCCTCGCCCTCGCCCTCGCCCTCGCCAGAGTCCACATCGGACTTTAGGTGCGCGGTGGGTCCTGGGTGAGCGGGAGCGTGAGGGTAAACGTGTTGCCGCCGCCCGGGCGGGCCGAGGCGGTGACCGTGCCGCCGTGGGCGGTGACGGTCTGCTGCACGATGGCCAGGCCGAGGCCGGAGCCCGGAGCCCGGGACGGAGCGGGCGTCGTCGGTGCGGTGAAACCGCCGGAAGATCTTTTCGCGCTGGTCGTCGGGGATGGTGGGGCACCGGTCCAGGACGCTGACCTGAGCGACAGGCGCTCCGGCGGCATCGCTCGCGCTGATGTGGATGTCGATGGGCCGGCCGGCCGGGCCGAATTTGGCGGCGTTGTCGAGAAGGTTCACGATGGCACGTTCCAGCGCGGCGGGATGGCCGGTGACGGTGACCGGCCGTGGGGCCCGCAGGGCGAAAACAGCCCGCGGGAAGTGGGCTTGGGCGAGACTGACGGCTTCGGCGGCGAGTTCGGTCAGCTCCACCGGCGTGGCGGGTCCGGTCGTGGTCTGGGACCTCGCGAGGTCGACCAGGTTGGCGACAAGCTCGGACAGCTCGGCGGTCTGCGTCTGCAGGTCGGCCAGGAGCGCGGCCTGATCGGTGCTGTCGAGCCGGCCGTCGGCGTGGACGAGCAGGTCGATGTTGGTGCGCAGGCTGGACATGGGCGTGCGCAGTTCGTGCGCGGCGTCCTCGATGAGATCGCGCTGCTGCTGCTGGGCCGCGTCCAGGCGGGCGAGCATGTGGTTGAACGCCTGGCCGAGCTGGGCGATCTCGTCGTGCCCGTCGACTTTTATGGGCCGGCTCAGGTCGCGGGTTTCGGCGATGCTGGTGGCCGCGCCGGTGAGCCGATCCACCGGCCGCAGTCCCGCGCGGGCGACGAGCCGGCCGGCGAGCGCGGCGATGGTCGTGGCACCGGCGATGAGGACGGCGATCAGGACACCGAAGCGCTGCAGCGTGGCGTCCGCATTGGACAGTGAGCGGGCGAGCTGGATGGTCTGGCCCTGGCCGCCGCGAAACGTCAGGACGCGAAAGCGCCCATCGGCCGTGCCGGCGGTGTATCCGGCCCTGGCCTGGATGCCTTGCGACACGGCGTTGTCGGCCTCGCTCCACGGCATCGGTGAGGTGTCGCGCGGCACCGAGACGGTGGTACCGTCGCCGAACCGCACCTGCATTCGCATGTCCTTTTGCGCGTCCAGGGGAGTGGGACGGATCGTGGCGGCCTCCGTGGCGCTCAGCTCATGGATGGGCCCGCGCGAAAACCCTTGGAGCTCGCGGTCCACCTGCTGGATCAGGGTTTGCCGCAGGGCGAGCCATGCCAGCAAACCGACGGCGACGGCCACAATCGTGACCGCCGCGGCGGCGATGACGGTCAACCGGTTGCGGATCGACGGGCGCCGCATCATTGCCGCTGCTGATCCGCGTGAATGACGAAGCCGAAGCCTCGTACCGTATGAACCAGCCGGGGACGTTGTCCTGCCTCAAGTTTGCGCCGAAGGTATCCAATGTAGACATCGAGGCTGTTGGACGAGCCGTCGAGGTCGTGGCCCCACACATGCTCGAACAGCTGCCCGCGGGACAGGACCTGGCCCTGGTGTTCGAGCAGGGTCTGCAGCAGGTCGAACTCGGTGCGGGTCAGCTCGATTGCTTCACCGTCCCGGCGCACCTGCCGGGAGCGGCGGTTGAGGGTGAGGTCACCGGCGCGTAGCACGTCCTCCTGGCCGACCAGCGGGCTGGTGCGCCGCAGCAGCGCCCGGACCCGGGCGAGCAGCTCCTGCAGCGCGAACGGTTTGACCAGGTAGTCGTCGGCCCCGGCGTCGAGGCCGGCGACCCGGTCGGCCAGGGCATCCCGCGCCGTCAGCATCAGCACCGGGGTCCGATCGCCGTCGGCGCGCAGCCTGCGGCAGGCCTCCAGGCCGCTGATCCCGGGCATCATCACATCCAGCAGCACCAGGTCGGGCCGTTTCGCCGCGATCTGGGCCAGAGTGTCGGCGCCGTCCGCGGCCTGTGCGACCCGGTATCCCTCGAACCGCAGCGCCCGCTCCAGGGCCTGGCGCACGGACGGGTCATCGTCGGCGACCAGCAGCTGGTAGCCCGGTGTCATGGCGCCCACCATAGAAACATGGTTTCCACCATAGAAACCGGTGACACCGGCCGGGAATTTTCTTAGCCTGCTGATGGGGTTTTCTTAGGCATTTCTCAGACACGGTTGCCGTGGCTCTTAAAATCGCCCACCAAGCTGGGCATCGTTCGCCTTTGCGTCAGCTGGGGTTCATCCGTCGTTTACCGGGTCTTTTGGCGCCGTGGCGGCGGCCGCCCCTCGTGCGAGGGAGCCCTATGCACAGAAAGATGGTACTGCCCATGCGATTTCGCCGCGCCGGGACTGCCGCGCCGGCCCCGACCGACGATCCCCGCGAGCCGGAACCGCCGCCCAGCCCACGGGAGGACGATCATCGCGGTCACGCTCTGCGGGCGCCGAGCCCGCTGCACGCCTTCAACCGGTACGAGATCAAATATTTGGTGGACACCGCGAAGCTGGAGCGGGTGCGGGAGGCTCTGCGCGCGCGGCTCGGCCGCGACAGCCACGGCGGTGATACCGGTTACGGCGTGTGGAGCGTTTATTACGACACCCGGCACCTGCGGTTCTATTGGGAAAAGATCGAAGGACTGCGATTCCGGCGCAAGCTGAGGATCCGCCACTACGGAGACCGCACCACGGTGGGCGACGACACGATCGTCTATGTCGAGATCAAGCAGCGGGTCAACCGGGTGACCCAGAAACGGCGGGTGGCCCTGCCGTATGCGCAGGCCCGCGCCGTGTGTGACCAGCGGCGGCTCGTGGAGCATCAGCCCGGCCAGCGCCCGTTTCTACAGGAGGTCCTCGGCCTGATCTCCGGCCTGGATCTGCGGCCGGTGACGATGACCGGCTACCAGCGGGAGGCCTATGTTGGCCGCGATGCCGACCTCGGTTTGCGGGTCACGCTCGATCACCGGGTGCGGGGCCGGGACCGCGACCTGCATCTAGGAGCCGACGCCGAAAACAGGCTGATCATCCCGGCGTCGTTTTCGGTGCTGGAGGTCAAGGCCAACGACCGGGTCCCGTATTGGTTCACCGATCTGGCCGCCCGGCTCGACCTGTCTGTGGTGCGAGTGTCCAAGTATTGCCAGAGCGTCGAGGCTTTCGGCCGCGCGCCTCGCTCCATCTTCCACATCCCCGAGATTCCCGACGACGAACCGGCCGGCGCCTTCGCGACGGCCATGACCCCGGAGAAGTGACCCATGCCTTTCGAATTGCAAGACCTCACCGGCACGTTCAGCGTGACCGACATCGTGGCGGCCCTGTCACTGTCCTTTGTGCTCAGTGCCATCATCGGCTGGGTCTACCGCTCCACCCACCGCAACGTCTCCTACAGCCAGTCCTATGTGCAGACCCTGGTCATCCTGGGCATGCTGATCTCCCTGATCATGCTGGTGGTCGGTTCCAACATCGCCCGCGCGTTTGCCTTGGTCGGCGCGCTGTCGGTGGTCCGGTTCCGTAACGCCATCAAGGAAACCCGCGACGTCGGTTTCATTTTCCTGGTCATGGGCGTGGGCATGGCCACTGGGACCCGTTTCTATCTGCTGGCCATCGCCGCGACCGCCGCGATCTGTCTCGTGATAGTCGTGATGCACCGGTTCGGCTGGTTCCGCTTGTCGGTGCAGCGGCAGGTCGTCAAGGTGCAGGTCCCGCCGGAGACCGGTTACACGGCGTCGATCCAGGATGTGCTCATCCGCCATACCACCGACTTCGAGCTGGTCAGCATGGAATCGGTGCGCGGTGGCGCGCTGACCGAGCTGATGTACACCGTCCGGCTCAAGAAGGGCAGCGAACCGGGCGACCTGATCGTCGCGCTCGGTGAGCTCACCTCGGGTCAGCGAGTCACCGTGCTGACCGGATACGACCAGACGGACCTGTGATGTTCACCCGGATCAAACACCGCATCCCGGTGCGCGTGCGGCATCACTGGAAACTGCTCGCCGTCTGCCTGGTCTTCGGTGTCGTGCTGGTGACCGCGATGGGCAACGTGCAGATCCGGCCCATCGTCACCAGCTCCGCCGCGTCCCAGGACGAGCAGATCGTAGAAAACATCGCCGGCACGGTCGACCTGTTTGACAGCGGGATCGCCCACAGCGTCTCGATAACGTTTTCCGACGCCGACTACCAGCGGATGCTCGACAATTACATCGCCACCGGAGAAAAGGACTGGGTCCGCGCCGTGGTCACCGTCGACGGCGCCACCATCCGCGACGTGGGCATCCGCCTGAAGGGGAACTCCACGCTCGCCGGGCTCAGCCACAAGGGACAGACCCGCTCGCTTTTCGGCGACCGCGCCGGCATGCCCGGTGGCTTCCCGGGCGGGGCTCCCGGCGGGGCTCCGGCCGCACCTCCGGGCGGGGCTCCGGCCGCACCTCCGGGCGGGACGCAGGGTGGGACCCCAAGTGGGGCACCGGGCGGGATGCAGGGTGGGACTCCAAGCGGGGCTCCGGGCTCACCTCAGGGCGGGATGCAGGGTGGGACCCCAAGCGGGGCTCCGGGCGGGACTCAGGGCCGGGCTCAAGGCGGTGTGCCGGGCGGCGGAATGTTCGGTGGCGGCGGTGGCGGCATGGGCCGGATCACCCTCGACAGCGGCAAACCCGAGGAACTGCCGTGGCTCATCAGCTTCGACGAGTTCGCCAAGGGCCGGCGCTACCAAGGCCGGAGCGAAATCGCCGTGCGCATCTCGGGCATGGGCGGCGGCAGCACCGTCCTCAACGAGGCCCTCTCCCTGGAACTGCTCGACCGGGCGGGCGAAACGACACAGGAATACAGCTACGCCGGGCTGCGGGTCAACGACCGTCCGGTCAAGACACGCTTGCTCGTGGAGCACCCGGACTCCGACTTCGCCGCGAGCCTCGGCAACGGCGTGCTCTACAAGGCCTTGAGCACTTCGACATTCGCGTATCAGGGCGAGGATCCCACCGCCTATGATGACGATTTCAAGCAGGTCAACAACAAGGGCAGCAGCGACCTCAAGCCGGTGATAGACCTGTTGAAATGGGTGAACGAGGTGTCCGACGCCGACTTCGCCGCGCACCTGGCCGACCATGTGGACGTCGAATCGTTCGCCCGCTACGTCGCCGTGGAAAACCTGCTGCTCAATTTCGACGACATGGCCGGACCCGGGCGCAACTACTACCTATGGTTTGACCTGGACAGAAAGCGGTTTCGCGTGCTGTCCTGGGACCACAATCTCACCTTCACCGGCAACGCCGGTCAGGGCCCGAACGACAGCATCTCCATGGGAGCTCCCGGCGGCGGATTCCAGCTACCCGGAGGGTTCCAGCCACCTGCGGGATTCAGCCCACCGCAGGGCGGGCAGCAGGCCGGTGGCACGGCACCGGGTGGCATGAGGATGATGATGGGAAACAAGCTCAAAGAACGGTTTCTGGCCGCCGACGCTTTCCACTCCGTCTACGAAGATGCCTATCGCGAACTCTATCGGCGTTTTTACGGGAGCAACGCGGCGGTCGATGCGCTCAACTCCATCAGCGCGACGCTGGCCACTGTCGACGGATACGACGCCGCTGCCGTCAAGACAGACCGCGATCGGCTCGCATCCCTCATCCAGCAGCGCACGGAAGCGCTATCCAAAAACGACATCGTGGCGGGGTGAGGAGAACGGGTGAGGAGAAAACTTCGGGCAGGGCGGGAACAGGGAAGGCCGCTGCGGTGAAGAAGGGGTGACGCTGCCCCCACAACGGAGGTCTCTTTCATGTTCAGACCAAGGCGGCTTGCTGCCGCCCTGACGGTCATGGCGGTTGCCATGGCCGTCATTGTTGCCGACACCGGCACGTTCGCGCGCAACGCCTCCGCGCTCGACCCGGACGGTGCCCGGTCCGTCGCCGAGCAACCGGTCACATTGATCACCGGTGATCGCGTGTTCGTCCAAACGCGACCATCGGCGCCACCCCTACTGCGGCTGGAGCCGGGTGCTGGACGGCGCCGCATCCAGTTTTTCCAGTACGTGTCGCGCGAGCACGCCTACGTGCTGCCCTCCGACGCGGCGCCGCTGGTCGCGTCCGGCCGGCTGGACCGGCGGTTGTTTGACGTGACGGTGTTGCTCGCCAACGGATACGGCGACCTGCACCGTTCGGAGATTCCCCTGCTGATGCGCTACTCGAGCGCCGCGGCGGCTCGCTCCGACGTGCCTGGATTAAAGACTCTTATGCGGTACCGGTACCAGCCGCTCGCGGCCGCGAAGACCGACAAGAAACAGGCGGTTTCGGCGTGGCGCGCGTTGACGGCCGCCGCCGGCGTGCAGCGGGTCTGGCTCGACGCCAAGGCGGCGCTCTCGCTGGACCAGAGCGTGCCGCACATCGGTGCGCCACAGGCGTGGCAGCGGGGCCTGGACGGTTCGGGGGTGAAGGTGGCCGTGCTAGATAGCGGTTACGACCCGTCGCACCCGGACCTCGCCGGTGCCGTCATCGCGTCGCGAAACTTCACCAACGATCCCGACGGCGTGACCGACACGATCGGCCACGGCACCCACGTCGCGTCGACGGTCGCCGGGCGCGGCGGGCAGTATAGAGGCGTCGCACCGGGCGCGGAGTTGTTGATAGGCAAGGTCTGCGCGCTCACCGAGACCAGCCCGAGCGGCCAATGCCCGGAGTCGGCGATCCTCGCCGGGATGGAGTGGGCGGCCGAGCAGGGGGCGCGCGTAGTGAACCTGAGCCTCGGCGGCGCGCCGACTGACGGCACCGACCCGGTGTCGGCCGCGGTCAACGACCTGACAGCGCGCTACGGCACCCTGTTTGTCGCGGCGGCGGGCAACCACTACCCGTGGCAACCGGGCGAGCAGGCAGTCAGCACGCCCGCAGCGGCCGACGCCGCGCTGGCCGTGGCGAGCCTGACCAGGGACGACCGGCTCAGCGAGTTTTCCAATGCCGGACCGCGCGTGGGCGACTTCGCGCTCAAACCCGACCTGGCCGCGCCGGGGCAGGACATCGTGGCCGCGCGCGCCGCTCAGGGATACCTCGGCGAACCGGTCGGCGATCGGCACACCAGGATGTCCGGCACCTCGATGGCCAGCCCGCACGTTGCCGGGGCCGCCGCGATCCTGGCCGGGGCGCACCCGAAATGGCGCGCCACGGAGCTCAAGGCGGCCCTGCTGAGCACGGCCAAGCCCGTCGCGGGCGTGTCCGTCTACGCGCGGGGCACCGGCCTGGTAGACGTGGACCGGGCGACGAGCCAGCCGGTGCACGCCGAGCCGGGCACGCTGAGCATGGGCTACTTCAAGTGGCCCAACGCCTCCCCGCCACCGTCGAGCAAGCCGGTGACGTATCACAACGACTCGGCCGGCGCGGTGACGCTGGCGTTGCAGGCGACCTCGGACGTGACCGGAATGTTCAATGTGGACGCGAACACGGTCTCTATCCCGGCGCACGGGTCGGCCACGGTCAACGTCACGGTCACGGCGCAGCCGCGGCACCTCGGGCTGCACTCCGGTGAACTCGTGGCCCGCAGCGCGGACGGCGCCACGATCGTGCGCACGACCCTCGGGGCGTTTCAGGAACCGGAAAGCTACGACCTCCGGATCGCCACGCTCGACCGTGCCGGCGCACGGCCTGGGGAGCACCAGCCGAACGTCATCGTGACCAATCTGGACACTGGTGCTGTCGAGCAACCGGTGACGTCGGCCGGTGCCGCGACACTGCGGCTGCCCAGGGGGCGTTACGCCGTGTGGGCGGGCATCCTGACCGGTCCCACCGATCGCGACGAGCCCTCCGCGACGGTGGCCGCCGAGCCGGAGGTGTCGCTGACACAGGACGTGACGGTGAACTTCGACGCCCGCGACGCCCGCCCAGTGAGGGCGGCGGTTGATCGCGCCGGGGCGGAGTCCAACGGCACCGAGACGGTCGGCATCTTCCAGACCGTCGCCGGTGAAACCCGCACCGCTTCGGCGTCAACCCTGCCGAGTGCCAAAGTGTTTCTACTGCCCACCGCACGTGACGTCGCGGGCTTGGGCTACTTCGGCACGCAAACGCTCATGGAGCCGGAAATCAGGCTGGCGGTGAAGCACCCGCAACACTACGCAGTGCCGGTGTCCTATGTGGATCCCGTCTACACGCCGCACTTCGTCGGTGACGAAACCCTCGTGGCAGTGGACGGCTCAAAAGGTACCAAAGAAAGTCTGTCAAAAATCGATGTCAAGGGCCGGCTGGTTTTGCTCACGCTGGACGGGCCGGGAGAGATCGACGCCCTGTCGGAACGGGTGCGCAACGTCGCCGTGGCGGGAGGGAAAGCGGTCCAGCTCACCACTTGGCATTCGCCCAATGTGGACGGACCGCTGGCTCTGCCCACGATGCTCACCGACAGCCCGGCCGGGCAGCGCCTGCTCGAAGCGGCGCGTGCGGGCGAAGTCAAGGTGCGCCTGCAGGGCATCGCGGCCAGCCCGTACCAATACAATCTGGTGTTGTCGGGGCAGAAACGCATCCCGGTCGATCCCACGATACGCGTGCGCGACCGCGATCTCGCCGCCGTCACGACACAGTATGCGGCGCAGGCGGTGCGGGAGAGCCTCGCCACGGTCGGCGTCGGCCCGGTGATGAGCGGGTGGGTCTCGCCCGTGTATCTCACCCTGCCCATGCAGCGGGTCGAGTACTTCTCGCCCGGCAACACGCCCGGCACCCAGGAGCCGTTGCGCTGGCACTTCGATTTCCGCAACCGCACCACCTATGACGGGTCCGGACCGTGGGGCGGCTGGCAAATGGGTTATCGCGGACCGTATCGTGCGGGCAGATACACCGAGCGGCTCAACGCGGGCCCGTTCGGGCCGGCCGTCGCCGATCTGGCCCGTGTTTCGTGGCAGGAACCATATCTGTTGGTCGAGATTCCGCTGTACTCCGACGGCGCCGCCGGGCATTTCGGGCCGGCCATACCGTTCTTCGGCGAGGATTCGGGCACCATGATTCTGCGGCGCGACGGCATAGAGATCGGTCGCAGTGCAGAACCCGGATCGGGCATGTTCGAGCTCGGACAGCTGACGCCCGGCCGGTATCAGATCGAGGTCGACGCGGCCCGCTCGGCACCGTGGACCACGCTCAACTCGCGCCTGCGTGCGCAATGGTCGTTCACGTGGAGCGACATAGAGAAGGATCCACCCCTGACGGCGGTGCGTTTCACCGCCCCGCTCGATCAGTACAACCGTGCGCCGGCCGGTGCCCGTTTCCCGCTCACGCTGCGGGTGGAACCGGTCTCTGTGCAGCGCTTGGGGCTGGATGTGTCCTATGACGACGGTGCAACGTGGACGGTCGTCACGCCGGCCCGCAAGGGCGGCCAGTGGACGGCCTGGCTCGACCACCCGCGCGATGCTCGCTACGTTTCGGTGCGCACGACCGCGACCGATGCGGGCGGCAACACGGTGACCCAGGAAACGATCCGGGCCTACGCGTTGCGCTGACCGGGTCGCTTGGTGCGCCGGGCCAGAGCGGATAGTGGCGGCCGGCCGGGCCCGGCGCTGGCGCG
>JBIOYB010000167.1:0-15520 GCA_044869915.1 Allorhizocola sp.
CCCCCACTCTTCGATGTGTTGACACAGTCCTCGATACTGTCCAACGTGGTCAAGTACAAGCGACGCAAGGGGACGGACACGCCTCCCGCCAAGGTGTTGACCGGTCATGTGCCGAGCCTCGAGGAGCAGCTCGCCGCCGAGGCCAGAGAGCTCGAGACAAGAAGGCAGGCCACCGCGAAGCGCTGGGCCCGCATAGGCAAACCCGTGGAGATCATGGCCGCAGCGACGTTCCTCCTCATAGTCGCCTACTCGGGAAAAGATCCGGATCGTCTGCCGTGGATACCGAGTGCGATCCTGCTCCTGCTGAGCCTTCTGGCGGCCTACGCCGTGGGTCGGCAGGCCGCCGTCGCATCCAATGAGTCGCGCAGGTGGCAGGAAGGGATCGGCCTGCGCAGCAGGTTGGTGACGTATCTGCTCGCCATCGTCGTGTCCGGCTACGTTGTGCTGCGGCACTTCTTCTGACCGGCGTGATCCGTGAATCAGTCTGCGGCGAAACCGCCACGGTAGGCTGCCAGCAGCTCACGGTTGCCTGCCACCCGGCCGCCCATGTCGGCCGCCAGCGCGGAAAACAGCCTCTCGTCAAACAGCGGCCCGGCGGCGACCCGCGGATTCCTCTTTGGCGCGGGTCACACGTCTGTGCACCCGCCGCGTCGATGGCGGCTTGCTCTGCGCGCCATCGACAATCATCAGCATCGATGAGCGCACGCGACTCGCGCCCGATCCGCTCCGCCCCGGCGAGCACGGGATCGTAACCATGCGCCGCCAGGAGCGGCAGATGCGCGTCGTATAGCTCATCGAGATATGCGCCCGCGTGGTAGGCGTCGAACGGCCCGATCCGGAACCGGTGCTCGATGCCGCGCACGGCAGTCATCCCCTCGGTGAGGCGGCGCATCTGCTCCCAGGACGAAACGCAACGGCCACATCGACATCGGCGGTCGCCCGGTTTGGTGCGGAGCCCGAGGCGTGCGTGATCAGGATGTCCCGGGCCACGGCTCCAACCACCATCACCTCCATCCCGTGCGGCTCGGCCCGCCGGTGAATCTCGGCCAGGACCCCGGCGACGGGCCGCAGGTCAGCGGCCGTCGAGACGTCGAAGAAGGTCATCGTGCTCTCTCAGGGCCGCGGCCGCCTCGAGCTGCCTCGGGTCGCGCGAGGCGATCAGGTCGGCGTAGACGAGCGGCGTGGGCACGGTGAGCTCCCGCGTCTGCGCCGGCCAAAACCGCTCGCGGATCTCCACGTTGCCCTCACCCGCCCACGCCTTGCGGAATCGATATGTGCCGGCCAGACCGTCCGGGATCCGCGACGCGTAGACGATGGCGCGGCCGGGAAGCAGGCGCCCGTGCAGGAAATGCGCCGCGGTCTCGCCGCCCCACTGCGCGCCCTCTGCGCGCAGGTCCTTGCCCGCGTTGGCCCACCACCGCGGATCGGCGGCCTCGAACCGGCCGAGCGTCAACTGCGGGAAGAGCTCCAATGCGTAGGCCTCGACCCACCGATCGAGCAGATCGCCGGTGCGATACAGCGCGCGCTCCGCCGGGTCGAAATAGCCGTGCTCCTCAAGCTCTTTGCGCACCCACTGGACCGTGCCCAGTGACATGCCCAGGGCCTCGGCGATCTCCCGCAGGTTGCGGCGGGCCATATCCGGATCGGCGAGCATCATGAACAGGATCCTGAGCCCGCTGGCCTTGAACGCGCGCAGCGGCCGGCCCGGCTCGGCGGGCCGCGCGGACGGCGGGCCCTTGCGCCCTCTGACGTCGACGAGGAGCCCTTCGAGGCGGAGATATATGTTGCCTGCGGAGTCAACGAAGTGGACGTCGCGTTGGCGCAGAAGCTCGGCCACCGACTCCGGCACGTGCGGGGAGACGAGCAACGTGCGCCCGGCCCCCGGCGCCTGTGCGGCCACCGCCGGCGAGACCCGCTGCTTCACCCGCACCTCATAGACCTGCGTCCTTCCGGTGGGTGTCGTCATCCGCACGCGCGCGCCGGCCCCGGTGTCGCCCGCCCCGGTGTCCATTGCCACCTGCTCCACGAGCACGCCGACGGCCGCCAGGCGGATCAGTGCGCCCCGGATCAGATCCCGTTCAGTGTCCACTCTTGCCCGATTCATGCCCGGATAGGGCCAGCATGTTCAGCCATCGCCCTCGTTCACTCCGGCTGAACATACCAGTTTTCTGAACAACGCGCCGCCCAGGGCCGAATTCGTGGGCTACTCGGACTTGGGCTGCCGCGCGGGAAGGAACATGGTGGCGCCGACCGCCACCGCCGCGAGGAGCACCTGCAGCGCGATCTCCTTGATCCCGTAGCCGGGCTGGCTGACCAGGGTCGCGATCACCGAGGCAATGACCGCGCCGGCCGCCCCCGCCACCGGGCCGATCCAGATCGCGCTCGGCCGCTTCGCGGGCACCGCGAACCAGGCGGCAAACCCGAGCACGGCGCCGATGAGGACGGCCACGACGAAGTTCATAGACCCCTCCTTGCCTTGGTAGATGTGACGTGGACCACACTGGACCGGCATCTGTGGGCTGTCAAGCGGAGAGACGGTCGCCGATCAAGGCAAGATTTTGGATCGCGGCCAAGGCATATTGCGCGGCGTCGTTCGTGGACAGATATGGCGCCTCGTCGACGGGTGCCAGGACGGTCCGGCCCGCGATGGGTGTGGTGTGCCAGTCGGCCTGGCGCTGCAGAGGATTGGTGTTGAGCTGATCGCCGATGTCGCGGCGGAAGGCGCGCCAGGCCAGGCCGGCGAGACGCTCGTCGCCGGTGCGCGCGGCCGCGTAGGCCGCGAGGCGGCTGTGCGCCTGGACGAGCGAGATGCCGGTCAGCGGTTGGCCCAGCGCGGCGGCCTGCTCCTGCGGCGACGCGAGATAGAGCGCGCAATATCTCAGCCACGCCCGCTCAAACCCGGGGTCGGGCGCCAGCGCGATGAGCTCGGAGCAGATCTCGACGAGGCCGAAGACCGCCGACAGATGCGAGACCGAGACACGATCGCGCGTGGTGTCGAAGCGCCCACTGTCCACATCGTAGAGTGCCTCGCCGGTGAGGAACCCCTGCGGCAGGCTGCCGATGTCGGCCATCGTGCCCAGCAGCTTGTCGCGCGCCCGCGTGTCGCCCGTGCGCTCCCACGCGGTGAGCCAGGCCGCGGCCAGCGCGCCCCAGTCTGTGCCCAGGCCGATCGCCAGCGCGTGGCGGTCCGGAGTGTACACATCGGACCGGACCTTGCGCGTGGCATCCGTCGCCAGCAGCGCGCCTTCGGCTTCGGCGAGCTCGCCGAGCAGGTCGCCGGTGCGCTCGTCGGCGGTCAGGTAGTAGAAAAACCGCCGGTAGACCGCGCTGGAAATGCGAAGCTGCTTGGCGCTGCAACCAAAATGCTGGACATTATGTCTGGTACCAAGGCCGCGCCACCGCCCGCGATGATACACATCGACCTCGCCCGTGTGCCGTGTCATCGCCTCGGCGAAGCGAAACACGTCGTGCCGGCCGGTGCGCAAAAACTGATACCACAGCCACAGATCGGGCGACAGCTCGGAGTTGTCCCACGCGTAGCCGCCGACGTCATAGCGCCACTGATGCCGGTCGGGATCGTAGGCGTGCATGACGTCCCCGTAGTCCCAAAACCCATACCACCGGCGCTGTTCCCGCTGGGACACATAGAAGTCGAACAGGAAGTCGAGCCGGTCCTCGATCTCGGCCCGCTCGGGCGTGGATCTGTCCACAAGCGACCAGTCGCCGAACACGCTCGCCTCGCGCAAGCGCGCGGGCGACGCCACGAGCAGACCCGGGTCGTTCAGCGCCGCCGAATGCGCGGCCAGCTCGTCGCCCGACGGGGTCGACTCGTACACCCGCAGCACGAGCTCGTGCGTGCGCGCGATCCCATACGGGTCGCCGAAACCGGGCTCGTAGTCCTCGTACGTGATCTCGAGCCCCTCCAGTTGCTCGGCGAACGTGTCCTGCCCCATCCCGTCGTGGTAGAAGCGCAGATCCATCGGGGGCGCCGACGGCGACCACATCCACACCGTCAACGTCGCCAGATCGGTTGCCGCGCCACGGATGTCCAGGCGCGTCGGGTGCAGCCGCCAGAAGTCGCGCAGGCCAAACCCAGCGCCGCCCCTGACCCCGCCCACGTATCCGTATCCGGCCGACCGGGTCGACGACGGTATCGTCACCCATCCACATCCGGGCCCGGTGCGCTTGCGCAAAGTGAAGCCGTCGGCGCTGTTTTGGTCGAGCGTCCAGTCGTTCCACCTTGGAATGAGATGCGCCCGCTTGGACACGGAGGGATCCCACTCGGACACGGGCCCGCACGCCCGCCCGGCCACCTGCGCCTCGCGAAAACGCGGGCCCGGGTCGCGGCGCAGCCCGGTGATGCCGCGCACGGCCTCGGTCAGGAAGCCCGTCGGCCCGGCCAGGCGCACGTGGCGGTCGTGCGGCTCGTCGCGCATCGGCACGTCGGCCCGGAGCCCAAGCCCCGCAACGGGACCCTCATAGATGAACGTGTGCACGATCCGTACATCCGATGCGCCCGCGTAAAAGTACAGCCGCACCACGAAATCGCGCCCGGTGAGCCGCACCACCGCCCGCACGGGCCCGTCCTGCTCGACCACGACCTCGTCCACCGGCGGCGTCTCCTCATCGGAAGAGAAACGCACGAGCCGCACATCCCGCACGAGATCCGAGGAAAGCAGGACGCACCCACCCGGCACGACCCACCGCACGGCTCCCGTATCCACGGTCACACCATCGCCGGAATGTCCAACCCGGACGGACGGGCCGGCGGCGGGCGCCACGCCCGGCTCGAGCACAAACGACCCGGCCGAAGTCGGCCCGATCGCGTGCGCCGACCACTTCACCGAACCATCCGGCCACATCGCCGTGACCCAACTCTGCACCGGCACATCCCCGAGCCCGAACGGTGTGTCAAAAGGCACCTCCCCGCGCGCCCAAGGCACGCCCCACGTCACACCGGAGGAAGGCCTCGGCTCGCCCAGCCATCTCAGCTCGGTCACCCCTTCACCGACCCGATGAGCATGCCCTTGGCGAAGTGCTTCTGCAGGAACGGATAGAACAGCAGGATCGGCAGTGTGGCGATGACTATCACGGAGAATTTCAGCCCCTGTTCCGGTGGTTGGTAGTTCGGGTCGATCTGCCCCAGCGTATTGGCCATGTCCGACGACACGGTCACCTGGCGCACGAACATTTGCAGCGTCCACTTGCTCGAGTCGTCGATGTACAGCAGTGGCGACATGAAGTCGTTCCAGATCGCGACGGCGTAAAACAGGGCCATCGTGGCGAGGATGGGCTTGGACAGCGGCAGCACGATCCGCCAGAACACGCCCAGCTCGCTGCACCCGTCGATCTGCGCCGCCTCCTGCAGCTCCTCGGGCAGCTCCTGGAAGAAGTTCTTCACCACGATCAGGTAGAACGGGTTGATCGCGAGCGGCAGGATCAGCGACCAGTAGGTGTCGAGCATTCCCAATTCGCGCACGATGAGATAGGTCGGGATCAGCCCGCCGCTGAACACCATGGTGAAGATGACCAGGCTCAGGATCACGTTGCGGGCCGGAAGATTGCCGCGGCTCAACGGGTACCCCATGGTGAAGGTGAGGAGCACCTGGATGAGCGTCCCCACGGCGGTGACCACGACGGTGATGAGCAGACTGCGCAGGAACGTGTCGGTGGAGAAGATGTAGCGATAGGTGTCGGTCACGACCTGGCGCGGCCAAAGGAAAAACGCCCGCTCCGCGAGCTCCGACTCCTTGGCGAAGGAGCCCGCCGTCACATAGAGGAACGGCAGCACGGTCACGACGGCCAACCCTACGAGCACGACGACGTTGAACGCGTCGAACACCCGGCCGGTGGGCGTGTTTTTGAATCTGGCCATCAGAAAAGCCCTGTCTGCCCGAACCGGCGCGCGATCCAGTTCACCCCGTAGATGAGCACGATGCCGACGACCGCCTTGAACAGCCCGACGGCGGTGGAGTAGCTGTAGGCGCCCTGCGTGATGCCCAGGAAGTAGACGTACGTGTCGAAGACCTCGGCCACCGAGCGGTTCAGCGAGTTCGTGAGCAGATAGATCTGCTCGAATCCGGTGTCGAGCAGGTTTCCGGAGGTGAGGATGGCCATCACGACGATTGTCGAGCGGATGGCCGGGAGCGTGACGTGCCACATCTGGCGCCACCGTCCGGCGCCGTCGATTCGGGCCGCCTCATACAGATTGGGGTCGACCCCGGCCAGCGCCGCCAGATAGATGATCGTCCCCCAGCCGGTCGCCTTCCACAGCGTCTGCACGACGACCAGCGGCCGGAACCAGTCGGGGTCGGCCAGGAAGTCGAAGCGTGCGCTGAAAGTGTTGTTCATCAGCTGCGTGATCGGCCCTACGTCGAGCGCGAACAGCAGGTAGGTCAGCGCGGCCACGATCGTCCACGACAGGAAGTGCGGGATGTAGATGGCCGACTGGACGACGCGCTTGAGCACCGCCAAGCGCAACTCGTTGAGCAGCAAGGCGATCGCGATCGGCGCCGGGAAGACGAACACCGCGTTGAGCAGCGCGAGAATGAGGGTGTTCCCCAGCACCCGAGGGAAATCGGGGCTGGAGAACAGGTTTTCGAAGTGCTTGAGCCCGACCCAGGGACTGCCCGTGAATCCGAGGAACGGCAGGTAGTCCTGGAACGCGATGCTCACCCCATACATCGGGGCGTATCTGAATATCGCGAAGTAGGCGAGCCCCGGCAGCAGTAACAAAAACAGCCACCGGTATCGGACGACGCGAGCCATCACTTCTTGATTTTCGAGTATTGCTCGTTCATTTCGTTGACGATGTCCTGGCCTCCCTGGCTGTACCAGCGCTGGATCTCGGCCTTGAGCCCGGCCTCGTCGATCTGCCCGGCGAGGAACTTGATCCGCGCGTCCGCGATGATCTGGTCGAGCTGCGCGCCCTTGGCGACCTGTGTCTTGGAGATGATGGCCTGCGCCGGGTTGTGCACCGCGGTCTGCTCATCGGCCTTGTGCATCTTCATGCGTTTGTCGTACATGGTCCGCTCGGGCTGGCCCGCCGGGAGGGCGACATAGGCCACGTAGCCGTTGCTCGCCGTGCCGAGCTGGGCAAAGGACGTCACGTCGTTGTTGATCGTCTTGATGGCCGGATCGTCGGCGGACTTGCCGATCGCGAATCCATCTTGGACGGTGAAGTTCTTGCCCTCGAAGCCGTTGTTGAGCAGGATCTGCCCCTCCTTGGAGCTCAGCTTGTTGAGCACACCCAGCACGTCGGCGAGCTCGGCCTCGGTGGGCACGCTCTGCTTGGAGATGGCCAGGAATCCGTTGTAGCCCACGGTCGGATAGGACCGCAGCTTGCCGTCGGTGCTCTTCAGGTTGCCGGTCAGGTCGACGAAGCGGTCGTAGTCCTTGGCGTCCTTGTCCTTGAACAGCCGCATGATGGCGCCCGCGCGCGAGCTCACGTCGACGATGATGCCGCCCTTGCCGGTGAAGAACGGCTGGTCCCACTTGGCACTGTCCAATGTGGCGAAGTCCGGGTTGACCAGCCCTTCGGTGACCATCTTCTTCACGAACCGGTTGGCGGCAAGGAATTCCTCGGTGTCGAATCCGGGCACCAGCTTGCCGCCGCGCTCGCCCCAGCCGTTGGGCGCGCCGAACCAGGTCTCGATGACGTCATACGGGCTCGCGGTCGCGTAGACGCCAGGCCACTTGGGGATGATCAGACCGTATGTGTCCTTCTTGCCGTTGCCGTCCGGGTCGTTCTCGGTGAACGCCTTGGCGACCGTGTAGAGGTCATCGACCGTCTCGGGCATCTTCAGACCGAGCTTGGTGAGCCAGTCCTCGCGGACGATCACCGCGGCCCGCATCGGGTCGCGCCCACGGAAGACGCCATAGACCTGGCCATTGATCGACGAGTTGCGCTCGATCTGTGGGTTCTGTGCTTTGAGATTTGGGTACGCGTCGAGCCGCCCGGTGAGGTTCCAGAACGCACCGGCCTCGGCCGACTGCACAAACGCCGGCAGCTTGCCCTGCACCACCATGACCTCGGGCAGGTTGTCGGAGGCCAGCGTCACGTTCATCCGGTCGCCGTAGTTGGAGTTGGGCACCCATGTGATCTCGAGCTTCTTGCCGGTGAGCGCCTCGACGGCCTTGTGCACCTCGCTGTCGGCGGCCGGAGCGGCGGCGGTGCTGCTCAGCAACGGAATCATGAGGGTGAGCGTGCCGAGGTCGGCCGGGTCGGCCTTCTCCTCGCTGCCGCAGGCGGCGACCGGCATCGCGAGAGCTATCACGCCGATGAGGCTTGCGAGCCTCTTGAAAGGTTTCATCTTGGGGGTACCAATCCTTTCGCGCGCATATCGAAGACTTGGATCAGCGCAGCCGCAGCGGCTCCACCGGGAGCACCCGCGGCTGCGCCTCGGGCAGCGCCAGCCGGTCCTCGTTTTCCTGGAAGAAGCGCAGGCACAACCAGGTGCTGGCCTGCCACCACGCGCCGAACGACACGATGGCCAGGAGCACCGGCATCACGGCACTGGCAACCGCGAAGACCGCGAAGACGAACAGGAGGATGATCGTCGAGGCGGGGTGCGTCAGGGCGAACCGCGTCGCCTTGAGCGCGTATGACCGCAGGGGGAGGTCGTAGTGCGCGTACATCGGCGCCACATAGCTCGCCGCGCCGATCGCGAGGACCAGCGTCACGAGCGTCACCAGCCGTGCGGCGCTCGCGCCGGGCCCGAGGGTGGAGAAGAACGCGTAGTTGGACAGCAGCGCGAGGGTCACGATCGCCATCGGGAGGACGACGGCCGTGCCGCGGGCGAACTCCCGCCACCATGTGGTCGCGAAGTCCCGCAGCTGAATCGATTCACCCCGCATCCGGCGGCGGCACAGCACACACGCCGCGACCGTCGCCGGCCCGATCCCGAGCACCACCCCGCCGAGCAGGGTGAAGGCGATCCACATGGCATTCAGCGCACAGCACCAGGCGATCGAGCCAAAGAGCCGGTGAAGGCGGACCGTGGCGCTGGCCGCTGCGGCCATGGCCGGCACCTCCCTATGTCGCTGAAGTTTCGGGTGTGTTTTGTACCGGTGAGGCGACAGTAGGACTGAAACGAATCAACGTCAACATATTGATTTACGGTGATCAATTCGCATGCCAAACCCCCACTCTAGGGCGGGGGTTTAACCTTTTTACATGGCCGTGCAACTGAATCACACCATCGTTCTGGCACACGACAAGCGCGCCTCGGCCGAGTTTCTGGCCCGCATGCTGGGCATCCAGGTGAGCCCGCAGTTCGGCCCGTTCCTGCCCGTCAAGACCGCCAACGGCGTGGCCCTGGACTATCTGGAGACGCGCGCGGAGCACATCGAGTCGCAGCACTACGCGTTCCTGGTCACCGAGGCCGAGTTCGACGAGATCTTCGGGCGCATCCGGCAGGAAAACGTCGCCTACTACGCGCACCCGCTCAGGCGCGGCCCCGGGGAGATCAACCACAACGACGGCGGTCGCGGGGTTTACTTCGAGGACCCCGACGGGCACATGATGGAGATCATAACCGTGCCCTACGGAGGCTCGACCGCAGGCTGATACAGCTGACCGCATGCATGTGCTTGTCACCGGGGCCGGCTCCGGGATCGGCCGGGCCACCGCGCACGAGTTCGCCCGGCGCGGGCACACCGTGTTCGCCGGCGCCCGCCGCGACCTCGACCAAGCGCCCGGCCTGCACCCGGTCCGGCTCGACGTCACCGACGCGCGGTCCATCGCGACCGCGCACAAACTCATCGAGGAGCACACGGCCGGTGCGGGCGTCGACATCCTGGTCAACAACGCGGGTCTCGCGCTGCCCGGCCCGATCGAGGAGCTGTCCGGCGACGACTGGGCGCGCCAGTTCGACACCAACGTGTTCGGGCTCGTGGCCGTGACGCGGGCGGTCCTGCCCGCGATGCGTGCCCGCGGCTCGGGCCGGATCGTGAACATCAGTTCGATGCTGGGCCGGGTGACGTTCCCGGGCATGGGCGCATACAGCGCCACCAAATACGCGGTCGAGTCCATTTCGGACGCGCTGCGCCTTGAGCTGATCCCGTTCGGCGTGGACGTGATCGTCGTCCAGCCCGGCTTCGTGAATACCGCGCTCATGCGCACCGAGGAGCCGCCCTCCCCCGGCAGCCCCTACGCGGGACTGATCGCACGGGGCCACGCCTACCGCACCCGCGAGATGGGCAAAGCGCTTGCGCCACAACGGGTCGCGGTGGCCATCGCAGATGCGGCACTGGCCAGGCGGCCGCGCTGCCGGGTGGTCGTGCCGGCGAGCGCGCGGCCCGTCATGATCATGCTTAACGGGCTGCCCGCGCGGCTCGCGGACCGGCTCAAGCGGAAAGTGATGGGTGTCTCCTGACGTTTCAGATGCGCCTCCGTGGGTACCGGCAGAAAAAATGAGGAGGGCGAGATGGTAATTCTTGGATTGCTGCTGGTTCTGGGCGTTGTCGGCGTTGCGGGGTACGCGATCTGGAACAACCAGGGTGCCTTCGAGGCATCCGCCGGCACCGTCGAGGTGTTCGGCTACAGCGTGCAGCTCGGCAACGGCGACGTGTTCCTGATCGGCGCAGCCGCGGGGGCCGTGCTGTTGTTCGGGCTGTCCCTCCTGTTCAAGGGCATGGGCCGGCGGGCTCGCTATCGTGCCTCGACCCGGCGTGAGCTGCGCGACCTGCGCCGCCAAAACGCCGCGGCCCAGGCTCAGGCGCAGAACGAGCCGACACCCCCGCCCGCGCCGGTCGAGAGGCGTGACACGGACAAGCGCGAAGAGGAGATGGCCAAGAACTGATTCGCATCGGTGTTCCCGCCGCGCCGGCATGGCAGTTCTGCCCTGCCGGCGCTCACCCATGGGTGCGACTATCCCGGTGGCGGCATGGTGAAGTGGAGGCCCGCCCCCCCGAGCCTCCACTTCGGACAGTGGGATTATCTCAGCGCCGCAGCGGTGTTATGCTTCCGATCGCGCATCCACTTGACCCACCACGACATGCCGCGGACCCCGCAGACGATCGCCGTGGCGAAGAAGAGCGTATAGACCACGTTAAACGCCATGAGGATGCCATAGACCGTGGCCACACTGGCGCCAAACATAAACATCGCCTTGCCCGACGAGGGTGTCGTGCCCGGGTCGGTGATCATGTAGTTGGTGAACAGCACAAACGCCACACCCGTCATCGGGCCCAGCGCCGCCCACAGCGCCACGTCCCAGATCTCCGCGCGGACGATCGCCTGGATCACGAACCCGCCGACCCAGCCGAGGATCAGCGGCACCTTCTTGGTCAGCATCGCGTTCAGCACGGTGCCGGCCGTGATGATGATGACCGGGACCATGATCCGGATGACGTCCGGCACGTGCTCGGTGAAGTGGTACGGCGGCGCGATATTGACCCAGCCAAACGCGAGCAGCGTGATCGTGATGCCGAAGTTCGACGGGTTCATGAAGTGCCGCAGCCGGCCCTTGATCGGCGCGACCAGCACCGCCTTCTGTCCGATCGCGACCACGACGGCGAAGGCGATCGGCCAGAAAATATCGTTGGCATACAACAACATGTTGCAGGCCAGGGCCGTGATGTGCGTGGGCAGCAGGAAGGTGTACATGCCCCACGCCCCGTGCCCGGTGAAGGCCGGTGCCCGCCCGTTTGCCCAGGCCGCGATCAATTCAATGATTATTTCCGTGGTGTACCCGATGAGCAGCGCGAAGATCGGCCAGGTCCACGGCTGCTCGAAGCCGAGCAGCCAGTAGCCGATGATGTTGAAGATGCTCATCGAGATGGCGAAGTTGCGCAGCGCCTTATATCTCGGGTCGTTCTTGTCCACGCGCTCCGGCTTGACGGGGCGGCGGGCCGGCAGCTCCGACGTGTGGATCTCTACCGGGGGTCTGGTCTGGGTGACGGTCATCGCGCCTTGACCTCCTCTGCGTGATCGGTCAGCAGGAGGCTGTGCCATCCCGCGTTCAGGGTGAGGGTCTGGTGGTGCACCCGGCCGTTGAGGTCGCGCCACGACAGCTCGGCCGTGACCGGTCTGCTTCCGCTGTCGCCGAGCCCGAAGAACACGTCGAAGCTGCGCTTGCCGGAGTGGCCGCCGCCACCGTCGAGCTGCGCCACCTGCACGTGCCCGTCGGCCCGGGTCATCTTGACCTGCGCGCCGTAGGCAGGCGTCCACAGTGGACGATAGAGTCGCAGGCCCAGGAAGTTGCGGTCGGCGGGCTTGGTGTTGCGGTAGAAGGCCGGCTCGCCCCACTGCCGGGCGATGGCCAGATCCTGCGCGCCGTCGTCGTTCACGTCGCCCACCGCGATGCCGCGCGTCGGGATCTCCACGGCCAGGCCTAGTTCCTTGCTCAGGTTCACGTAACGTCCGCTGTGGTCCTCGGGCGCCCAGAAGGCGACCGGCTCACGCCCGGCGATGTCGTCGCCCGGCTCGGCTTTGGGCCACATGTTGGCCTCCTCGAGCAGCAGGTCGTTGGACATGGCGAGCTCCTGCAGCCAGTTAAACCGGTTGATCTCACCGAGCACGAACCCGCACGCCTGCACCACGACGAGGTTGCCGCTGTTGTCGAAGTCGGCCATCTTGGCGTCCCAGCCCCAGCCGATCCACGCCATGTTCAGGTCCGCGGCCATGAACTCGAACGGGGCCAGGCCCTCACTCATCTTGGCGCGCGCGTCGGCCGCGCTCGTGGACGTGTTGCCCCACACCAGGTTGCTCTCTTCCAGGCCCCACGATGTGGTGATGTTGCTGACGAACGCGTCGAACCTGCCGGTGCCGCGCAGGTCGCCGAACTCGATGGACATGCCCTTGAAGGAGTCGTGGCCGATCACCAGCGACTTGGGGTCAAACGGTCCCCGGCGCCCCTCGGCCAGACTGAACCGGATCTTGCCGGCCGTCGAGACGTTGTGGAAGAACCGGTCCTGGCCGAAGTCGTTGGCCAGGTAGAGCTCGGGCAGCAGGTCGCCGTCGAGGTCGGCGGAGCCGGCGCCGAGCGTCCAGCCGGTCGAGTAGCGCGGGTCGATCGCGGCGTGCTCCTCCACATACGTCACCGAGTTGGCCGACGCGCCGGTCCACCGCAGCACGTGCGCCCCGCCGGCGTTGGTCGCCCGCGACATCGAGTGGTTCATCTGCACATTGGG
Organism: Allorhizocola sp.; assembly: GCA_044869915.1. Lineage (GTDB taxonomy): Bacteria > Actinomycetota > Actinomycetes > Mycobacteriales > Micromonosporaceae > Allorhizocola. Next base: position 13,135 of record JBIOYB010000167.1, read on the forward strand.
CTGGCCCAAGGGGTCCAGCACCGCGGTGTCGGGGAAGTAGTTGAACACGCCGATGTCGGGCTTGCCGTCGCCGTCGAAGTCCGCGATGGCGACGGCGTTGGTGTTCCACAGCTGGCCCTGATAGCCCTTGCCGGCGGGCGCGGTCTGCGGGATCAGCTCGACCGGGATGAAGCACTTGAGCTCCAACGGCATTCCCGCCGCCTCCGCGCCCTTGTTCAGGAACACGACCGGCGTGCGCCCCCAGTAGTACACGAGAATGTCGTTGTAGCCGTCGAGGTTGAAGTCGCCCGGGACGCACCCCATCGGCGAGGTGATGCCGCTGATCGGCAGCGGGGCCGGGTCGAGCACAAACGGCTCGTAGGTGCCGCCGCTCTCGGGCGCCGGGGTGACGATGGCCTTGTCGCTACGCGTGTCGACCAGGCACAGATCGTTGGGCACGCCCTCGCCGTCGAGGTCGTTGACGGATATCGCGGCGCCGACCGACGAGATCCACGATCGGATGTGCTGGTATTCGGGGTTGACCGCGCGCACGTTCTTCATCGGCAGACCCGGCGGGAGTTTTATCGGTACCTCCCGGAAACTGTATCGATCGGCAAGCGACGCGCGATCGGATGCGGAGGCGTCGGGCCGCAGCGATACCAGGTAGAAAATGCCCGTCAACGCGAGCACGAAGAGGGCCGGAAGCAACTTGCGAATTTTTCCGGCGGTGATCAATGCCATTCGATCCCCCTGAAATTCAAACGCCCAGACGCACAATTCGCCTGGCGGCGAACGGCGGGCAAATGATTCTTGACCATCGATATCGTGGCCGTCGGGGGGTCGTGAAGTCTTCTCAGAAAGTGCTCACTGCCACAATGGGATCTGGGCCCGCACTTTCGAAGACGTCTACTTTTGAATGCATCAACTTTTGGGTCGCGAGTTATCCGGGCGCCTCGCCGGCGGCGGGCGGCGGTGCCGCTTTGCCCCGCATCACCAGATAGTGCTCGTAGGCCAGGCGCCGCAGCACGGCAAAGGCGACCTCGAAGAGCACCGTGCGGGCGACGATCATCTGCGCCGACGCGTTGGGCATCGCCTTGAGCTCGCTTGCCGCCAGGCGGTCTGCCACCTGGGCGTATGGCGCGAACACCTCCGCGTCGCACTCCCAGTCGAGGTATTGCAGAGACGCGAGCACCTGCACAAGCGTGGCGCGGCCCGGCGAATCGGGCTGCACCTGCCAGCCAAGGCAGTCAATGAGCTTGTCCACACTCTCGGACGCGGGCCGGCCCGCGTCCGGATGGGGCACCGGATGCTCGGCGCTCATGGCTCGGTTGAGCGCCTGGTAAAGCGCGTGCGGCGACACGCAGTTGTCGTCGACCGCCGCGAGCACCTCGCGGACGGAGGCGAGACTCATCATCCCGATGCCGGTGAGGACACGGATCAGGCGCAACCGGGCGAGGTGGGTGTCGTCATACTCCGCCTGGTTTCGCGCCGTCGGCGTGCCCGAGGGTAACAGCCGCTCCCGCAGGTAGAACTTTATGGTGGCGACCGATACCCCACTCTTACGGCTCAGATTCGAAATTTTCATCAACAGCCATTGGCGTTTATGATCGGTATCATCAAGGCAGTTTGGCATGAACAATTGGCTGGCTGCAACCCATTCAAACAGTTCAATAGCTGACAGTCCGGCCCTTGTCGACCAGCCTTCGACCTGCGGGTATTGAAAGGCGCACAAATTTGTGCGATTCTATAAGTGGATAGTAGTGATCGCCACCTCCCTATTTCTAAATTGATGCTCTGTTTTACTCTTGACGAATCTCAGTGGTGATGTTCAATGCAGGTCATGGCGCGCCCCCCGGATGATCGGCTACCCGGGTCACCCATCCGGCCATGGTGTGCTCCACCAACCATTTGCCGCGCGACTCGAATTCGCCTAGCATCGATCTCTATCACTGACTGTGATGGTGCGAATGCAAGCGGGATTATGCACCCAGGATCGGCCCAAGGAGGCATTCCCAAGGAATGGGAGCCGATCGGCGGATTGGCGTCGTATATTCTTGGACACCACTCTGTCATGACGTCTTAACCGTCCATTCGCACCGGCGAGAATGTATCAGGGTGGGGAGGGCAAAGAGCGAATGCACAACGCATCCGAACTGGCCGTGGAGCGCGTAGTCGCAGCGATGCGCAACAACCTAGGCGAACCGCTCACGATCGATGACATGGCGCGGGTGGCCATGTTCAGCAAGTTCCACTTCTCCAGGATGTTCCAGCGAGTCACAGGCGTGTCGCCGGGCCGCTTCCTGTCGGCGCTGCGGCTGCAGGAAGCCAAGCAACTACTCGTGTCCACCTCGTACAACGTCGCCGACATCAGCCTGCGCGTGGGCTATACCAGCGTGGGGACCTTCAG
>JBIOYB010000168.1:0-2494 GCA_044869915.1 Allorhizocola sp.
TTCACCCCTTGTCCGCTGGTGGCCTGGGTGAGCCGGTAGCTGTCACCCTGGGTGACGACGATGTGGGCGTGGTGCATGAGCCGGTCGACCGTCGCGGTGGCCAGGGTCTTGGGCATGATCTCGTCGAAGCCCGAGGGGTGGAGGTTGCTGCTGACGGCGACCGAGCGTCGTTCGTAGGCGGCATCGACCAGGCGGTAGAAGCCTTCGGCAGCGTCTGGTGAGACCGGCAGCAGGCCGATGTCGTCGACGATGATCAGATCCGAGCGGATGATCTTCGCGAGGGCTCGGGCGATCGAGTCGTCCGCGCGGTGCCGGCGGACCAGGACTCCGAGGTCCTCGATGGTGAACCAGGAGACGGTCAGCCCGGCCTCGACCGCGGTCTGGCCGAGGGCCTCGGTGAAGTGGCTTTTGCCCGTGCCCGAGGGTCCGCAGATGCAGAAGTTCTCCCGCCGCCCGACCCATTCCAGGGACTTGAGAGGGCGGTATGAGGGTTGATGCCTGATTTGCCGCTTCGTTGAGGGTGAGCGTGCAGGTTGCGGCGACGTAGAGCGGCTTACGGCCGTGGCTGGGTGAACAAGCCTTGCTCGGTCTCGGCCAGGATCCCGCGCTCGACGAGCCGCTTGAGTTTCAGACGGGTGTTGTTGATGGTGTTGGGCGCGATCTCCAGGTTCATCGCCTCGCACACCTGCCGCGCCCGCAGCGGCGCGTCGGCCGAGGCGAACACCGCCATGATCTGCTGGTAGGCCGGATGGTCCGGCGGCTTCGGGGGCGGCGGCGCGGGCGGCTGCGGATCGGGCAGCTCCAGCAGCGTCTTGCGGGTGATCCGGATCTCTTCGGCGGTACGGTGCAACTCCTCCAGCTGCGCGGAAAGCTCCGCGATCCGTTCCTTGGCCGCCTCGGCCTGCGCGGCGATCTCCCGCTCGCGCTCCTCCAGCCGGGCCAGCACCGCCCCGAGCGTCAGCTCCCCGCCGGTCATGCGGTGCGCCAGGCCGGCGCGGCAGCCCCGGTCAGCCGGCGCAGTATCACCGCGGTCATCGCCCAGTACACCCGCGACTCGGAGGAGCGGGGCTGGTGCTCGTAGTCGCGCACCAGCCTGCGGTACAGCATCAAGATCCCGTAGGCGCGCTCCACGACCCACCGCTTGGCCTGGGGAACGAACCCGGTCTGCGCCGGATTGCGCTCCACGACCTCGACCTCGATGCCCACCTTCTCCCCGTGCGCCACGACGGCGTTCTTGAAGCCCTGGTCGACCAGGGCCTTCTCGACGGTCTCGGTGTCGGCGGCGACCTTGTCCAGCAGCGCGATACCGACGGCGTTCTCGTGCGCCGACGCGGCCACCACGACCACCGCGATCACCAGTCCCAGGACGTCAACGGCCAGGCCGCGCTTGCGGCCCGGTACTTTTTTTGCCGCATCACGCCCCGTCGACCGCGCGGGCACCCCGGCCGCCGCGTGCACGCTCTGGGTGTCGAGCACCACCAGGCTCGGGTCCGCCTTCCGCCGCGCCTTCTCCCGCACCTGCCAGCGCAGCAGGTCGTGGATGGTCTGGTCGGTGCCGTCGTCGCGCCAGGTGTAGAAGTAGTACTTCACCGCGCCGGGCGGCGGGAAGTCGTGCGGGAGCAGGTCCCACTGGCAGCCGGTGCGGCCCTGGTACAGCAGCGCGTTGACGATCTCCCGCATCGCGTACCGGCCCTGATGGCCGCTGACCGAGGGATGCGCGGCTTTCCACGCGGTGATCACCGGATCGACCAGCGCCCACTGCTCATCGGACAGGTCAGTCTTGTAGGACTTGCGCTCGCTCACGGCGACCAGCCCAGCACACCCATGGCCGCCGACCGGCCGGGATATCGTCCTGCCACACATTCAGGTGACGACAAATAACCTACGCACTCACATTCCGCCCTCTGAGGGCTACCGCCAACTCGCTGCCTGGGCCCACTCGTTTGGCACCCTGCGCCGGGCCGGGGTGGAGTGCACCGGCTCCTACGGCGCCGCGCTCGCCCGCCACCTGCGCGCCGAGGGCATCGAAGTGACCGAGGTCAACCAGCCCGACAAGGCGGCGCGCCGACGCCGCGGCAAGACAGACGCCGTCGACGCGGAGGCGGCGGCCCGCGCTGTCCTGTCCGGTCGCGCAACCGCGACAGCGAAGACCAGCGACGGCCCGATCGAAGCCCTGCGGCTGCTCAAGCTCGCGAAAGGGTCCGCGATCAAGTCCCGCACCCAGGCCATCAACCGGCTCAAGAGCGTCCTGATCTCGGCGGATGCCGCCCTGCGCGAGTCGTTGGCCGGCCTGAGCAACCCGCACCTGTTCAATCAGTGCGCCGAGCTGGATGACTCGCGGGGAGACGGGCCGGCAGACACCGCCCGACACGTGCTGAAGCTCCTCACTGACCGTATCCAGCACCTGACCGGCGAGATCGACAAACTCAACAAACGGATAGCCGCCGGTGTTAAAGAGCACTTCCCCGGTCTGCTCGACACGCGCGGCGTCGGC
>JBIOYB010000169.1:0-10199 GCA_044869915.1 Allorhizocola sp.
CCCCCCCGCGGCGAGTGCCTCGATCACCCGAGGTGTCAGCAGGTGGAGTTGGTCTGGGTCAGGAGCCCGAGCCGCCAGGGCAGCATGTTGTAGGGGTCGGTGGAGTTGGGGTCCACGCCCTGGTACAGGTAGCGGATGTTGCACGGGCTGATGACCATCGCCTGGTCGATGCCGCTGCGGATCATCTCGCCGTGGCTGATGTCCTGAGTCCATGCGGTGCCGTCGAAGGTGACGTTGTTCGCGCGGGCGAACGGATTGGCGTCCGTGTCCGCCAGCGGGGTCCAGGGTCCGGTGATGGCGGGCGCGGTCCAGGACCGGAACCATCGGCGGCCGTTGGCCGCCTCGACTATCAGCAGGTAGGTGTTGCTGCCCAAGACTTTGTACACGTTGACCGCTTCCCATAGCCGGAACCGGTTGGCGTCCTGCATCGCGATGACGGTGTTGGTGAACCCGTTGGGGAAGTCGGCCAGCGTGGTCTCCGACCGGTACAGGTGACCGTTGTCGTCGGAGGAGAACAAGTAGCATCGCGCGCTGTCGCAGATGACCCAGAAGTCGACCCAGTGACCGTTGCCGATGTTGTCGCGGATGATCTGCGGCATGCCGCCCGCATAGAAGAACTGCGGCGTGGTCCACGACTGCGGGTTGGCGATGTCCGTTGTGGTGGAGTAGGCGGCGTTGTCCCCGGTCTGGTAGACCAGGTACCACCGCTGCTGGGGCGCGAAGTAGAACACATGTGGCGCCGCCCGGTAACCGGCGCCGATCCGCTGGTCGAGGTAGTAGTGTGGCGCGGCGGCGGCTTGCGGGAAGTCGGTGAAGTTCAGGTACGCCATGTTGTAGGCGCCGCTTTGGTTGGTGGTGCTGAAGAACACGTGATAGCGCCCGTTGTGGTACACGACCGACGGGTCCTTGACCGCACGGATGTTGTGTGTCGCGTCCGACTTCGGCCCGATCAGCACACTGCTGGAACTCCAACGGAAACTGCTCGGCAGGGTGCCCGCCGGCGGGCTGCTGACCTCGAAGTCGAGATAGTCCACATTGGGCAGACCGGCGGCGGCGGTCGGGTTCAACCGGATGCTGTTGCTGCCCGCGCTGACGCTGACGGTCAGTGTCTTGGTGACCCACGTGTTCCAGGCGCCGGTACCCTCAAACGACGGGGTCTGCACAGTGGAACCATTGACGATGAGGTTGGCCGGGCGGGCCGTGGTGGTGCCATTGGCGAACCGGACACCCAGCGTGGCCGTGCCCGCCGCAGCGGCGTTCACGGTGAACTGCACGAAGGCGCCGGTTGCGTTGTTGCCGTTGCAGAATCCGCTGCCGGAGTAACCGGCCCAGTTAGAGTCGATGGTGCCGGTACAGGCCGCCGGCGAGGTTTCGGCCTCATGCCGGGTGGGCGCAGCCTGCACGGCGGACGGGGAAAGTACGACCAGTACGCCGGCCAGCAAGCCGGCGCACGCCAACAAAGGTTTGAGAGGCATCGCTGGGCTCCATAGGTTGCCCGTCCGTGCGACGGGTGGGGACGTGAGGATCGCCAGCGTCCGCTCAACCACCGGCGCCGTCCTCCCCGAGGCGGCGACCGGCTGAGCACCCACGCTGACGCTGGCGTCGCCCGGTGGCACCAGCTAGCTAGGAGAGCGTCTCCTGACGTCAGGCTCTCAGAAACAATCTATGAATGCAAGGACCGTTTCTGTGGATGGAAGGCGGATCAACGTCGGGGCGGCGATGCGGTGCTGTCGCGCACGACCAGGCTGGTGGCGAGTTCGATGTGGGTCTGGGTGATCGCTTCGCCTGCGGCAAGTGCCAGCACCATTTTGGCGGCGGTGGCGCCCATCTCGGCGAACGGCTGCCGCACGGTGGTCATGGGTGGCCCGCACCATCGCGCATACGAGATGTCGTCGAAACCGACCACACTGAGGTCGGCCGGGACGTGGATGCCGGCCTGCCTCGCGGCCTCGTAGACGCCGAACGCCTGAAGGTCGTTGCCGCACAGCACAGCGGTCGGCGGGTGGGCAAGGTGCAGCAGGTCTCTGGCGTGGCCGAAGCCATCCTCAACCGAGAACCACATCCCAGCGCGGATCAGACGTTCATCCAGCGGCGCGTGGGCAGCGTCCAGCGCCGCCCGCACGCCATCCAACCGGGCCCTCGCGCACACCCGTTCCAATGGCCCAGTGATCACCGCGATCCGCCGATGACCCAGACCCAGCAGATGCTGGGCCGCGACGATGCCGCCGCGCCGGTTTGCCGCAGCCACCGAAGGCACCGGGTGCAGCGGCTCGCCGTCGGGGTCCAGGGCCACCAACGGGATCCCGCTGGCGCGCAACAGGCCATGCTGCTCGGGTGTAAAGCCCAGGTGCACGGCGATCACACCGGTGGGGCGCCGTGCCAGTAGATCCTGGGCCCAGTTACGCCCTGTAGACGCTTCCTGCAGCACATCGGTGAACCCGACGGTCAACCCCTGGCTGACGGCGATCTGCTGCACCCCGCGCATGATCTCCACGGCCAGATGGCCCTGCTGCCCGTAGAAGATCACCTCAAGGACAGCGGCCCGCACCACCTTCTCCGGACGCCGGTAGCCCCGCTCGCGCAGCAGCTGCTCCACCCGCTGCCGGGTGGCCGCCGCCACGCCCGAGCGGCCGTTGAGCACCTTCGACACCGTCGGTGCCGACACGCCGGCGAGCTGCGCGATCGCCGCGACCGTCCACTCCGCGCGCCGATGTCCTCGTTCCGTTGCACCGGCGGCCCTTGCCGGCCTCGTCGCGGTAGACGCGGCGGCGCCGTCAGCCTCGGCAACCGGCGAGCGCGAGTCGACACGCAGCCTACGGCGTTCCCCTACCTCCTCCACCAGGCGAGCGCGCACCGTCTCGGCCTCGCCGGCCGCCGCCGGCCCGGCGGGAACCGTCTCCACCAGATAACGCCGCTTCTTCGACACCGGGTCGACGCCGGCGTAAACCCTCACGCGCAGCGACCCGCTGGGCAGCGTCTCGATCTCGCCGCGTGCCCGTCGCCGTGGCTCGCCCCTGACCGGCATGGAGCCACCATAGCAGAGCTCTCCACGAGCAGAGCGCCCAAAAAATAGCTCCACAAATGGCTCCATGGAGACCCACACGCAGGCCGTTTGCATTGAGTGAAAGGTCGGCGTTGACCTCCGTCGTTCGGGCGTTGTAGCTTCAACCGCCAGCGATGGCCATCGATGGTATCTGGCCGCCCTGATCGGTGGCCGGGCTTGCTGCGGCCTCTGGGCAGCCGCGGCCAGACGGATCGGCATCTTCGAGATTCGACGGAACAGTCTGTCAGCCAACACGTCTGAGCACCCGACGCTGTCGTTTGGGCGCTCGCACGCGTCCTTGACCAAACCAAGAAGTATTCAAGTAAGGGAGGGGCGATGCGCCTATCTCGGTTTCGTTTATTTGTCTTGGTCGCCGTGCCGGTCGTGGTGGCCGCCACTGTCGGCGCGGTCTCGCTGAGCGCGCATGCCGCGGCCGCTGGTTGCCGGGTCACCTACTCGGTGAGTAACCAGTGGCCGGGAGGGTTCGGCGCCTCCGTGGGCCTGACCAACCTGGGTGATCCGATCAACGGCTGGACGTTGACCTGGTCGTACAGTGCCGGGCAGCAGGTCAGAGACCACTGGGGCGCCGTCATTACCCAGAGCGGGGCGCAGGTGAGCGCCCGCAATGTCTCCTGGAACGGCAACCTGGCCACCAACGGCAGCACGAGCTTCGGGTTCAACGGCTCGTGGAACAACAGCACCAACCCGGCGCCGTCGAGCTTCTCGCTCAACGGCGTGGTCTGCACCGGCACGGTTCAGCCGTCGCCGTCGTCGTCGCCTTCGCGGAGCCCGTCGCCGAGCCCGAGCCCGAGTCCCAGCCCGAGTCCCAGCCCGAGTCCCGGCCAGCCGCCCAACTCGATGGGTTTCATCGGCTGTTCGATGGCCGAAAACGTGGCGCAGGGCTATGTCGCGGTCGGCGGCAGGCGCATGTGGGGCCCATACGGGACGGGTGGTTTGGTCGTGCAGGCGTGGACTGACCCCAATTCCAGCGCCTGGCAGAGGTTTGACCAGCAGGCCACCAGGTTCGGCCGGCCGCGGGCGGTGTGGATCCAGATTTGCATCTTCGCGCAGAACGGCGCGACCTACGACGAGGTGAAACGGCTCATCGCCAACGCCCGCCAGCACGCGGCCGCCGGCGCGACGATCATCATCTCGGGTCAGCCGCTCTACGATGCCGGCCAGACGTGTTCCTTGGCGGGGGCCAACGGTCCGCAGTTGACTGACAGTCTCGCCCGGCAGGCCGCCGCCGACGCGACGCAGAATGTCACCTACCCCGGGGTGTTCCGGCTGCGGACCAATGAGGTTTCCGACGGTTGCCACGCCAACACGGCGGGCCAGCAGTCGCTCGGCAGGCAGGCCATGGGTTACTGGGGCTAACCGGCGGCGAGCATGGTGGGCACCTTCTCCACGCCCGTACCCGGTGCGGGGAAGGTGCCTCCGTCATCATGGCAGGCCGATACCGCCGTGAGAAAGGCTCGCGCTCGGTTCCGGCCAGTGGAAGACGTTCGTGGTGCCGATGCGGTTGCCGGGCACACCATGACGGGGCTCGTTTCGCAGAGATTGACCCACGATTACCAATGATCGTGCGGACTTGGAGGTCTGTATGCGCCGAACCCTCACCGCGATGGCTGTGGCGGTCCTGTTAGGAATGGCCGGTTGTGCGTCGCCGGCCGCTGAGAGCGGCAAGCCGGAGGCCACCGCTGCGCAGAAGGTGACGGTCGGGGTCATCCCCATCGTCGACGTGGCACCTATCTATCTGGGCAAGGAGAAGGGTTTCTTCGCTTCTCGCGGGATGGAGCTCGACCTCGTGGCGGCGCAGGGTGGTGCGGCGATCGTGCCCGGCGTGGTGTCCGGTCAGTACCAGTTCGGGTTTTCCAACGTCACCTCGTTGATCGTGGCGGCGAGCAAGGGTCTGCCGTTGAAGATCACGTGTGCGGGGAACTCGTCGACGGGCAAGGCGGGCGCCGACTTCGGTGCGGTCGTGGTCAAGGCGGACAGCCCGATCCAAACTGCCAAGGATCTGGAAGGCAAGACGGTATCGGTGAACACCTTGAAGAACATCGGCGACACCAGTGTTCGCGCGTCGGTGCGCAAGGCCGGCGGCGACCCCAACAAGGTCAAATTCACCGAGTTGGCGTTCCCGGACATGCCCGCGGCGCTGGCCAGTGGCAACGTCAACGCCGCGTGGGTGGTCGAGCCGTTCCTGTCGGTCGCCAAGAGCCAGGGCGCCAGGGTGGTGGCGTGGAATTTCGTCGACACCGCGCCGAATCTGCCGATCGCCGCGTATTTCACGACCATGGCACGCACGACCGAGAACCCGGATCTGGTCAAGAAGTTCACCGAGGCGATGGTCGAGTCCTCGGCATATGCCCAGGCGCACCCGGATGAGGCTCGGGCGGTCATCCCGACCTACACCAAGATCACTGCCGATCAGGCCAAGGCGCTCACCCTGCCGCAGTGGCCGGCCACGATCGATACGGCCGCGCTGACGGTCCTGGCCGATCTGGCCCTGGCCGACGGGCTGGTGACGGCCAAACCGAATCTGACGGCCCTGTTGCCATGACCGACAGCACCGCACCGCGCTCCATGGTGGGAAACCGATCCGGGTTCGCACCATGGGCGCAAAGTGTCACCGGTATCGTGCTGCTGCTGGCGCTGTTCGAGTTCGTTCCCCTGGCCGGGTTCGTTCCCGCGGAGTATCTGCCGCCGCTGCACAGGGTCGTCGCGGCGTTGGGCGACGAGACCGGTCAGCCGATTTTTTGGTACTCCCTCTATGAAACCCTTCGCGGCTGGGCCATCGGCCTGGTCATCGCCGCGGCGGCGGCGATCGGTGTCGGGGTGGTCATCGGCTCGGTGCCGTTGCTGCGTGCGGCGACGCACTCGACGATCGAGTTTCTGCGCCCGATCCCGTCGGTCGCGCTGATCCCGTTGGCGGTCCTGCTGTTCGGCGCGGACCTGCGTTCCAAGTTGCTGCTGATCGTGTACGCGTCGTTCTGGCAGATCCTCATCCAGGTGCTCTACGGGGTGCAGGATGTCGATCCGGTCGCCCGGGACACCGCGAGGTCGTACCGGTTCAGCCGCTGGGGCACGGTCCGGCATGTCGTGTGGCCGACCGCCCTGCCGTATGCGATGACCGGGCTGCGCCTGGCATCCGCGGTCGCGCTGGTGCTCGCGGTCACCGGTGAGCTCATCATCGGCGCGCCCGGTATCGGCCAGCAGATCGCGCTGGCTCAGTCCGGCGGCGCCGTGCCCGCCCTGTACGCACTGGTCGTGGTCACCGGCCTGGTCGGGCTGGGCATCAATGCGTTGGCCCGGCTGGCCGAGCGCCGGGTTCTGGCGTGGCACCCCTCCGTGCGCGGGGAGGGTGTCGCATGAGAAACGTTGGTAGGAGGGTGGTTTCCGCCGTAGCCCTGCCGGTGCTGCTCGTCGCCGTCTGGTGGTGGGTGTCCGATACAAGCACGAACTTCTATCTTCCGCCGCTGCGGCAGATCCTCGTCGCCTTCGGCGAGGTGTGGACCGGTGATCGGATCGCCACCGATGTCGTGCCCAGCCTGGCTCGGCTGGGTGCCGGCTACCTTTTGGCGGCGGTGGCCGGGATCGGCCTCGGTGTCCTGATAGGACAGTCGCCGATGGTGCGCCGCATCGCCGAGCCCGGCCTGGAGTTCTTCCGCGCCATCCCGCCGCCGGTGCTTGTGCCGGTCCTGATCCTGTTCACCGGATTCGGCGACCGGATGAAAGTGATCGTGATCGTGATCGGGGCGGTGTGGCCGATCCTGCTCAACACCGTCGAAGGTGTGCGGGCGGTCGACCCGGTCCTGGTCGATACGGCCCGCTCGTATCGCGTCGGCGGCCTCGGCCGGCTGCGGCGTCTCATCCTGCCCGCGGCGGCACCGCAGATCTTCGCGGGACTCCGGCAGGCCCTGTCGATCGCGATCATCCTGATGGTGATCAGTGAGATGTTCGCCGCCAGCGAGGGCCTCGGCTTTGCGATCATTCAATTCCAGCGCACGTTCGCGATACCGGAGATGTGGTCGGGGACCATCCTGCTCGGGCTGCTCGGCGTCACCCTGGCCACAGTGTTTCGCATCGTCGAACGCCGGGTTCTGTTCTGGTACTTCGGTCTGCGCGCCGCGGCGCGCGACAACTGACCCGCAACCGACCCGCAACCGACCCGCAACCGACCCGCAACTGACCCGCAACTGGCACGGAAAGGCATGTACCCCCTGATGCTCGAAGTTGAGGGACTGCGCAAGGTCTATGACGGTCACGGCCGATCGGTGGAGGCGCTGCGCGATCTGACGTTCACCGTCTCCGCGGGCGAGTTGGTCTGCCTGGTCGGCCCGTCCGGTTGCGGCAAGACCACCCTGCTCAAATGCGTGTCCGGGCTGCTGGCTCCCACCTCCGGCCGGGTCGTGCTGCAGGGGCGTGCGGTCACCGGGCCACCGGCGAACATGGCCGTGGTCCTGCAGGAATACGGCCGCAGCCTGTTTCCGTGGGCAACCGTCGCGGGCAACGTCGAACTGCCGTTGAAGGAAAAGAAGATGCCCAAGGCCCGCCGGCGGGAACTCGTCGCGCAGGCCCTCGCCGCCGTCGGACTTGCCGAGGCCCATGCGGCGTATCCCTGGCAGCTTTCCGGTGGGATGCAGCAGCGCGTGGCGATCGCCCGCGCCCTGGCCTACGAGCCCCACATCCTGCTCATGGACGAACCGTTCGCCGCCGTCGACGCCCAAACCCGCGCAGATCTCGAGGACCTGATCCGCGGCATCTGGTCGCGTTTCTCCATGACCATCCTGTTCGTCACCCATGATATCGACGAGTCCGTATATCTTGGTCAGCGGGTGCTGGTACTGTCCAACTCTCCCACGGTCGTCCAGGAAGACCTGGCCGTCGACCTGCCCGACGAGCGCGATCAGCTCACCACACGTTCACATTCGCGGTTCACCGAGCTACGCGGCCATGTTTATGAGCAGATCCAAAAGGCCAAGGCAGCGAAGATCTTTTAGGGGGTACCGTGCAGGGCCTTCACGAGGCGAAGGGGAGGAAACACCGTGGCGGGACGCACCAGCCAACCGGGCCAGTCGGTAACCTCACGCGTTCTGGCCATCCTCGACGCCTTCGACATATCCCATCCCCGGTTGTCGCTGTCGGAGATCTCCCGCCGCAGCGGCCTGCCGCTGGCCACCGCGCACCGGCTCGTCAACGAACTGGTCACCTGGCGCGGCCTGCACCGCTGCGACGACAGCCGATACGAGGTCGGGGTGCGCCTGTGGGAGGTCGGGCTGCTCGGCCCGCTGCACATCCGGCTGCGCGAGATCGCCCTGCCGTTCATGCAAACCCTCTATGAAGCCACCCGCGAAAACGTCCACCTGGCCGTCCGCGACGGCAACGACGCCCTATACGTGGAAAAGCTCGCCGGGCACCGATCCGTGCCGATCGTCTCGCGCATCGGCGGGCGCCTACCCCTGCACGCCACCGGGGTGGGCAAGGCGCTGCTGGCGCACGAGAGCACCGAGTTCCGGGGTGACTACTCCTCCAGGCCACTGGCCAGGCCGACCCGGTACACGATCGCCGAAGCCGGCCGCCTGCAGGCCGATCTGGAACAGACCGTGCAGCGGGGATACGCCGTCACCCGTGAGGAGATGACGCTGGGCACATGCTCGATCGCGGCACCCATCCTCGACTGCGCGGGCCACCCCGTGGCCGCCGTGGGGATTGTGGTGCACAGCGTGCGGGTCGAACCGGCCAAGCTCGTCCCACCCATCCGGCTTGCCGCCGAGGGCATCGCCGCCCGGCTCGACGCCACCGCGCGCGCCCTCATGGCCGACCCAAACCAGTCCCCGGTGAACGGCCATCGCATGAACGGCTGGAGCCACAACACCTAAGCACCCTGAGCGGCCGCGCGGGGTGGCTCCGGCCCCCAGACCACCGGAGCCACCGCAGCCACCGCAGCCTGGCGCTACCGGAAACCGTCGGCGCAGAAGAAGTTCTTCCCGTCCGCGAGATCGCCGTGCCCCTTGTACCTGGCCGCCTGGCCGTACAGGCAGACCGGGCGGGTAAGCACCACGTTGCCCGCGGAGTCGGTCCTGCGGCCGGTCAACTGGGCCGGAGCCTCGCCCTGCTCCACCCAGCGCACCACGGCATCAAGCAGATCGGCCGGTGCGGCGCCCTGGCCGCCCCCGCAGTGGCCGACACCCGGCGCGACGAAGAACCGGGCGAACCTGCCGGTCTGCCTGGCACCACCCATCGCCCTGTCCAGCCGGTCGTAAAAGTCCACCGAGCCCCGGAAGAAGATCAGCGGGTCCGCCGTGCCATGCCAGAAGACCACCTTGCCGCCACGATCCCGGAACGCGGACAGATCCGGATCGTCGGTCGCGATCACCGCCCGATATTGCCACACGGACTGCTGGAACAACAGCAGGTACCGCTCGAAGGTCATGGTCCGCCAATCCCACGATGGGTTCTGCAGCAGGAAATACCGGAACCACTCCAGCCCGACGAAGAACGGCACGCCCACACCACCGGCGCTATCGTTCAAGGCAGCCAATCCGGCGTCGCGCTCAAGGCCGTACCAGAAAAAATCTCCATCGACGCCACGCGGCCCCTCCCACATCTTATTGATGAGATCGGCATCGACGGCGGTGATGGTGCCGCATTCGGTGACCGTGCCGATCAGCGAGCGGGCGTCGAACCGGCATCCCCGCCAATCGCCGACGATCCCGTCCACGACACCATCACGCGGATCACACGCCGTCACGGCGGCACCGGTGGCCGCGGCGAGCTCGCACGGCGGGACGACGTTGCCTGCGAGCAACATCTGCAACTGGCCCCACAACTGGGCGGGATGGAACCTCGTCCAGTTGATCGCGGGAGCCCCCGCCGCGATGCCGTCATAGTCCCCCGGATAACGCTGCGCCTCCATCAACCCCTGACGGCCGCCGGTGGAGCAACCGTGGAAATAGCTGCGAAACGCCTTCGTACCAAAGAACTTCGCGACCAGAGCCTTCGCCGCCACAGTCATCTGGTGGATCCCCAGGAAGCCGAAGTCGGCGATCAGCTGCCAGTTGAGCGTGCCGTCCAGGTTGAGCGCGAAGCCGCCGCTGAACCCGCTATGCCCGGCATCAGTTGCCGCAGCGGCATATCCGGCCTGCAGCGCCGC
>JBIOYB010000170.1:0-6472 GCA_044869915.1 Allorhizocola sp.
TGACCGCACCGCCGACCGTCTCCCAGCCGTTGGTCGGGTTGGACAGGATGCGCCGCGTGCCGCTGGCCGTCCACGGGTTGGACAGCGGGCGGATGAACGCCGGCTGCGAACCGTTGTAGAACGTGCCCAGCAGATACAGCTGGCCGTTGAGCTGCAGGATGCTGCCGTCAAGCTCCCACGTGTTGTTTTGCTGCGGGTCGAGCATCGAACCCCGGAAGGTGTAGGGACCCATCGGGTCGAGGCCCGCGCTCTCCAGCACGTGGATGCGTTGCGTGCCAAGGTAGTTGGCGATGTTCTGCCCGGCGGTGAAGTAGAGATACCACCGCGTCCCGTTGGGGCCGTTGAGCAGATGGAACTCGGGCGCCCACATGTTGCAGCACGCGTTCGGGTGCTGGCTCAGGTTGTAGATGACCTGATCCGGCGCGGTCGACAGCGCGCGCAGCGTGGTGGCCCGCCGCATGGTGATGGTCGAGTTCCACGTCGTCGTGACCATGTAGTAGAAGCCGTTGTAGTACTGCAGCCACGGGTCCGGACCGTGCAGCGACAGCGGGTTGGTGAAGGTGCCACCGCCGCCGCCGTTGGTGAAGTTGGGCACGCGCCAGACGCGGCTGGTCGCCGTGCTGCACGGCAGCTGCACCAGACCGGTGCCGGAGGCGTTCGACCCTCCATTGGGGACGATGCACTTGCCCGAACTCACGGACTGGATGTTGAACGTCTTGTCCGTGCCGGAGATGGCGACCGCGTTGAGGCGCCACTTCTGGTTGTTGCCGCCGTGGCAGTTCCACTGGATGATGGTCGCGTTGTCGGCGGTCGAATTGCCGAACACGTCAATGCACATGTTCGCCGTCGGCGCGTTGATGGTGTACTGATCGGCCGACCCCGCGACAGGGGTGAACACGAAGTTCATCGTGCACGCGGCCTGGGTCAGCTGCTGCCCGTTGGTGGTCGAGTTGTTCGGCACGATCATGCAGTTGTTGCCGTTTTGGTTCACGGCGGTCGAGGTGAACGTGACGATCGCGGCCGCCGGTGACGCCGCCGCGACGGCGAGGCCGCCGACCGACACCACGGTGGTCACGGCCGCCGCTAAGAAGCGACGAGACATGGCTTCCCTCCTATCTCGGCGCGGGCCACAGGTCTGTGCGCCCGCTGCGTCGGCGGCGGCTTTGCTGTGCGCCGCCGCCGACAGGCAAATTAGATCTTGGTCCAGCGTTGATACGTCTGCGTGCCGCACGCCGCGAGCACGATGAGCGTGCCGTTGGCGGTCGCGCCGTTGGTCGGCTGGACGCACTGTCCACTCCCGACACCCAGGATCGTGCCGTCGGTGCGCAGGGTCCACTGCTGGTTGGTCGACGCGCTGTTGCACACGTTCAGCACGACCCGTCCGGCGTTGGCCTCCAGGCACTTGCCGAGGATCTGCAGCGACGCGCCGTTTTGCGTCACGACCTGGTTCGGGTTGGTGTGGCACGTCCACAGGATCAGCTGGGTCCCGTTGGCGGTGTTGCTCGCCGGGTCGTCCAGGCACGTGTTGGTCGTCGCGTTGTTGCGCAACCTGAAGGTGGTCGGCACCGGGCCACCGCCGCTGCGGATGAGGAAGTGGTTGTCCGCCACGTTGTAGAAGGTCGCCAGGTAGCTGCCCGCAGCCGGGCTGGTGTGGTAGTAGTCGTCATGGTTGCAGTCCAGGCGCTGATCGTGCGCCCGGTCGGTGCACACCGTACGGATGACCGTGCTCGCGTCGTCCTTGTAGCACATGACATCCCACTCGTCCTCGCAGTGCGCGAAGCCCGAACCGTTGGGGGCGTTGTTGTTCACCGCACCGAGGGTGTGCCCGAGCTCGTGCGCCGCGACGCCCGCGCTCCAGCAGCCGCTGTCGGAGCGCGCGTACTCCGGCCCGCTGTTGGACCGGTTGCTGTCGCTCTTGGTGGTGTCGCCCGCGAACCCGCCGATTCCACAGTAGACGGTGGACTCGGTGAACTGGAGGTACTTGCGGTCCGTGCGGGTGTAGCCGGCCGCCCGCACCGCGTTGAGCAGCGGAGCCCAGTCGTTGGCGTTGAGCGCCGAGTCGGAGATCGCCACATCGCGGACCACCGGGCGGCAGGCCCCGTTGACCGTCTCGGTGACGTAGCGGACCCGCCGCTCGCCGCCGGTCTCGCGCGCGCTCTCGAGGTAGATGGTGTCCACCTGCTCGGCGAGCTGGCGGATCGTCTCCACGACCTGGCTGTAACGGTTGTTGCTGCCGTGGATGTAGAGCACCTCGACGCGCTTGCCGCTGACCCCGTCGCCCTCGCAGACCGCTTGCGCCTGCAGGCCATCCGTCTTGGCGGCAAACGGCTGGATCGGGCGCTTCACGTCCAGGCCCGACCCCGCCGGGGGCGCATCCGGTCCGTGGGTGCACATCAGAAAATCAATACCCATCACCTGGTACCCGCCGGCGCATGGCCCTGTGCGGGAAATGGCAAGCCCGTCGTAGCGGAGCCCCCGCGCCGGGTCGTTCTTGGGCACGGCATCCAGGGCGGCGGTGCCGTGATCGTGGGTGGAGTGGTCGTGGACGGCCGGGTCCTGGGCGGTCGGCTCCTGACCGTCGGTTGTGGACGTCGGCGCGGCGCTGGCCGAGATCGCCGAGGCCAGCAGGGCCGTGGCGAACGCGGCAGCGGCCACTGCCACGAAGGTACGGCGATGTCGAGGGGTGGACATACGTGGTGATCCTTTCGGTTGACCGGGCCGACTGGCGGCGGCGAGCCGGGCGCAGGCCGCCGCCAGCCGGAGTTCGAGACGCCTCACTGCGATTTACAGTGCGGCGATTTCGCTTGCGCGAAGCGGGCGGCGTTGGCGCTGCTGCGCGGGACGAAGAACATGTTGGCCGAGGTGCTCGAGCCGAAGTCGAACAGCCGCGCCCAGTTGGCGATGGTGTCGACGCGCACCCAGACGGCGATCGTGAAGGCCGTCGCGCCGGAGAGGATCCCGGCCGGGACGGTCACGTATTGCGAGGAGCCGCTCAGGTTGACCGCGTTGCCGGTGCGGCCGGCGATCCACGTGGCACCGCCCGCGACCGTCGCCGTCCTGCCGTTGCCGGTCGAGTCGGCCGCGGCCGTGCCGCTGGTCTCGTTGAACTGATAGTGGGCGACGAACGGGGGCAGCGACGCGGGCACCGTCCAGTAGACGGTGTAGCGCTGACCGTGCAGCTTGTAGAACGGGACCAGCGTCACCTGGCCCGTGCTGGCCGTGGCCGTGTATTGCAGTGGCCGGCTTGGAGCTTCGCCGGCGGAGCGGAGCGGAGTCACGGGGAAGGTCCTTGCCGGGGTCGTGGTCGGCGCGAGCGAGCTCGCGGTCAGGGTCGGCAGGGCGGACAGGTTGCTGGTGCCGTAGGCGCCCGCGAGCAGGATCGGGCCTATCTTGACCGCCTGCGTGGCCGCATTGTCCGGAGTGGACTGGCGACTCAGCGCCATCGGCGTGCTGATGTGGACCACGTCACCCGCCTCCCAGGCCCGCGTGATGACGTTACCGGTTTGCGGCGCGCCGTTCACCCGTACCATAAAATCGTTGGCCCATATAGGTCTTCTGATGCCAAGCGTGAACGTTGCCGCACCGGCGGTGATCGTGAAGCTGTTGTAATCATTGCTGTACGTCTTGATGCCACCGGGTCGCAACGGCGTGTAGTAGCTGTGGTGCCCGTTGGCCGACGCCGGGTTCTGCGCCCCGAGGAGGTGGTTGAACAGGGCCGCCTCGTAGTAGTCGAGATAGTCCATGCGGGCCGGGTTGGTGAAGAACAGCTGCCGGGTCAGCTTGAGCATGTTGTACGTGTTGCAGCTCTCGGAGGTGGAGTCCGACAGCTCGGTCGCGATCGCGTTGGAAGCCTGGAAGTATTCGCCGTTGGAGTTGCCGCCGTTGGCGTAGGTGTGCCGGGCGATCACGATGTCCCAGAAGTTGGCCGCGATGTCGCGATAGCGTGTCGTGCCGGTGAGGTGATACTCGCGGATGGCGCCCAGGATCTTCGGGATCTGCGTGTTGGCGTGGAAGCCGTCCAGCTGGTCCTGGTTGCTCGCCAGCGGGTCGAAGATCTGGGCGTGGTCGAAGTATTGCGCCGTGGTCAGGTGGTTGGCATTCCCGCTGACCTGGTAGAGGTTGGTGAGCACCTCGTTCATGCCACCGAACTCCTCCTGCAGCATCGACTGCCGCTGCGCGTAGGTGAGCCGGTCGTTGCGCAGTTTCACCCATGCCGCCTTGGCGGTGAGCACCGACAGGGCCTGCGCGTTGCCCGCGAGCAGGTGCATGTCGAGCAGCCCGGCCATGATCTTGTGCAGCGTGTAGTAGGGCGCCCACACGTCTTGGCGCAACTCGACGCGGTCGATGAAGCTCTCCGGGAAGGCGGCAAGGTAACCTGTGTTGAAGCCGGTTTGGACGGCGCGCGATTGGCAGATCGCGAGCTGCGCGACGATGTAGTCACCCTTGGTCTTAAACGAGGTGTTGCCCGTGCTGGCATAGGCCTGTGCCAGCGCCGTGAGCACGTGCCCGAGCGAGTGTCCGCGCAGCTGCGTGGTCGGCGACTCCCAGCCGCCGCACGCCTGGGCGCTCGACGGCAGACCCACGTTCAGCCTGAACATGTGCAGCAGTCGATCCGGGTCAAGGAAGTGCAGATAGTTGTGTGTGCGGCCGGTGTTGGACGCCAGCGGCCCCGGCAGCAGGGTCACCGCGCCGAGCGGGAAAGGAAACACCGACACGCCGATGTCGGCGCCCGCGGCGGGCAGAGCGCCTCCGATGGCTGTCGTGGTCGCAAAAGCCCCGGCCGTGGCCGCCAAAAGGACGGTCCTCCGGGAGACCGTGGGGTCCTTCATGAGTACACCCTTCCAACCAACGTGAGGGGTGCCGGCGCCCGGAGCCCACACCTCTCGCGCTGTTCGGTATTACGAACAGCGTCTGGCATGTGGGGGAACACTAGGACTCACAATGATGCCTGTCAACTCCTTCAGCCGTTGACAACGGCTGTGGCGTAACGCAATCTTTGAATCCACTGGCGACAGTTGTTCGGCATATCGAACATCACGGACTTGTGAGGCACGCAGGATGAAGCCCCGCATCGGACTCTTCGGCATCATGCAAGAGCTCTACGATGAGATGATCCCTGGGATCACCGAAACCCAGGCCGCCTACGCCGGCGACGTGGCCGCCCAGCTCAACGATGTCGCAGAGATCGTGCCGGCCCCGCCGGTGCGCAACCGGGCCGACGCCGAACGCGTGATGCTCGACTTCGAGTCGTCCAATCTGGACGGTGTGATCATCACGATGCTCACCTACGGGCCGGCCATGCGGGTCGCCCGCCTGCTGTCCCAGTCGAGGCTGCCCATCTGCCTGGCCAACATCCAGCCGCAGGCCGCCGTGACGGCCGCGTGGGACATGGCCGACATGACCTACAACCAGGGCATACACGGCGCCCAGGACACGGCCAACGCGATGGTCCGTGCGGGCAAACCGTTCCACGTGCTCACCGACGACTGGCGCTCCGACACGTTCAAGGCCAACATCGCGCGCTTCGCGCAGGCTGCCGCCGCGGCCACCCGGTGGCGCAAGCTCAAGGTCGGCATCTTCGGCTACGCGATGAACGACATGGGCGACATCCGCGTCGACGAAAATGCGCTCGTGCGCACGCTCGGGCCCGAGATCAGCTTCCTGGCGCCGGGCGACCTCTGGCGGCGCATGCAGTCCGTTGACGCCGGGGCCATGGCCGAGGTCATGAAGTTCGAGGACGAGACGTTCGAGATCGACCCGCGGCTGTCCACCGACGAGCGCGAAGACCACGTGCGGATGCAGCTCGCGATCGAGTCACTGCTCACCGAGCGTGGATACGGCGCCTACTCCACCCACTTCGACGCGATCGGTGAGGACGGCCGGTTCAGCCGCCTGCCGCTCGCGGCCGCGTCATCCTTGATGGCCAAGGGCTACGGCTACGGCGCCGAGGGCGACGCGCTCGCCGCCTGCATGGTGTCCGCCGGCCACGCCCTCATCGGCGACGCCCACTTCACCGAGATGTATGCGATGGACTTCCCGAGCGACTCGGTCCTCATGAGCCACATGGGCGAGGGCAACTGGCGCATCGCCCGCCGCGACGAGCCGGTCAAACTCATCAAGCGCTCCCTGGGCATCGGCCGCCTCGACGACCCGCCGACATTCCTTTTCCGGTACCAGCCCGGCCCAGCGACACTAGCGTCCCTGGTGTCGCTGGGCGGGGAAAAATTCCGCATGGTGGTCGCGGAGGGCTCCAATTTGGATTCCCCCGTCCTGCCGGCGCTGGAGATGCCCTACGGCCAATTCCAGCCGCGCACCGGCATGCGAGACTGCATGAACGCCTGGCTCGCCGCCGGCGGCACACACCACATGGTCATGAACCTCGGCCACCACGCACCGCTCTGGAAGGTCTTCTGCTCCCTCAACAACATCGAATACGTCGAGGTCTGAACCCTTCCCCCAAGACGTGGCCCCG
>JBIOYB010000171.1:0-9838 GCA_044869915.1 Allorhizocola sp.
AAGGTATTGACCGCGAGGATGCCGAGCACGCCGCAAAACACCGCAACCGCGCCATTGAGCACGCCTATCGCGGGGCCTGAGCGCGGGATCGCGATCAGCGTGACGAAGGACACGGCCAACGCGACCAGCACCACAATCGTGAGCCAGATGAGGTAGCGCGAGATCCGGTCGTCGTCATCGACCGGGCTGCCCACGGCAAGCCGATGCCCCAGCATGCCGAGCGCGGCGACCGCGCCCGGCGCGACGCCTGAGAGCAGCACGCTGCCGATGCCGGGCCGCCGCCGCATCGCCGAATCGGCCACCGTCGTGTGTGGACCGTCCACCAGCCACCGCGGAATCCCGGCCGGCCGCCTGCGCGCGATCAGCCCATAGCAGGCGACGACCGCGGGCACGAGCGCGATCCACATGACCGGGGCGATGGTCCCGGCACCGCCGATGATGTTCACGGACCACGGCAGTCCCGTCTCGACGACCGTCCCGACGAGGATCACCAGCCGCTCGATCGCCCCGAGTGCGAACGCGAACAGCACGGCGTTGACCAGAAGCGAGACCCACCAAGACATCCGGCGGCCGCTGAGCCGCCCGGCCGCGTCCGCCCACAGCCGTCCGGCGCCCGCGCTGAGCATTGTCGCGCCCGCACCGCACACGGCGGTGAGCAGGACGATGGTCCCCTCGTCCCATGCGGGTCGCGCGCCGGTCCCGCCGAAGTTCACCAGGTGCCCGAGGAGCAGGCCCGCGACCACCCCCGCCACCGGCCCGCCCGGCCAACCCGCCCGCGACGCCTGGCCCGACGCGTGTTCGATGAGCGCTTGCCGCCACAGTCCGGCGCCGACCGCGAGCCCCAGCACGGCACCCGCCACGACCGCGGCCAACAGCCACCCCACGACCTCGTTCAGCAGCGGAAACAGCATACTGGCCAGGAACGCCGCGGCGAATCCGTCCACTGTGGACACCGTGCGCAGGGTGGCCGGCTCGGCCAGCACGCGCATCCGATCCGCGCCCGCCGGATGATTGGATATCAACCGGCGCAATGGGTTCAACCTGCGATCGGCCATCCCCGCCGCCTGCAGCGTCGTCCACATCGGACGCCAGTCGCCCTCCCGCCGCGCCGCGTCCAGGTCGGCCTCGTGCTCCCGCGACCGCAAAGCGTTGCGCCGCAACAGCCAGACCACTGCCAGGAGGAGCGCCGACTGCCAGAGGACGATCCACGCCACCGTGAAGTCCCACCGCACGATCGCCGACAGCAGCGGCAACACCATGACGGGGATCGCACCCAGCCACGCGGCCGAGGCGGACCATGCCAGCAGGACGTCGTGCCGGCGCAGGTGGGCGAGCTCATGGCGCACCACGTGGTCGAACATCCCGCGCCCGCGCCAGCGCACCAGCAGCGCCGTGGGCAGCACCAACCGGTACTGGCCAGGCAGGCCGAAGACGAACGCGTCGCGCTGCCCGGCCCGCCCGACCATCACCTGCGGCGGCGAAACTCCGGTCTGCGCGGCCAGTTCGGCGATGCGCCCGACCGCGCCGCCCACGTTGTCGCCCGCCGGACGCAGCCGATACCGGTGGATCAGGACGACCGGCATGGCCGCCAGGATCGCGATGCCCAACGCGGCGACTGCGGCCGCGCCGCCGAAGGCGAACACGACCCGCAACACCTGCTGCGGCCCGGTCGCGCAGGGGGTCCCGCACGTAAACAACTCGGCCCGGTAGGCGTTGCCGAAGATGGCCAGATGCAGCAGCTGTCCGGAGATCAGCCCGGAGCCCAGCAGGACGCCTACCAACAGCAGGAACTGGCCCGCGGCCGGGGAGGGATGGGCGAGGATGTCGGGACGGTGCCTGGCGTTCATCCGGCCACGGCGATAGCGCCGACGAACGAGTCGGCGAGCAGCTGCGCCTGTGGGTCGGGCATGCCCAGCGCGCGGGCCTTCTCGAAGGCCAGGTAGCGCACGTGCTGCGCCTGCTTGATGGTCAGGGTCAGCTCGGCCGGCTTGGCCGGTGACCGGAAGACGCGCCGGGCCAGCGCGAGCAGCTGCCGCTCGCCGGCGTCCACGAGGCGCCCGGCCAGGTGGCTGGCGATGCTCTGCACGACCGCGCCGCCGACCGCCAGCGCCACCGGCGTGATCATCGCGAGCTCGAGTCCAAACCCGACGGAGGTGTCGGAACCGGCCGAGGCCAGGGCCGCCCGGGGGTCGGCGAAGTACTCCTGAGAAATCTCGGGAAAGACCGGCAACTCGTCGGGTGCCGCCTTGACCAGCGCGGTTTGCGTGAATTCGGCAACCAGCACGTCGAGATCGTCCACCGCAGTAGGATCCGGCAGGCACCGCCGCGCCGGCAATAGGGAGTTCTTCCTATGCCGGCGCGGTCGGCCCTGACTATTGCGCTATGCGACGCAGCGCACGCCGGTCGTGAACTCGTCCGTGTGACCGTGCGTGTTGGTAACCTCCACGCGCAGCCAGTACCAGAATCCGGCCTGGCACGGGTTGGCCGGTGTCGACTGACCGTTCCAGCCGACCACCCGCACCCCGTTGAGCCACCACTTGAATCCGGTCCACGCCGCGGATCCGGCCTCCTTGTTGATCGCCTGGCACCCGAACGAGCCGTTGCTCGAGGAGCACGTCACCTGGCCCATCGGCCCCCACCACGCGCTGTGCAGCAACCGGTTCGGCGAACCGGTGCCGGGGTCGATGACGACGTTGGGGGTCGCGTTGGTGATCAGCCAGTCGCTGATCTCCTGCGGTGTCCAGGCCGGCCCCGGGTCGAGGTATTGCGCCACCACGCCGGCCACGTGCGGCGCGGCCATCGACGTCCCGTCCAGGACGGCGGTCGCGGTGTCGTCCACGTGCCAGGCCGACCGGATGGCCGAGCCGGGGGCGAAGACGTCGACACACGTCCCGAAGTTGCTTGCCGCGGTGTTGCCCAGCCAAGTCGACCGCACGTCGTTGGACGCCGTGGCGCCGACCGTGATGGCGCCGGGCACCCGCGCGGGCGAGAAGCCGCACGCGTCGGCGTTGCTGTTGCCCGCCGCGACCACATAGGAGATGCCCGCGTTGATGGAGTTGGTCACCGCGGTGTCCAGGGCGTTGCTCGCCGGCCCGCCGAGGCTCATGTTGGCGACGGCAGCCTGTGTCGCGTTGGCCGTCACCCAGTCGACGCCCGCCACGACGCCCACGGTGGTGCCCTGACCGAAGCAGTTGAGCACGCGCACCGCCACCACATATGCCTGCTTGGCCACACCATATGAGGTGCCGGCGATCGTGCCCGCGACGTGGGTGCCGTGGCCGTTGCAGTCGTCGGCCACCGCGTCGTTGTCCACGAAGTCGTAGCCGTGGATGGCCCGGGTGTTGCCGAAGTCGAGGTGCGTGACCCGGATGCCGGTGTCGATGACGTAGGCGCGCACGCCAAGCCCGGACACGCTCGAGTGCCACCGGAACGAGTTGTCGATCAGCCGCTCGTTGGCCTTCTGGTCGATGCGGTCCAGCCCCCACGAAGGCGGGTTGTCCTGGGCGTCGGTCGTGCGGAACACCTGGTTTTGTTCCACGTACGCGACGCTCGGATCCAGGGCCAGCTTGCGTGCCTCCGCCTCGCCCATGGATACGGCAAACCCGCGCAGCGCCGACGAATAGGTGCGCTCCACCTTGCCACCGAAGCGCGTGGCCAAGCCGGTCGCGGTCGACTCGACGGCGCTCGTGCTCATCGCGTTGTCCCGCAACACGACGAGATAGCTGTCCTTGACCGCGGCGGGCGAACCGGCGTGCAGGATCTGCCCGCCCGGTCCGAGCGGGCCGGCCTGCGACGGCGCGCCCGTGAGCGCGGCCGCGGCGACGAGCACCACCACGCTCCCGACGAACGGCGGCCTGAGCCGCCATGTATGGAACAATTTGGGTCCCCCCTCAAGAGTTTGCCTGCCGGGACGCCGAGCCTATGGCGCGCAATGGATCGGCCGCATCGGTAGACCTCACTACGGATCGGGCGCGCGCGGCGGCGGCCAAAAATAGGGATAACGCCAGATGCCCGCGCGGGCCGCGCCCACCTACGTTCGCGCCATGAGAAGAAAATCCATCCTCACGGTGCTCGTCGCGCTGCTGGGCCTGACGCTGGCCACACCGGCCACCGCTGCGCCGGGGACGAGCCTGCCGGCGGGCGAGGTCGTGTGCTTCCTCCAATACCGGCACGGGATCTTCGTCGGCGAAAGGTGCATCGCCTTCCGGCCGATCTTCCCCGACTGCATCAAGTGCGACGCCATAGTCGTCGACTTCGGCGTCAGCATCCCGCTGCTCGACCGGTTCGCCAACGGCTTCGTCCTGCTGGACCGGGCCGCGCAGACGCTCGACCCGGCGAGCCGGGCGGCGCTGCGCAAGGCGGCGCAAGACAACTTCATGACAGTGGCCCTGTCCGCGCCCGAGGACATCACCAGAAACACCGGATACGTCGAACGCGCTTCGGGCCGGTTCGTGGCGGAACCACGGCAACACCTGATCGAGGCCAGTGCCTACATCGATGCTGGGCTGAGGCTGTTGCGCGTGGCCAGCCCCGACCCGGAAGGAGACCCGTCACGGGAGCAGGGCATGCAGAACCTGACCGCGGCATACGGACGGATGGCCCAGCGCCGATAAAAGGTTGCTGTCGGAAACCCGTTTTCCCATGAACGCCGCCAGGCCGGACAATCGAGTCAATGTGGCGGAGGGTCGCAAGTCCCGAACTGGTCGGCCGGGAGCGTGAGCTGGCCGAGCTCGAGTCGGCGTTGAGGCGCGCCGAGGCGGGCGAGCCGGCGATGGTCCTTGTCGCGGGGGAAGCGGGGATCGGCAAGACCAGGCTGGTCCGCCAGTTTACGGGCGGTGTGCCGCACAGGGTCTGGATAGGACACTGCCCGCCGATCGGCGAGGGCCTGCTGCCCTACGCGCCGGTGATCGAGCTGTTGCGGGCGGCGGTCGACGACCTCGGGGCGCCGGCGGTGTGCGAGCGCGCGGGAGCGCTGTGGTCGAAGCTGGTCAGGTTGCTCCCCGAGCTCGGGGAGCCGCCGGCCGGCCCGATTCCGGCAGACGCCTCGCAGGCGGCGCAGTGGGCGGAGCTGCTGTGGCTGCTCAACCGGTTGACCCAAGAGCCGACCGTGATCCTCGTGGAGGACCTGCACTGGGCGGACTCGTCCACCCGCGGCCTGCTTAACCTGCTCGTCCGCGGCGCCACCGGGCGCCTGCTGCTGATCTGCACCTATCGCGACGACGAGCTGCCGCCCTCGCATCCGCTGCGGTCGGCGCTGGCCGAGTGGCGCCGCACCGGCATGGAGCGGATCGCGCTGGCGCGCCTGGCTCGGGACGAGGTGCTCGGCCAGGTCCGCGCCATCACCAGCGGCCAGGCGGGTCCACAGGAGACAGACGAACTCTACCGCCGATCCGACGGCAATCCATTCTTCGTGGAGGAGCTCCTGGCCGCCGGGCCCGACGCGGCCAGGCTGCCGGAAGGGCTGCGCGATGTGCTGCTACTGCGGGTCCGGCAACTGCCGCCGGCCGCGCGGCAGGCCGTCGGCGTCGTGGCCGTCGCGGGTCACAGCGCCAGTCACGCCCTGCTCACCAGGGTTTTGGATGCCACGCCGGAGGAGCTGTCGGCCGGGCTCGGCGACGCCATGGACAGCCACATCATGGTGGCCAGCGGCGACGGCTACGCCTTCCGGCATGTCCTGGTGGGCGAGGCCGTGGTGGCCGAAATGCTGCCGGGGGAACGGATCCGCCTGCACCGGCGGATCGCCGAGGCCCACGATGCCATGCTGTCCAAGGGGATCGCGCCCTCCGCGCGGCGGGCGCTGCTGGCCGAGACGGCACACCATTGGCTCGCGGCGGGCGAGGCGGGCCGCGCCCTCGTGTCCGCGATCGACGCGGGCCTGGCGGCCGAAAACACGTTCGCCCTGCCCGAGGCGCACGGCCATTTCCAGACGGCGCTTGGGCTTTGGGGGCGTGCCGAGCACGCGCACCACCTGGCCGCGCTGGATCTCGTGGGGCTATACCAGCACGCGGCCGAGACGGCATATCTCCTGGACGATATGGAAACGGCACTCACCCTTGTGCAGCAGGGGATTGAGCGGGCGGACGCGGTCGCCGACCCGTGGCGGGTGGGCCAGATGTATGAGCGGAAGGGCCGTTTCATGCTGGCCAGCGGCAAGCCCACGCAGGCCACTTTGGACGCTTATCAAAAAGCTGTTTATCTGGTACCGGATGAGCCTACGCCGGAGCGGGCCCGGGTGCTGGCCGGGTTTTCGGCCATGGTGCTCGGCGCCGCACGACACGAGGAGGCCGCCGGTTGGGCGGAGCAGGTCGTGCAGACCGCACGGCAGGCCGGCGCGCGGCGCGAGGAGGCGCGCGGGCTGAGCACGCTCGGCTGCTCGCTGGTCATGCTGGGCCGGCAGGACGAAGGCATCACCCGGCTGCGCAAGGCGCTCGACGTCGCGACCGAAATCCAGGATCCGCTCATCCGGCTGAGCAGTTACATCAACCTCTCCGACGCGCTGCACAACATCGGCCGCTTCGCCGAGGCGGCAGACGTGGCGCTGGACGGCGTTGACGTTTTCGAGGGCGACAGCTTCCAGCGTGGGCTATACCTTTGCTTGCTGGGCAACGCCTTCGAGTCGCTCTTCTGGCAGGGCCGCTGGGACGAGCTGGCCGCCCGGCTGCAGGGCATCGGCGTCGACCACCCCGACGACACCAGGACAATGCACCTCAACCTGTGGCGGGTGGCGGCGGCCTATCTGACGGCCACCGGGCGGTTCGAGGAGGCCGAGTCCACATTGGACGGGTGCCGGAAAACCTTGGGCAGCCTGCATCTGGAGTCGGCGGGACAATTGCAGGCATGCTTGGCGGAGCTGCACCTTTGGCGGGATGAGCCGGGCGCGGCGTGGGCGTGCGTCGAGCAGGCGCTGGAAATCCTCGGCGACAATTGCTCGCACGGCCCGTTGATGGCACGACTCTTGGCAGCCGGCGCCCGCGCCCGCGCCGACCTGGCCGCACCAGGCCGCCCCGACGACCACACGGGCACTCCACCGCCCCGCTCGCCGCGCCCTACCCCGTCCGCGCCGGGCCGTCTCGACGACCGCACAGGCAGCCCGCCGCCCCGCCCGCCGCACACCGACGTTGCGCCCGGCCGTTCCGACGGTCACATGGGCAGCCCGCCAGCCCGCTTGTGGCGGGCCAAACAGCCCGCGCTCGAGCGTTTCGACGACGACGGCACGGGCGAGGACCCCGCCCGCTCACCGCACACCGGCCAGGCCCGTTCGGGCCGGCTCGACGACAGCCGCGTCGCGCCCCACCGGCTCGGCGGCGTTGGCGCTGTCCATGGCGCTGCCGGCTGCGGCGGCGATGCCCATGGCGCTGCCGGCTGCGGCGGCGATGCCGATGGCGCTGGCGCTATCCATGGCGCTGCCGGCTGCGGCAGCGATGCCGATGGCGATGCCGGCTGCGGCGGCGATGCCGATGCCCATGACGATTGCGGCTTCGATCGCGGCGACGGCGGCGACACCGAGTTGGAGCTGTTCGCCCGCCGGATCGCCGAGCTGCCAAAATCGTTGCAGCTCACCAGCCTCGCGGAGGCACACTTGAGCCAGGCCGTGGCCGAATTGGCGCGGACGGGCCTGGAAACGGTGGATGCGGTGGAAGCGTGGGAGCGCACGGCCGAGCTTTGGCGCGACCTGGGTTCCCTTCCCGCGATCGCTTACGCCCGTTGGCGCCAGGCGGAGGCGCTTTTGTCGGCAGGCGCGCGACGCCAGGCCGCCGAGGCCCCGCTCAGCGAGGCCTACACGGCAGCGGTTTCCCTTGGCGCCGACCCGTTGCGCCGCGAGATCGAGGCGCTCGCGAGACGCGCCCGCCTGGAACTCGAGCCGGAAGCCGACGAGCGGGCAGAAATCCCCTTCGGCCTGACCGCAAGAGAATTGGACGTGCTGGCGGTGCTCGCGGAGGGCCAGACCAACCGGCAGATCGCCAAGCGCCTGTTCATCAGCGAAAAGACGGTCAGCATCCACGTCTCGCGCATCCTGGCCAAACTCGACGTCCCCAACCGCGCCGCCGCCGTAGCCACCGCCCACCGCCTCGGCCTCGACTGACCCGCGGCGCGGCCTCGACTGACCCGCGCCGCGGCGGGCGGGGCCCACCCGGTCAGCAGCCCCGCGATCCGGGCGCGCAGACCTGGGCGGGTCGCGGCGGCGTGCCAAGGGGGCCGTGCGCGTCGGGCTGCCCACCGGCTAGCGCTAGCCGAGCAGGCGTTGGTAGGCGGTGGGGGACAGGCCGATGGTGGCGGTGAAGTCGCGCACGAGGTGGGCCTGGTCGCTGTAGCCGAGCTCGTGCGCCAGCTCCGCCCAGTCCACATCGGACAGAGCTCGCTCGAGGGCCTCGTGGATGCGGTAGCGCAGGATGACCCACTTGGGGCCGACGCCGACCCGCTCGGCGAACAGGCGCTGCAGCTGCCGGGCGGACATGCGATGCCGACGCGCGAACGAGGAGATCCGCAGGATGGTGCGGTCGTGGCGGATCTCGTCGACGAGCGCGATGGCCTGCCGGGTTGCCGGGTCCATCCGGGGTGAGAGGGCCAGCAGATAGGCATCCAGCGCGCCCACCCGATCCGGGGCCGACCAGTCGAACTCTGCCGAAGAAAAGACTTCCTCCGCCGGTACCCTCAAATTGGTCAAAGGTTTTGAAGAGAACGCGGCGAATGCGCCCGGCCGGAACTGCGCGGCGGTGA
This sequence comes from Allorhizocola sp., assembly GCA_044869915.1. Classification (GTDB taxonomy): domain Bacteria; phylum Actinomycetota; class Actinomycetes; order Mycobacteriales; family Micromonosporaceae; genus Allorhizocola. Next base: position 8,719 of record JBIOYB010000171.1, read on the forward strand.
CCTGCCCCCGCCCCTCCAGCTTGATCGAGAAGAGGTCGAGCCCGATGCCGGCGACCTCGCCGACCTGCGCGTCGCCGTAGCGCCCGAACACGATGTTGACCGAGGGGTGCGGGACCACATGCTGCTCGAAGGGCTGCTCCAGCTCCCAGTCGATCAGCCAATAGTGCTCGACAAACGACCGCAGCGCGGGGTCGGGCAGCTGCCGGCGGAAGTCGACGCGCGCCATCATGCCCGCGGGGTCGACGATCCCCTTAGTGTCGTGCCTGGGCTGCGAAGTGTCCGGCCTGGGTCGCGAAGTGTCCGGCCTGGGCTGCGAAAAGGGCGGGCGTCGCATTTCTTCAAGCTACCCGCAGGGTCCGACATTACCGTCGAGCACATGACGACCAGCACCAGCAGGCTGCTGCGCGAGGCGGCCACCGCGGGCGTCCCGCTCGTGCAGGGCATCGACGATAGCCAGTTCGATCGGGGGACGCCCTGCGCCCAGTTCACCGTGCGCGACCTGCTCAACCACCTGTTCCACGTGATTGTCGGCTTCCAGGTGCTCGCCGAGAGGGAGAAGTTCGACTTCGGCGCCCAGCCCGACTACCTGACCGGCGATTGGCGCGCCCGCTTCGCCGCCGAAACCGAAACCCTCATCGAGGCCTGGGCGGAGCCGTCCGCATTGGAGGGTGTGTCGCCGGGCATGGGCCTGCCGCAGGAAACCGTTGGCGCCATGGCACTGCTGGATCTGACCGTCCACGTGTGGGACCTGGCGCGTGCGACCGGTCGCGAATATGAGGCGCCGCCCACGGTCACCGCCGCGCTGCACTCCTTTGCCGAGCGCATGGCGCCGATGGCAAGGCAATGGAAGGTCTTTGCCGATGAGGTACCGGTGGAGCCAACCGCCTCGCCGTTTGAGCGCCTGCTCGGACTCTCCGGCCGCGACCCCCGCTGGGACGCCCGCGCCTAGGGCCCGGGCGGTGATGCGTTGATCCTAGTCTCTCCAACCGCGTAATCGAGCCCGAAAACGCGGCTGAAGGGACCTAGGATCTCGCGCCGATCCGGGGCCATGCCACGCCCGGCTGGCCCCATGCGGGTGGGGGCTGCGATCCGCGGTGGGGCGCGGCGCCGGATCGGGTGG
>JBIOYB010000172.1:0-3078 GCA_044869915.1 Allorhizocola sp.
CGTGCTGGTGATCATCTTCCTGGTGGCGAACCTGGTCGTCGACCTGCTGTATGCCGTGCTGGACCCAAGGATCCGCTATGAGTGACTGCCATGAGTGATCTCGAATCCATTGCCGCCGTAGAGACACCGACGCGGGCGAGCCAACCCGCGCCAGAGTCCAAGCCGCGCAGCGCGACCGCCGACGCCTGGCGCGAACTGCGGCGCAAGCCGCTGTTCTGGATCGCCGTGCTGATCTCGCTCGTGGTGCTGGCGATGGCGCTGTCCCCGTCGCTGTTCACGCCGAACGACCCCGAGGTGTGCGCGCTCAGCCGGCGCCTGGCCGGCCCCAGCGGCGCGGCCATCTTCGGGTATGACGTGCAGGGCTGCGACGTGTTCGCGAAAGCCGTGTACGGTACCAGAAACTCGGTCTTTATCGGGTTTGGAGCCGCCCTCCTCGCGGGCATCATCGCGATCCTTTTCGGCGTGACGGCCGGCTACTTCGGCCGCTGGTGGGACGCCGCGGTGTCCCGGGTCATCGACATCGTGCTGGGCCTACCGCTCCTGCTCGCCGGCATCGTGTTCATGCGCCGGATCAGCAACGCCGGTTGGGGCGCAAACGGGCGCATCACCGCGCTCATCTTCATCCTGGGCCTGCTGGGCTGGACCACCGCCGCCCGCGTCATCCGCTCCTCGGTCATCACCACCAAGCAGCAGGACTACGTCATGGCCGCGCGCATGCTCGGCGCGAGCGACGGCCGCATCATGTGGCGGCACATCCTGCCCAACGCGACCGCGCCGTTCGTCGTGATCATCACGATGGCGCTTGGTGCGTTCATCGCCGCCGAGGCCACGCTGTCGTTCCTCGGCGTCGGGCTGATCCCGCCGAGCCAATCGTGGGGTCTGGAGATCTCCGAGGCGCGCAACTACATGCGTGAGGACTTCGTGCCGCTGGCCGTGCCGTCGGCGTTCCTCGCGCTCACCGTGCTCGCCTTCATCATCCTCGGCGACACGATCCGTGAAGCCTTCGACCCGAAGCTGCGGTGACGATATGACTGACGTACACGTCGAACCGGCGCGACCGGCGGGCCGGCACCTGCTCGAGGTCAGGGATCTGTTCGTGGAGTTCCACACCCGCGACGGCGTGGCCAAGGTGATCAATGGCGTGTCCTACCACCTCGACCCGGGCGAAACCCTTGCGGTGCTTGGCGAATCGGGCTCCGGCAAGTCAGTGACGGCCCAGGCCATCATGGGCATCCTCGACATGCCGCCGGCGAGGATCCCGAGCGGGAAGGTCCTCTACAACGGCGAGGATCTGCTGGCCATGCCGGAGGACAAGCGACGGGCCATCCGCGGCGGCGAGATCTCCATGATCTTCCAGGACGCGCTGTCCGCGCTGAATCCGGTGTTCTCCGTCGGCTGGCAGATCTCCGAGACGCTGCGCGTGCGCACCGGGATGTCCAAAGCAGACGCCCTCAGGCGCGCGGCCGAGCTCATGGACCTGGTGAGGATCCCGGCGGCCAAGGCGCGGATCAAGGACTACCCGCACCAGTTCTCGGGCGGCATGCGGCAGCGCGTGATGATCGCGATGGCGCTGGCCATGGACCCCAAGGTGCTCATCGCCGACGAGCCGACCACCGCGCTCGATGTGACCGTGCAGGCCCAGATCATGGACCTGCTCGCCGATCTGCGCCGCGACCTCGGCATGGGCATGATCCTGATTACGCACGATCTCGGTGTGGTGGCCGACGTCGCCGACCGGATCGCGGTCATGTACGCGGGCCGCATCATCGAGCACGCGGATGTCCACGCCATCTACAAGCAGCCGGCCCACCCCTACACCGAGGGCCTGATCTCCTCGATCCCCCGCCTGAACAGCAAGGGTCAGGAGCTCGCCACGATCAAGGGCCTGCCGCCCAACCTGATGCGCCTGCCCACCGGGTGCAAATACCACCCGCGCTGCCCCTATGTGCGGCGGCCCATCTGCGTCGAGACCGTGCCGGCATCGCTCGACCTCGGCGCTGGTCGCACCAGCGCATGCCACTTCGCGAAGGAGATGCTCGATGGCTTCCTCCACCGGTGACGTCATCCTCAGCGTCGACAACCTGGTGAAGCACTTCCCCATCACGCGGGGCGTCCTGTTCAAGAAGAAGGTCGGTGCGGTCAAGGCCGTCGATGGCGTGAGCTTCGAGCTGCACCGTGGCGAGACGCTTGGCATCGTGGGGGAGTCGGGCTGCGGCAAGTCGACGCTCGCCAAACTGCTGATGCGCCTGGAGCAGCCGACCGCCGGGCGGGCCGTGCTCAAGGGCAACGACATCTTCAAGATGAGCGGCCCCGACCTGCGACGGCTGCGCCGCAACGTGCAGATGGTCATGCAGGACCCATACACGTCGCTCAACCCGCGCAAGCCGGTGGGCGATCTGGTGGGCGAGCCGTTCGAGATCCACCCGGAGGTCGCGCCCAAGGGCGACCGGCAGCGGCGCGTGCAGGAGCTGCTCGAGCTGGTCGGCCTGAATCCGGAGCACATCAACCGTTATCCACACCAGTTTTCCGGTGGCCAGCGGCAGCGCATCGGCATCGCGCGGGCATTGGCGCTCAAGCCGGAGATCATCGTGTGCGACGAGCCGGTGTCCGCCTTGGACGTCTCGATCCAGGCGCAGGTGGTGAACCTGCTGGAAAAGCTGCAGGACGAGCTCCAGCTGTCGTACATCTTCATCGCGCACGACCTGTCGGTGGTGCGGCACATCTCCGACCGCGTCGGCGTCATGTACCTCGGCAAGATCGTGGAGATCGGGACGGACGAGGAGATCTACGATCGGCCGACCCACCCCTACACGCAGGCCCTCCTGTCGGCCGTGCCCGTGCCGGACCCCGACGCGCGGGCGCATCGCGACGTGATCCGCCTCGAGGGCGACGTGCCTTCGCCGGCCAACCCGCCGTCGGGCTGCCGCTTCCGCACCCGGTGCTGGAAGGCGCAGGAGCGCTGCTCGGTGGAGGAGCCGCTGCTCATCCGCCGCGGCGTCGAACCGCACCCGAGCGCCTGCCACTTCGCCGAACTGCGCCAGGTCGTCGCCTAAGCCTGAAGACGAAGGAAGGGCACCT
>JBIOYB010000173.1:0-8541 GCA_044869915.1 Allorhizocola sp.
GAATGTGGCCGACCCGCAGGGGCGCCTGCTGACCATCAGCTGCGGGGCGGCGCTGGACCACGCCGTGGCCGCGCTGGCCGCCGAGGGCTGGACGGCCCGCGTGGAGCGGCTGCCGGCGCCCGACCACTCGGACCGCCCAGACCACCCGGGCCTGCTTGCCCGGATCACGCTGGGCGCCCGGACCGGCGCACACGCCCCGGCTCCCGGCCAAGCAACTCATCGAGTTTACGGCGGAGATGTCGTAGTACCAGAAAAATCGGCTGGACCACCGTCCAACACGGACACTTCGTCCCTTCCGTTGCGCTGCAACAGTGTGGCCCCGGTCATCGCGCGCAGACCGCGCCCGCACATTACCACGGTCGGCCCATCGCCCACGGCGGCAAGCTGTTCGGTGAGATCGCCGAGCTCGATGTGGACGGCGCCCGGCACGTGAGCCGCGGCGTATTCGCTGTCCTGCCGGACGTCGAGCACCCTGCCGTGCACCGAGCCCGGGTCGACAAGCGGTGTGACCGTGAGGGTTTGGCCGGCAGCGGTCCAGGCGTCGATGCCTCCGGCGAGCTCGCCGAGGAACCGGGTGTAGCCGATATTGTAAGCGGGCCAGAGGATGTCGGCCGGGTGCTGGCCGGCGTCGCGGACGATGACGATCGGGGTGTCCGGCGTGAGGATCCAGCCCAGCCAGGTGGCAAACTGGGGCCGCAGCGCGATGGACACCGCCCCGGGCACATGCCCTCGCGCCACCTCGCGGATCGGCCGGACATCGACGACCACCGCACCCGAGGCCATATGCGCCCGCACCTGCTCCAACGTAAGACCTGGCAGGGCGGGATCGCTGGTGACAAGGGCGGGCCCGCGCCGGTTTTCCTCCGCGAGCCAGGCGAAGTAGTGCGGATATGAGCCCAGGCCGTCGGTTATCAGCCGGGTGAACGTGTCGGCGTCGGGAGCCGTCAGGAGCAGGTTGCCCGCCTTCTCCGCGCCGATGGTGGACGTCCTGGCGCTGCCGGGTGGCGCGGAGCAAAACGAACCCGCGCCGTGGGTGGGCCACAGCGCGGTGGCATCGGGCAGGGCCGCGAGGCGTTGGAGCGACCGGTATTGGGCGTGGGCGAGCTCGATGGTGCGGTCGGTGCCGAGCAGATCGGTGCGGGCGGCTGAGCCGACGATCAGCGACCCACCGCTGAACACCCCGGCGGGCGTGGCACCGTCTTTGATGGGGAAAGCCATGTGCTCGTCGGTGTGCCCCGGGGTGGCCCACGCCTGCAGCGTGAGCCCGCCGAGGTCGATCTCGTCACCGTCGCGCAGGCCACGATGCCCGAACTGGCGGGCGCCCGCGGCGGAGGCGAGGATCTGCGCGCCGGAGGTGGCGGCCAGCTGGATGGCGCCCGAAAGGAAATCGGCGTGCAGGTGTGTGTCGGCAGCGAAGGCGATGCTCAGCCCTCGGCGCTCGGCCGCTCGGCTCAGGGCGCGCAAATCCAGGGGCGGATCGATCGCGAGTGCGCGGCCATCGCCGAGGGCGAGGAGGTAGGCGCTGTTGCCCAGGCCCTCGTCCACGACGCTGATCAGCTGTTCACCGAGATCCACGGCGCTGGTCTGCTGTCCACCGAGATCCACGGCGCTGGTCTGCTGTCCACCGAGATCGACGGCGCTGGTCTGCTGTTCGCTGAGATCCACTTCCGGCCCCCTTGTGGTCTCACCCCTCCCGATACTATTCCGGCCCGTGGTGACCGGATGGCCAAAGAGCCATCTCGCCCAGCGTCAGCTTTCAAGCCCGGCTCAGGACCACCGGTGGCAGTCCGAGGAATCGATGGTTGTGCCAGATCAGGGGGCTTCCCATGCCGGTGTGCGTGATGGCCAACCGTCCAATCACGACATCATGGTCGCCGTAGGAATGTGTGCCGGTCACCAGGCACACCGACCACGCGAGGACGTCGGGCAGCACCGGCGCGCCAAACACCAGCCGGTAGGGCACGCCATCGAAGCGTTGCCGCGCGTTGCCCGGGCGGCTGAACGTCTCGGCCAGCTCGGGCTGGTCCTCGCGCAGCAGGTGGATGGCCAGCGTCCTGCGGTCGCGGATCGCGGCGAGGGTGGTCGAGCCGCGCGCCACACAGACCAGCATCATCGGTGGCCGCAGCGAAAGCGATGTCACGGCGGAGGCGGTCATGCCGACCGGGCCGAGCGCGTCGTGTGACGTGACGACCGTGACCCCGGCGGCGAGCCGGCGATAGAACCGCAGGCACTCCTGCACGCCCGGGCCGCCGTCGGCCTCATCCATCGTGGGTGCCGTCTATGGCAGAAACAAGCTCGGCAGAAACCGGTTCCATCGGCTCGATGGTGCCCAGCAACTGGCTCAGGATCAGCAGAATATTGGCGCGCAGGGTGGACGAGGCGACGGGATCGAGCATGTCCGCCAGCGACGGGATGCCCAGGTCGAAGCGGGCCTCGAAGGTGATCCGGCTGCCGTCGCCGGCCGGCTCCACGCGCCACGAGCCATCGAAGCTCACGAAATCTCCGGAAACCTGCCGGAACTCGATGGTCAGCGCGCTCGGGTCGAACACGTCGATCTCGCTCCAGCACAGCAGACCGTTGCGGAACCTCACCGTCCACTCCGAACTCATCGAGCCGTCGGCCTTGGGCGGGTGAAGCTTCACCTCGAGCACGGTATCGGTCAGCTCGACGTAGCGGGCGAAGTCGCTGATGCGTTGGTAGGCCTTGGTCGGCGGCTGCTCGGGGGCGAGGACGTCGACGGAAACCGTTGGCATAAATAATAAACCTTTCATCTGGTACGGGATGGATCAGGCCCGCGCCGCGACCGCGGCGAGCGCATCGTCGAATGCGGTGAAGAACAGGTCGACCTCGTTGTCCTCCAGGATCGCCGGGGGTGTCAGGCGCAGCACCCCGGAGGCGTTCATCGAATGGTTGGCCAGCACCCCGCGCTCCACGAGCTCGATCATCAGCTCGGCCACGTGTGCGGCGCTGTGGCACTGCACGCCGATGAGCAGGCCCCGCCCGCGGATGTCGGCGATCAGCCCGCGATCGGGCAGCAGGCGCAGCCGCTGCAGGATCTGGTCGCCGAGTTTGGCCGCGACGCTCACGATGTCGTTGTCGAGCATGGCGCGGACGGTGGCCTGTGCGGCCGCGCACGCCAGCGGCGACCCGCCAAACGTCGACGAGTGCAGGAACGGGTCGCGCCCGAACGGCTCGTAGACCTCGGCGCGGGCGATCGCCGCCGCGACCGGCACGACCCCGCCCGACAGTCCCTTGCCCACCAGCAGCACGTGCGGTGTGACGCCCTCGCTTTCGACGCCCCACCAGGAGCCGAGCCTGCCCATGCCGGTCTGTACCTCGTCGACGATCAGGAACGAACCGAACTCGTCGCACGCCGCCGCGACACCGCCGAGGTAACCGGAGGGCGGGATGACCACCCCGCCCTCGCCCTGCACCGGCTCGACGATGACGCAGGCACGCCCGGCGCGTGCCGCGAGTGCCTCGCGCATCGCCGCCAGGTCACCGTAGTCCACGACCGTGGTGTCGGGCAGCAGCGGCCGGAACGGGTCCTGATAAACGGGATTGGCGGTGGTGCTCAGGGCACCGAGGGTCTTGCCGTGGAACCCGTGGCGCGTGGTGACAATCGCGTCCTTGCCGTGGATCCGGGCCAGCTTGAGCCCCGCCTCGGTGGCCTCCGTGCCGGAGTTGACGAAATGCACGTAGTCCAGCCCGTCGGGGCAGACCTGCGCCAAAGCCCGCGCGGCGTCGGCCAGCACGGGGTCGAGGAAGACGCGCGATGCGAGCGGCCGGGTCTCCAGCTGGCGGTGGATGGCCGCGAGCACGCTGGGATGGCGGTGCCCGAGCAGGAACACACCGTACCCCCCAAAATCAAGGAATCGCCGGCCGTCGGCGGCCATGATCCAGGGGCCGCGGGTGGAGACTTCCGTGACGCCGCCGAGCATCCGGCCCAGTGAGGCGCGCCCGCTGCCCAGGTGCCGTTGATACAGCCCGATCACGTGTTCGGTCGAGTTGTCCATCACGCTCATCACGCCACCGTCAGCGATCCGCCGGACAGATACCGGTTGAGCGCACCGGTCATCCGTGCGCGCGAGGGCGGGTGGAAGCCGAGCCCGTTCACGGCCGCCGCGAGGTAACCGATATCATCGGCGCCGATGAAGGCGAGCCCGCCCAGCAGTTCGACCGCGCGGGGCACGACCCGGGCGATGGTGTCCTGGATGGCGTAGCGCACAAACAGCGCATCGGCCAGCAACCGCTGGTCGCCGGCCGCCGAAGTCACTTGGCGGGCAAGGTTTTCCAGCGCGCTCATCGCCGCCTCCGTCTCGCACACCAGCCGCATGCGCTCACCGTCGTCGACACGCTCGTTGAGCACGGCCCGCTCCACGAGCCCGCTGGCGGCGCCGAGATAACTTGCCGTGATGAGAAGCTCAAACCACAGGAAGCCCGCGACCTGGATCTCGTCGAGCGACTGGCCGGGCCGGACCTCGGTGCGCACCACGAGTTCAAGCGGCACAAGCACATCGGTGACCGTCACCTGATCGCTTTCGGCACCGGCGAGGGCGAAGCTCGCCCAAAACGGGCTGACCTGGATGCCCGGCGCGTCCGCCGGGATCATGACGATGGCCATCTGCTCGCCGTCGCCGTCCGCGCGCGGCACCATCACGCTCGCGGTCAGCAGGTCCATCGAACGGGCGAGGCTGCACGGGCGCTTGATACCGTTCACTATCAGGCCGTCCGGTGCCGCGACCGCGGTCATCGTCGGCTCCAGCACGCTCAGGTCGGGGCGGCCCTCGGCGAAGCCGGAGGCGAGCAGCTTGCCGCCGGTGGCGACCGCCTCCATGAGCATCCACTCGAAGCCCTGCCCGGCGTTGGCCAGGGCCACCAGGCTCGCCATCGAAAAGTGGTGCATCGTGGTCGCGACCGCGAGCGAAGGCGACCGCGAACCGATGGCCCGCTGCACGCGGACCGATTCGACCGCGTCTGCGCCGCAGCCGCCGTGCGCGGTGGGCACGAGCAGGCCCGGCCCACCGCACCGCCGGAACGCCCCGATCCCGGGATTGCCGTCCCGCTCGAGGTTCATCAGGGGTTCCGCCTCGAGCAACTCGTCCAGCCCTGGCAGAAGTTTGCGCATGACCGCACGGTCACGCTCGAGGTATCTCATCCGTGGTCTCCCGTATCTCGTTTGCCGGGATACGCGCCGGCGGCCCGCGATCCCTCGCCCGACTTCACACCCGGCTTTCGTGCCCGGCTTGTGCTCGGCTTTCGCCCCCGGCTTTCGCTCGGCTTGTCGGTCGGCTTGTGCTCGGCTTGTGCTCGGCTTGTGCTCGGCTTGATCTGCCGGCCGTGCACATGCCGGCCTGGTCCGCCCGGCCGGCCGCGGGTCGCCGGCCGCACGGCGGCTGGCTTTCGCGCCTGGCTTCGTGCTCGGCTTGGCGGTTGGCTTGGCGGTCGGCATGGCGGTTGGCTTTGAGGAGCGCGCAGCCTCCTGGCGGAGTTGAGGGTCGGTGCCCGCCGAGCGCGTATTGATGTCATGGCGGTACTGAACACGGTTGTCAACGACGAGATCGATTACACGAACCAGGGCGAGCGCTTCGCCGAACTGACCCGCAGAGTGAGGCAGGCCGGACTGCTCGGCACGCGCAGCGGCTACTACACGCTGAAGATCCCACTGAATTTGCTCGTGCTCCTGGGGATCTGGGCACTGATCGTGGCGGTGGGCAACTCGTGGTGGCAGCTGGCCACCGCGACGGTGCTCGCGTTTTGGTATGGCCAGACCGGCTTCGTCGGACACGATATCGGTCACGGCCAGGTCACCAGGAGCCGCAAGTGGATGCCGATCCTGGGGATGCTGCACGGGAACCTGTTGATGGGCTTCAGCTACGGCTGGTGGATCGCCCATCACAACCGGCATCACAGCCACCCCAACCACCTCGTGCGCGACTCGGATATCACGCGGCGGCGCGTCATCTTCATCCCGGAGCAGGGCCACACCCGCAAGGGCGCGGTCAAGCAGTTCATCGTGCGCCACCAGCACCTGCTGTTCTATTTCCTGCTCACCACGGAGTCGATCGGGATGCGCGTCGCGAGCTTCAAGGCGCTCGGCGCCAAGCAGATGCGGCGCGTGCTGCTGGAGACCGTTCTCATCATGGTCCACCTCGCCGCCTACCTCACGGTCGTCCTGCTGGTCATGCCACCCGGCAAGGCGTTCGCGTTCATCGTGACGCACCAGCTGATTTTCGGCCTCTACATCGGGCTCGCGTTTGCCCCCAACCACAAGGGCATGCCGATCCAGATGCCGGGCGAGGAGTGGGATTGGCTGACCCGCCAGGTGAAGACGGCACGTAACATCCGGTCCTCGCGGTTGACCGATTTCCTCTATGGCGGGCTCAACTATCAGATCGAGCATCACCTCTTCCCGGCCATGGCGCGCACCAACCTGCGGCGCGTGCGTCCGATCGTCATGGGCTACTGCCGGGAGCAGGGGATCGACTATCACGAGGTGTCGGCGTGGCGCTCCTACATGGAGGTCTTCCTGCACCTGCGCCGCACGACGAAGGCCTATCAAGCCACCCTCAAGGAGACCGGCGCATGACAGAGAGCGTTCTCATCGTGGCCAACCCGGCGGCCTGCGCCACCACCCGCGAGATGGCCGATGTGGTGGCGCGCGCGTTCGACCGTCCGGGCAGCGAATGCCAGGTCTACTGGACCACCGGCCCGGCCGACGCCGCATCGGTCGCCGCCAAGGAAAGATGCGACCTCATCGTGGGCATCGGCGGCGACGGCACGATGCGTGAGATCGCCGAGGGCCTGCTCACCCGGCCGCAACCACCCGCGCTGCTGGCACTGCCGGCGGGCACGGGCAACTCCCTGTGCCGCAGCCTCTGGGGCGAACGCGACTGGCGCCAGGTGCTCGAGCTCGCGTTGGATCCGGCGGCTTCGCGGGTGTCCAGTTTGGACGTGCTGCACATCGTGGAGACCGGTCGCTATGCGTTACTGGGGGCGTCGGCGGGATTCCTGGCCGAGACACTGATCGCCGCCAAGAAGGTGAAGGGGGCGACCGGAGTAGACGGTTACCGCGCCGGTGCCGCCGCGGTGATCGGTGACATGCCCACCTTCCCGGCGAGGGTGACCGTCGACGGCACGGACGTCTTCGAAGGCACCGCGTTCCTCGCGAACGTCGGCGGCGGCCGCTACCGCGCGGCCGGGCTGCTGCACCTGATGCCGGAGTCCATAATGGACGATGGGGTGCTGGACGTGTGCGTCATCGCCGGGATGTCAGCGGCGGAGCTCGCCGGGTTCATCCCGCTGGCGAGCATGGGTGAGCATCTCGACCACCGGAAGGTTACCTACGCGCAGGGGCGCGAGATCCGGGTCGAGCGGCTCGACGCCCTGCCGCTGGCACTGGAGTCCGACGGGGACGTCGAGCCGGAGCCCTTGCACACCATGACAATCGGCGTCAAGCCGGGCGCGCTGCCGCTCTGGGCGCCCCGGTAACCGACCCAGGGGGCGACCCGGTGTGCGGCTCCGTGGGCGACCCGGTGGGCGGCTCTGCGGGCGACTCTGCGGGCGACCCGGTGGGCGGCTCAGCGGGCGACCCGGTGGGCGGCTCTGCGGGTGGCCGGGTGAGCGATCTGGTGAGGGCCTCGAGGTCGGCGACGAATTGGTCCATGCCAGGCAGGGCCAGCATGCGGCGCTGCACCGCGCGGGTGCGGCGCCGGAAGCCGGGATCCTCGAGCACCGAGCGGCAGGCGTCGCGAACGGCCGCCGGGGAAAGCCCGCCTGCCGGGGAAAGCCCGTCTGCTGGGGAGAGCGCGCCTGCTGGGGAGAGCCCGCTTGCGGGGGAGAGGCCGTCCGCCGAGGAGGGCCGGCTTGCCGGGGTGAGTCCGTCCGGCTCGAGTACCACGGCCACGCCGAGGTCGGCGCAGCGGGCCGCGTTGGCGCGCGAGTCGGTCAGCCACGGGAGGATCACCATCGGCACCCCGCAGCGTAATGCCTCACGCGTGCTGTTGAAGCCGCCGTGGGTGATGAACAGGTCGGCGCATTCGAGCGCCAGCGGCTGCGGCAGCCAGGCCACCGGGCGAACGTTGGCCGGCACCCGACCGGGGTCGAGCCCGCCGGTGACCGCGATCGCCACGCAGTCGACCTCGCCAAGGCCGGCGATGACGGCCCGCGCGGTGTCATCAAAGCCACCCATCCCCGGCAGGATCGTGCCGAAGCAGGCCAGCACGAGCGGCCGCGTGCCCAAATCGGTGGTGACGGCCTCGGACAGGGCATCGCCCGGCAGCAGCGGATTGGTCTGCCGGTAGCACGTCGTGTTGGGCACCAGCGAAGGCGTCGGGTAGACCTCCGGCGGCACCAGGCTGGCGTGCAAATAGGCATGCACGCGCTCGCCCGATGGGTCGGGGGCGAGCCCCAGCGCGGCGCGCAGTGAGTCCAGCGCGGGACCAAGGATCGTGGCGAGGCGGTCGGCCTTCCCGCCCGCCACACCCACCGACACGTGCGGCACCCCGAGCACTTCGGCGGCAAGGTAGCCACCGAACTCGG
>JBIOYB010000174.1:0-8222 GCA_044869915.1 Allorhizocola sp.
CGATGGCCGACGACAAGGGCCGCGAGGCGGTCGCCGACTACCTCGGCAACATCTCGACCCGGGTTTACCACGTGGGCCGGCTCGACGCCGACTCCGAGGGCCTGATGCTGCTCACCAACGACGGTTCTCTGGCGCACAAGCTGACCCACCCGTCATACGAGGTACCCAAGACCTACCTGGTCGAAGTGCAGGGGCCGCTGCCCCGCGCGGTCGGCCGGGCGATGCAGTCCGGTGTGGAGCTCGAGGACGGCGTGGCCCGGGTGGACTCGTTCAAGCTTGTGCAGGCCATCGAAAAGACGGCCCTGGTCGAGGTCGTGCTGCACGAGGGCCGCAACCGCATCGTGCGCCGGATGTTTGACGCGCTGGGCCATCCCGTTCTTCGCCTGGTGCGCACGTCCATCGGCCCGATCAAGCTCGGCGATCTGCGCGTCGGCCGGCACCGCCGGCTCAACCAGGGCGAGGTCGGTGCGCTGTTCAAACTGGCGGAGCGGGAACCCACGCGCGCGCCTCGCGCACGACGGTGAACCGGGCGGACCGATAGAGCGCCACGGCGGCGTCGTTTGTGGACGGTGTGGCCACTGCTACCGTGCTTGGCGTGGTGCCGTGCTTGGCGTGGGCTGCGCGCATGACGTCACGCCCCCCATAGCCCCGGCGACCGCCTCGCCCGAGGGTGAAGAAACGTGGGCCGTCGAATTAGCCAGTGCGCCAAGGTGTCGCGAACGCTTTGAACCAGCCGTCGAACCGCTCGACCGACTCGGGCGTGGGCTTGCCGGGCGCGTTGGTCACGGGCTGGATCACCGGCGGCACGCCGACCGGGATGTCCCAGCTGGATCGGCGCCGCGGGACGGGCGGGGGCGTCGCCGCACCGGCCATCTGCACGATGTATCCGTAGGGCCCGACCCCCGGCCCGGGCAGCAGATAGGCCCCGCCCTGCGGCGCATAGGGGTTGCCCGGCGGGATCGGCAGCATCGACACGGGTTGCCCAGGGACCGCGGGCACGGGCATCGGCGCGCCGGCGAGCCCGCCCGACGCGGGCCGGTATCCGGGCAGCGCGGGCGGCGGTGTGGTGGCGCCGACGGGCGAGGGTGTGACGCCGATCCGCCCGCGATGGTCGCGGATCTCGGCCGCGGCCACGAGCATCGCCGTGCGCGCGTCGTCGTTGAGCTCGGCCGCGACCTCCTCCCAAAACTCGGGGATCCAGTCGCTGGTGATGTCGCCCCATTGGCGGTGCAGTGGCTCGATGCGCTTTTTGGCGCCGGTCAGCGCGCTCATGATGCCGTGCAGCCCGTGTGCCGCGGTCGTCAGTGAGGACGCCTCCTCGTCGGCTGTGGCGATCATGGCGTCCCAGCGCCCGAGCATCGTGGTCGCCGACGGGCCCTGCCAGGCGTCGGCCAGCACGCCGCGCCGGGCCCGCAGCCCGTCGGCGTGCGCGCCCATCAGGTCGGCCCGGCGCTGCAGGCCGCACACCTGCTCCCAGCCCATGGGCTCGTCCTCGCGGCTGACCGCGTCCCACAGGCGCGGGACGTCGTAGGCGTCCCACGCGGTGTGCCAGATCATCGGCCCAGCCCTCGCAGCCTGTCGGAGCCTGCGCTGTCTGCCGTGTCGTAGCGCGTCACGATCTCGTGCACGGCGGACGCGACCGCCGCGATCTCGCGCCTATGGTGTTCGGCCCGGGCGGCATGCCCGTCGAGCACCGTGACAAGCGCCCACCGCGCTGCGTTGGTCTCCCCACACGGGGAGTGATGTCCAAAGTGGACATCACGGGCGACATCCTGCGCCAGATGCTGCGTCTCGCGCTGCAACCAGGCGCCGATCTCGCTCAAACCGCCCAGGTCAACGACGACAGGGGACGGGTCCTCCGCCATGATCGCCTCCACCGCACAATTTTGTACGCTACCTCACGCAGCGTATCCGACGGAATCGATATTGGCCTCGCATGGTCCGGGCCACACCTATGACATGGCACTATTGCGGAATCATGACGCTGACGCCCTTCACCGATCCGACAGACGAAGCCATCCTCGACGCCTTCGAGACCTGGGCTACACATCAAGGTTTATCACTGTACACGGCCCAGCAAGAGGCGATGTTCGAGATCGTCACGGGCGCAAATGTGATCTTGAGTACGCCGACCGGCTCGGGCAAGAGCATGGTCGCCGTCGGAGCGCACTTCGCCGCCCTCTCGCACGGGTCCCGCAGCTTCTACACGGCGCCGATCAAGGCGCTCGTGTCGGAGAAGTTCTTCGCCCTGTGCGCGATTTTCGGCCCGGACAACGTAGGCATGATGACCGGCGACGCGGCGGTCAACCCGGACGCGCCGATCATCTGCTGCACCGCAGAGATCCTGGCCAACCTGGCGCTGCGCTTCGGCCCGGGCGCCGATGTGGGCACGGTCATCATGGACGAGTTCCACTTCTACTCGGAGCCCGACCGCGGCTGGGCGTGGCAGATCCCGCTGCTGGAGCTGCCCAATGCGCAGTTCGTGCTCATGTCGGCCACCCTGGGCGATGTGACCCGGTTCAAGGAGGACCTGACCCGGCGCACCGGCCGGTCGACGGCCGTGATCACGTCGGCCGAGCGGCCCGTCCCGCTGATGCACTCATATGTGACGACGCCGCTGCACGAGACGATCGAGGAGCTGCTGACCACCCGCCAGGCGCCGATCTACATCGTGCACTTCACCCAGGCGGCCGCGCTGGAGCAGGCCAGCGCGCTGATGAGCATCAACATGTGCACGCGAGCGGAAAAGGACGCGATCGCCGCGCTGATCGGCAAGTTCCGTTTCACCGCCGGGTTTGGCAAAGCGCTGTCCCGGCTCGTGCGTCATGGCATCGGCGTGCACCACGCGGGCATGCTGCCCAAATATCGGCGCCTGGTGGAGCAGCTCGCACAGGCCGGGCTGCTGAAGGTGGTCTGCGGCACGGACACCCTGGGGGTCGGGATCAACCTGCCGATCCGGACGGTGTTATTTACAGGCTTAAATAAATTTGATGGTACGAGGATGAGGCTGCTCAAGGCCCGGGAGTTCCATCAGATCGCGGGGCGTGCGGGGCGCGCCGGATACGACACGCTCGGCACGGTCATCGTTCAGGCACCCGATCACGTGATCGAAAACGAGAAGGCGGTCGCCAAGGCCGCGGGCGACCCCAAAAAGCTGCGCAAGCTCGTGCGCAAGAAGCCACCCGAGGGGTTCGTGGGCTGGGGCCAGCCCACGTTCGAGCGGTTGGTCTCGGCCGAGCCGGAGCCGCTGACGTCCAGCTTCCACGTGTCGCACGCGATGGTGCTCAACGTCATCGAGCGCGGCGGCAACGTGTTCGCAAACATGCGCAGGCTGCTGACGGACAACCACGAGACCGCGGCTTCGCAACGAGCGCACATCCGCCGGGCGATCGCCATCTATCGCGGGCTGCGCGCGGCCGGGCTCGTCTCGCAAGAGGACGGTGCGATCCGGATCGTCGACGAGCTGCAGCTCGGGTTCGCGCTCAACCAGCCGCTGTCGCCGTTCGCCGTGGCCGCGATCGAGCTGCTGTCGCGGGACGAGCCCGGCTATGCCCTGGACGTGGTGTCCATCATCGAGTCCACTTTGGAGGATCCGCGCCAGGTGCTGTATGCCCAGCAGGATCGGGCCAAGGCGGAAGCGGTCGCGCAGATGAAGGCCGACGGCATCGAGTATGAGGAGCGCATGACGCTGCTCGAGGGCGTCACCCATCCCAAGCCCTTGGAACAGCTGCTCGAGGTCGCGTTCGATTCCTATCGCAAGGGGCACCCGTGGGTGGCCGACTCGCGCCTGTCGCCCAAGTCTGTGGTGCGCGACCTGTTCGAGAAGGGCATGACGTTCGTCGAATACGTGGGCTTCTACGGGCTGGCGCGCTCCGAGGGGCTCGTGCTGCGCTACCTCGCCGACGCCTATCGCGCGCTGCGCCAGACCGTGCCCGACGACGCCAAGACCGAGGAGCTCGGCGACGTCATCGAGTGGCTGGGCGAGCTGGTGCGGCAGGTCGACTCGAGCCTGCTCGACGAGTGGGAGCGGCTGCAGAACCCGTCAGGCGATCTGGCCGAGACGCCGCCGCCCGCGGTGACGCGCAACGTGCGGGCGTTCCGGGTGCAGGTGCGCAATGCGCTGTTTCGCCGGGTCGAGCAGGCTGCACTGCGGCGCTACGGTCAGCTGGAGGAGCTGGATCCGGGCGTCGACTGGCAGTCCGCTTTGGACGAATACTTCGCCGAGCACGACGAGATCCCGACCGGGCCGGAGGCGCGGGGGCCGCGCTTCTTCGTGGTCGAGGAGGGCGCGGTGCAGTGGCGAGTTCGCCAGATCATCGCCGACCCGGAGTCGCATCACGACTGGCAGATCACCGCGACCGTGGACCTGGCGGCGTCCGACGAGGCGGGCGAGGCCGTGATCACCGTGACCGGGTTCGGCCAGTTTCAGGGGCTGGCGGACTGAAGCGCCGCGCGTCGGTCTCCGGCAACGCCCCCGGTTAGAGCAGCTGGCGGCGCCCCCGGTTAGAGCAGCTGGCGGCGCGCGACCGTGTGGCGCTCCAAAATGGACGGGAGGATGTCGACGCCGATCCCGGGGCCTTGCGGCAGGGCGACGCACCCGTCGGACCCCAAAACAAAAGGTTCCGTCAAATCCTCGGCGTAGTAACGGTTTGAGGCCGAGGTGTCGCCCGGCAGGACGAATCCCGGCAGGGCCGCGAGCGCCAGGTTGGCCGCCCTGCCGACGCCCGTCTCGAGCATGCCGCCGCACCACACCGGCACCCCGGCCGCCACAGCGACGTCGTGGACCCGGCGCGCCTCAAGGTATCCGCCCACCCGCGACGGCTTGATATTGATGATGGAACACGCGCCCATGGCGATCGCCGTCGCGGCGTCCCGTGCGGAGGAGATGGATTCGTCCAAACACACCGGTGTCTCGATCATGCCGGCGAGCTTCGCGTGCCCGCCCAGGTCGTCGGTGTCGAGCGGCTGCTCGATGAGCAGCAGCCCGAACTCGTCGAGCCGCCGCAGGTGCCGCGCGTCCGTCAGCGAATAGGCCGTATTCGCGTCGACCTGCAGCGGCACGTCATCGCCGAACGCTTCCCGCACGGCACGCACGGGCGAAACATCCCATCCGGGCTCGATTTTGAGCTTGATCCGCACGTATCCCGCCTCCAGGTAGGCGCCCACCTGCT
Organism: Allorhizocola sp.; assembly: GCA_044869915.1. Classification (GTDB taxonomy): domain Bacteria; phylum Actinomycetota; class Actinomycetes; order Mycobacteriales; family Micromonosporaceae; genus Allorhizocola. The sequence goes on from JBIOYB010000174.1 coordinate 5,172, forward strand.
TGAGCAGCTGCGGGATGGTGTCCATGATGCCGACCGAAACCCCCGCCGGCACCCGATCCTTCACCGACCCGAGATAGTTGCTCAGCGGCATGCCATATGTGCGCAGCTCCGCGTCCAGGATCGCCGTCTCGAGCACCGCCTTGGCCATGCGGTGCCCCTTGACGCCCCGCACCGCGGGCCCGAACCCGGCCGCTGTCACGTCGCCCGGCAGCCTCGGGATCAGGTGATCCTTCAGCACAAGCTCGGTGCTGTCCGAAAACTCCGACGAATAGGCCGGATCCGGGTCGCCGCCATACTCGCCCCAGCCCTGCCCACCACCCGCGGTCAGCACATGCAGCAGGAATGTGTCGCGCACGGTGTCGGTGCCAAACGAAGTCCTGAAAGCACCCACCAACGGCATCCGGATGTGGATCAGCTCGATCCGCTCAATCTGCACTGGGAATCTCCAATCGGTACCATCCGTCGCGGGTAATTCCCGTCGCCACGTAACCGTTGGCGAACGCGGACGCCATCACCTCGCGCACCGCCAGCCGCCACCGGCTCGCCGAGGCCGGGTCGGTGCGCCGCAACTCGACGATGTCGCGCGGCACCTGGCACCAGAGTCCCTCTGCGCTCCTGAGAAGATCGGGCCGGGGCGCTGCTGTGTCCAACCGCCACTGCACGGTCAGCCGATCCGTCTCGTCCGTGCCCTGTACGACGTCGTCCATCGGCCCGTAGAAGTCGACCGTGTATTCGACCGCGGTCGCGCCGAGCTTTATCAGGTTGAACCGCGCGTTGCGCCCGACCAGCGGGTCAAACGTCCACCGCATCACGGTCGCGCCGCACGACAGCGCCCACCGCCGCTGCTCCTGCTTGAGCTCGAAACCGATCCCTCGATCCGACCCGCGCACGCCCGCGACGAGCGAGTAAGCCTGACCGTCCGGCCCGAAGATGGCCGCCGATCCGCCCACGAGCTCGGCTCCCGCATGGGCGGCGTGCACCGCGCCGCCCGCGTGGGTCACCTGCCGCAACAGCTCGGGCGAGAACACCCAGTGTCCCGCGGGCGCGCGCCAGATCTCGTTGAACAGCTCCGCGACCGCGCGCAACTCGCCCGGCTCATGTGCCACCCGAAAAGCGAGATCCATCGTGACACCATAGTCCCCGCGGGCTCGCGCCTACTGGTAGATCAGGTCCATCGTGTCGGCGTGGTCCGCCCAGGTCAGTGCGAGCCGCCAGCAGCCGGATCGCGGGAGATCGATGATGGACGGCCCGGGCGCGCCCGTGACGCGGCGGCTCGCGGTGACGTCCGTCCCGTCCAGCTTCGCCTCGATGACGAGGTCGCCGTGCTCGACCGGAAACCGGGACACCCAAAGGATCTTGTTGCTTGTGCCGTCCGGTTTGGACACCACCAGCGGGTACCCGAAGATGGCGGCCACGATGTCCCCGCGGTCGCCCATGACATGCGGCATGCTCGAATCGCCGGAGAACCCGGCGCGCGCCCACTCCGGCAGCGGGCCCGTCTCCACCTTCGGCCCACATCCCGGCGATGGATCAGTCCCACAGCCGGCAAGGGCGATCACCAGCCCGACAACAAGTGCCATCCTCATGCCCGGTAAGAGTCGCGACACCCGTTTGGAGGTTCCCTATACCGTTGCGCCGTGGACCTTTACGACGCGCTCAACTCGGCCGAAGGCCGCCGCGACCCCTACCCCGTCTACGCGGCGCTGCGCCAACTCGGCCCGGTCGTCGAGATCGTGGACGGGCTGCTCATCGCCACCTCCTACGCCGCGGTCGACGAAGCGTTGCGCGACAACAACCTCGGGGTCCAACCCAACCCGGGCGAGATTTCGCTGCTGGGCATGAACCCGCCCGACCACACCCGGGTGCGCCGCCTCATGACGGGCGCCTTCACCGCGCGCCGCGTGCAGGGCCTGCGCGACACCATCGAGCGGCTGGCCAACGCGCTCATCGATGCCATGCGCGCCAAGTCAAACAGTGCCGACCTCATGGCCGACTTCGCGTATCGGCTGCCCGTCGGCGTCATCTGCGAGCTGCTCGGCGTGCCGGAGAAGGATCAAAACTGGTTCCGCTCGGTGGCCGCGGACGGCACCGTCGTCCTGGAGGGCACGGCCACACCGGAGCAGCTCGAGGCGGCCCAGAGCGCCCACGAGCTGCTGCACGCCTACTTCAAACACCTGGTCACGCAGGGCAGGCCGGGGCTCGTCACCGACCTGGCCGGCGCCCTGCCAGAGCGCGAGCTGCTGGGCAACCTCGCCCTGCTGCTGATCGCCGGGTTCGAGACGACCACCAACCTGATCGGCAACGGGATCATGACGCTGCTCGAGCACCCGGAGCACATGGGCGCGATGGGCGATCCCGTGCCGTACGTCGAGGAGTTCCTGCGCTACGACGCGCCCGTGCAAGCGACTTCGCGCGTCGCGCTCGCCCCCACCGTCCTGTGTGGACGGCCGGTCGCGGCCGGCACCTTCGTGCTCATCCTCATCGGTTCGGCCAATCGCGACGAGGCCCGGTTCGCCGGGGCGGACCGGTTTGACCCGGCGCGGCCCAACAACACGCCCATCTCGTTTGGCGCAGGCGCACACTTTTGTCTCGGCGCGGCCCTGGCCCGGCTCGAGGGCCAGGTCGCCTTCCCGCTTCTGCTGCAACGCCTCCCGGGGCTGCGCCGGGACGGCACGCCCACCCGGCGCGACCGGCTCGTGTTGCGCGGCTACGACTCGCTGCCCATCGCCTGGGGCTAGCCCCAGGCGTCAGTTTGCGCCGGTTGCCAACAGGGCCGCTTCCAGGTCGGCCGGGCGCTCCCACAGCGCCCGGGGCATGCGCGCGTTGCTCCCGGTCCAGGTCATCACCAGGCGGGTCACGCCGTCGCGCATCTGGACCCCCACCATCGGCTTGGCCGACACGTTCAGTCCTTTGAGGCCGAACAGCGGGATCGGATCGTTCCACGGCCGGCGCGGCGGCCGCTCCGCCTGCCAGACCTCGCATGCGGCGGCCAGGCGCCATGGGGCACAGTTGGGCAGCTGCTCATACAGCCGGGCGACCCAGGTCTCGGTG
>JBIOYB010000175.1:0-9752 GCA_044869915.1 Allorhizocola sp.
GAATGTGGCCGACCCGCAGGGGCGCCTGCTGACCATCAGCTGCGGGGCGGCGCTGGACCACGCCGTGGCCGCGCTGGCCGCCGAGGGCTGGACGGCCCGCGTGGAGCGGCTGCCGGCGCCCGACCACCCGGACCGCCCAGACCACCCGGACCTGCTTGCCCGGATCACGCTGGGCGCCCGGACCGGCGTCACCGCCGAGGCGATGCGCCGGATGCAGGCGATCCGGGTGCGCCACACCGACCGCCGGCCGGTCGGCGACACCCCGGTCACGCCTGACACGATCGATGCCGTGCGCCGGGCAGCGGCCCCGTACAGCACAGACGTGCACCTGCTCAAGCCCGACCAGGTCATCGATCTGGGTGCGGCGAGCGCACGCGCCGACCGGATCGGGATCATGGATGCCGAGCAGCGGCACGAGATGCTCTACTGGGTCGGCGGCGAACGGCCGCAGGGCACGGGCGTGCCCGACAGCGCGCTGGCCGACGCGCCGCCGGAAGGCGTGGTTCCGGGGCGCGACTTCGTCCGCATGGGCACGCTGGAAGCGGGCGCGGGCACGGATCGGGCGGCGAGCTATGTCGTCCTGTTTGGACGCGGCGACGAGCCGCTGGACTGGTTGCGTGCGGGTGAGGCGCTGTCGGCGGGCTGGCTCGCGGCCACCGAGCAGGGTGTGTCGGTGCTGCCGTTCAGTGCGGTGGTGGAGGTGCTCGCGACGCGGGAGACGTTGCGCCGCATGCTGTCCGGGATCGGCTACCCATATCTGGTGCTGCGGCTTGGTGTCATGGACAGCGCGCATCCCGGCCCGCCGCACACGCCCCGGCTCCCGGCCAAGCAACTCATCGAGGTCACAGCAGCGCCGTGACGGTACCCAAATAGATAAGAATGGAAAGCAGATCCTGGATGATCGTTGCCACCGGGCCGGAACCGTAGGCCGGATCCTGGCCCAGGCGCTGCAGTGCCCAGGGCAGCGCCATGCCGACCAGGGTCGCAGCCGTGCTCGCGATGAGCACCGCGCCCGCGACCGCCTGGGCCAGGGTGGCGTCGTGCCATCCGATGGCGACGATCAGATACATCGCGGCCGCGAGCAGCGCGCCCACGAGCAGGCCGGTGACCGCCTCGCGCACGGCGACGCTGCGGATGCCCACGCCGACCGAAAGCCCGCGCACGGCAAGGGTTTGCGTCTGGTTGCCCACGGCCGCGGCCAGATACACGATGCCGGGCAGGAAGTAGGCCACCGCCAGGTTGGTCGACAGATGCTCCTCGAAGGCGCGCAACAGGTTGGCCGAACCAAGCACACCGATCAAGCCCAGACCGAGCCAGGGCAGGCGGTGCCACAGCCGCCACCGCACGCGCTCGCGGCTGGCCGAGCGTGCCTCCGCGCTGCTGTGCAGGTAGCCACCGAGGCGCGCCATGTCCTCGTCGTGCTCCTCCAGCAGGACCCGCAGCAGCCGCTGCGGCGCGATCAGCCCCACGAACGCGCCGTCGGGGCCTACCACGGCCAGGCCCGGCTCGCCGTGCTGGACCGCCCGCCACGCGGCGTGCTCCTGGTCGGTCCCCGGGGCCAGCGTGGGCGGATCGGCGTCCATGACGTCCGCGACCGGCCGGGCCGGGCCGGCGGCCAGCAGACGCTCGACGGTCAGCAGGCCCACGAGCCGTTCCCCGTCGCAGACCGCGATGACGGCGGCGCTGTCAAAGGTCCGGCCCTGAAGCCGTGCCCACACATCGCCGGCGGGCTCGTGCGGCGCGGCGATGGGCACGTTGCGGGTGGCGTGCCATGCCGCCGTGCCGAGCAGGGGTGCCTCGTCGATTGTCATGTGTCTACCTCACAGGTGGAGTCGAGACCGCGAGTCGGGACATAGCATGGGTGGGTGATCGAGCCGCAACGGTGGGCGTCCCTGGGTTTGACGCCGCTGTCCCGGGTGCGCCTCGACGAGCTGCTGCACGAGCTGCTTGACCGGGTGGCCGACGTGATGGCCAGCCGGGAGCGGCTGCGCAGTCTGCTGGACGCGGTGGTGGCCGTCGGCAGTGATCTGGAGCTGCGGGCGACGCTGGAGCGGATTGTGGTGGCGGCGTGCCAGCTGGCAGGCGCAAAATACGGCGCGCTGGGTGTGGTCGGCGGGGATCGGCGGCTGGTCGAGTTCATCACCCACGGCATTGATGCTCGCACGCACGCCGCGATCGGTGATCTGCCGACCGGCAAGGGCGTGCTCGGCCTGCTGATCGCCGACCCGCGTCCGGTGCGGTTGCCCGACATCAACCGGCACCCGCAGTCGGCCGGCTTCCCGCCCAATCACCCGCCCATGCACAGCTTCCTCGGGGTGCCGGTGCGCATCCGCGATCAGGTGTTCGGCAACCTTTACCTGGCGGAAAAGCAGGGCGCGGCCGAGTTCACCGAGGACGACGAGGAGATCGTGGTGGCTCTGGCCACCGCGGCCGGCGCCGCGATCGAAAACGCACGGCTGTATGAGCTGGCCAAGCGCAGGCAGGAGTGGCTGACCGCGACCGCCGAGATCATCACCAGCCTGTCCGGCCAGGTGCACCTGGATCAGGCGCTGGCCATGGTGGCCGGCCGGGCCCGGCAGGTCGCCGACGCGGCGCTGGTGATGGTCCTGCTGCACGATGCGGATTCCGCTGAGCTGATCGTGGAGGTGATCGACGCCCACCAACCCATCGTCGGTCTGGCGGGGCAGCGGTTCCCGGTCGCCGACACCGCGTTCGAGCCCGTGCTGAAGTCGGGGCAGGCGGTCGCCGTGGAGCATGTCGGTCAGGCCGCGCCGTGGCCGGTGGCGCTGCCCGCCCTGCGGGCGGTGGTGGCGCCGTTCGCCGGGGCCCAGGGTGTCCTGATCGTGGCCTATGAGGGTGAGGCGCGTGGCGTGGACGAGCTGTTGCTGCTCAACTCGTTCGCGGCGCAGGCGAGTCTGGCCATCGAGCGTGCTCGATCGCGGGAGGATCGCGAGGAGCTGCTGGTGCTCTCCGACCGCGAGCGCATCGCCCGCGATCTGCACGACGTGGTGATCCAGCGGCTGTTCGCCACCGGGCTGCAGCTACAGACCGTGGCCGGGATGGCGCAAAAGCCGGAGGCGGCGGCACGGATCAACGCGGCAGTGGACGAGCTGGACTCGACGATCCGCGACATCCGCGGGGCCATCTTCCATCTGCGGGCCCCGGCGGGCCGTTCGCTGCGCGGCGAGTTGCGCGAGCTCGTGGCCACGGCGGCCGAATCGTTGGGCTTCAAACCGGTGCTGGTGCTCGACGGGCCGGTCGACAGCGCGGTGCCCGATGAGGTCCGTGGCGACCTGGTGGCGGTCGTGCGGGAGGCACTGTCCAATGTGGTACGTCATGCCGGGGCCGGGCGGGTGGAGGTGCGGGTGCACGCCCAGTCGGATCGGCTCGCGGTGACGGTCGTCGACGACGGGTGCGGCGGCGCGGCCGAGCGAGGCGGGCTGCGAAACCTGCGGGAGCGCGCCGAACGGCTGGGCGGAAGCTTCTCCGTGACCGATGTGGCTCCGGCCGGTACCAAAATCACCTGGGACGTTCGTCTTGCAGCTTGACCGCCAGGACCGCCGCCTGGGTCCGCCGCTCCAGTCCCAGCTTGGCCAGCAGGCTTGACACGTAGTTTTTGACCGTCTTCTCGGCCAGGAACAGCTGGGTGGCGATCTGCCGGTTGGTCAGGCCGGCGGCGACGAGATCGAGTATTTTGCGCTCCTGCTCGGTCAATGACTTCAACTCGTCCGGTAGGTGGTGCGGGTTGCGGATGCGTTCCAGCACGCGCTGCGTGACCGCCGGGTCCAAAAGCGACTGTCCGGCCGCGACGCTGCGCACCGCCTGGACCAGGTCGTTGCCGCGGATCTGTTTGAGCACATAGCCGGCCGCCCCCGCCATGATCGCGGCGAACAGTGCCTCGTCGTCCTCGAATGAGGTCAGGATCAGCGCCCGGATCGACGGGTCCACCGACCGGATGTCGCGACAGACGTCGATGCCGCTGCCGTCGGGCAGCCGCGCGTCCAGGATGGCCACATCCGGGCGCAGCGCCGGCGCGCGAGCGATCGCCTCCTGGACCAGTCCGGCCTCGCCCACCACTTCGATGTCGTCCTGGGCCTCCAACAGCTCGCGTAGGCCGCGCCGCACCACCTCGTGGTCGTCGAGCAGGAAGACTTTGATCATAATGCCCAGTCTGCCCCGCGTCCCTGCCCGGAGGAAGGGACTTTGGACCCTGCCGGAGTCGGGTCACCCGGCACTGAACAAGGCTGCCTGGCCAGGCGCACCGTGAAGACATGCAGGTACTTCGCCAAAGCGCCGAGGCGGCGCTCACCGCACCGTCGATTTTCAATACCCAGCCGTGGCGCTGGCAGATCGCCGGTGATGCGCTGCGCCTGTGGGCCGACTGGGAGCGCCAGCTGCTGGTGGCCGACCCGGACGGCCGCATGTTGATCATCAGTTGCGGTGTGGCCCTGCATCACGCCCGCGTGGCCTTGGCCGCGGCCGGCCACCGGGCCGACGTCGCGCGGCTGCCCGACCCGGATGACCCTGATCTGTTGGCGCGGGTGCGCCTCGGCGGGCCGTATCAACCCGATGACAGCGACGTGGCGCTGCGGCAAGCGATATCGTTGCGGCGAACGGACCGTCGAGCTTTTGATTCGGGGGTACCGGCGCCGGCCACCGCCGCGCTGGTTGAGGCGGCCGAGTCGCAACAGGCCCACCTGCACCTGGTGCGGCGCGATGAGGTGGCCGTGCTGGCGCTGACCGCCGCCCGGGCCGGAGTGCTGCAACTGGCCGACGCCGAATACCGCAGCGAGCTGATCCGGTGGACCCACCGGCCGGCGTGGAGCGGCGACGGAGTGCCGGTGGCCACGGCCGTCGAGCCCTCACCGCGGGCCGTGCCGGTGCGCGACTTCGTCCCGTTCGGCGAACAAGGGATGCCCGCCGGCCCGTACACCGACACCGGCGCGCAGTACGCGGTCATCATCACCGACCAGGACACCCCGCTCGCATGGCTGCGGGCTGGCGAGGCGCTGTCGGGCGTCCTGCTCACCGCCACGAGTCTCGGCCTGGCCACCGCGCCGATCAGCGACGTCACCGAGCTTGCCGTGACCCGCGAGCAGTTGCGCCGGCTGCTGGCGGGCGTGGGCATGGGCGTGCCACAGCTTGCCGTGCGGATCGGGCAGGCGCCGCCGGGAATGCCTCCTGCGGCGCCGCGTCGCGCGCCAAGTGAAGTCATCTATCCGTGAAGGGGCGGGCCGGATGAACGACATTTGACCGTTCGTCGCCGGGCCGGACGTGGCCGAGATGGTGGCCGCGCTGACCGGCGAGCTGGGCGCCGACGTCGTCATGGAGGCGGTCGGGAGTGGAGGTTGCCAGGAAAGGACTCTCGGCCTACGGCGTCATCAAGAAAGTCAAAACCCAACTCATAAGTAAGAGGCCCGATCTAGCCTGTAGAGACGGCAGTAGCCGAAAGCGGGGGGTCGTCATGGGTTGCTTGTTCGTCATGTTTGCCGGGCTGTTTCCGCGGCTGGGTCTGTTCATCGTGTGGCTCATGCGACCGGCGCTGGTGAACGCCGCTTTTGACACGTGGCTTTGGCCTTTGCTGGGCATCATCTTCCTGCCTTTCGCGACGCTGATATACGTCATCCTCTACACACCCGGCGTGGGCCTGACCGGCTGGGAATGGTTCTGGGTCATCATCGCCGGGGTGTTGGACCTTGTGCACTGGAGCGCCGGAGCCTTCCGCCGGCGCCGTCCACATCAACCAGTATGAACAGGTCGAGCAGCCCGGAACGCACTAAACTCTGTCGCTCTACAGACGATTCCCGATTGGACAACAGCAAGGAAAGATCGGGATTCTGCCGCCCCGTCCCACCGAGGCAGACCAGGGCTAGCGCTAGCCAAGCAACCGCACGACCTCCAGCGCGACTCCCTTCGCCGACGGCGGGTTCTGGCCTGTCACGAGGCGCTCGTCCACGACCACCCGCGGCTGGAAGATGCCGTTGTCGGTGTGCCGGGCGCCCCGTTGCTGCAGCGCGGTCTGGAGCAGGAAGGGCACGACGCGGTCGAGCGCGATCTGCCGCTCCTCCGCGTTGGAGAACGACGTGACCTCCTTGCCTTCCAACAGGTATCGCCCGTCCGCCCGGCGGATGTCGAGCAGCCCGGCTGGTCCGTGGCAGACGGCCGCGACCACACCGCCGGCGTCGTAAATATGTGCGCCGATCCGGGCGACCGCCTGATTGCCGGGGAAGTCCCACATCGCTCCGTGCCCGCCGATGTAGAGCACCGCGTCGAACCGTGCTGGGTCGATCTGGTCGAGTTCGGCCGTCTCGTTGAGCGCGGGCTCGGCCAGAAACGCGGCCTGCAGGGGATCGTCGAGCTCGGCTCCGTCTACAGGTGGGCGGCCACCGGCGACCGAGCCGAGCACGACCTCGTATCCGGCCGCCTTGAACACCTCCCACGGATGCGCCGCTTCGGCCAGCCAGTACCCGGTCTCGCGTCCGGTGTCGCCCAGCCGCCCATGGCTCGTGAGGACAAACAGGACAGTCTTCATGTTGTGTTCCCTCTCAGTGGTGTGTTGCCCAGGATCAGGTCGCAGGCGCGCTCAGCGAGTGCGATCGTCGGTGCGTTGGTGTTGCCCCGCGGGATGCGTGGCATCACCGATGCGTCGACGACCCGCAGCCTCTCGACCCCGCGTACCCGTAGCTGTGGATCGCATACGGAGGACGGTCCGCCGCCCATGGCGCACGTGCTCGTGGGGTGGTGCATCGTGACCACGTTGTGGCGCGCCCACTCCCGCAGAGCGGAGTCGTCCACGGGACCTGGCGCGGCCTCCGACACCACCTGGCTGGCAAACGGCTCGTGCGTGGCGATCTCGCGTGCCTGCCGCAGGCCTGCGACCAGCACGTCCAGGTCGGCGGGGTCGGTGAGATAGCCCGGATCGATCGCCGGATCGGACTCGGGATCGTCGTCCCGCAACCAGATCCGCCCGCGGCTGCGCACCTCGATCGCCGTCACCAGCACGGCCACCGACGGCGGTGCGCCCCGATCGAGTACCGACGGCGGGCAGACCATGTATTGAAGGTCGGGGGCGTCGAGCCCGGGCCGTGTGCGCACGAACCCGCCCGCCTCGCCCCCGTTGGATGCCAGCGGACCCGTGCCGAACAGACGCCACCGCAGGGCGGCGAACGGGTAATCGCGCGGCTGTCCGGCCATCCGCCACACGGCCGTGCACCGCGGGTGGTCCTGCAGTCCCACCCCCACCGCTGGATTGTCTACTTTGGACAGAAGTAGCAGTTGGGGAGACTTGACCGCGCCGGCCGCCAGGATGACTTCGGCCCCTGACCGCGCCCGCACAATCTCGCTTCCGTGCCGGTATATGACACCCACGGCCCGGCCGCGCTCTATGACGACGCAGTGGGCGATCGCTCCGGTGAGGACAGTCAGATTTGGACGGTTGACGCGCAGGTAGGCGTCCGCCACCGACCATCGCCGCCCTCGGCGCTGATTAAGGGCAAAGAACCCGGTCCCGTCCTGTACCGCGCCGTTGAAGTCGTCGTTTGCGGACAGTCCATAATCGATCGCCGCCTGGACCCACGCCCGCGTCAGTGGATCCCTGTGCCGCAACGATTCCACCCGCAGTACATCCTCGGCCCGCTCGAAGTAGGGCAGCAGATCGGTGTGACCCCAGCCCTCGCAGCCGTATTCGTCGCGCCAGCGGTCGAAATCGGCCGGCGCGCCCCGCACGTAAATCATCGCGTTGGTCGAGGACGTCCCACCAAGCGTGCGCCCCAGCGGCCAGTCCACCACGCGTCCGCCCGCCTCCGGCTGCGGCTGGGAGCGAAAGTCCCAGTCGTATCGGGTGTGAAACAGCGACGCCATCAGCGCCGGGGTCCGGATCGCCGGATCGTCGTCGGGTGGGCCCGCCTCAAGCAGCAGCACCCGGTTGGCCGGATCCTCGCTGAGCCGGGCCGCGAGCACGGCGCCCGCACTGCCCGCGCCCACGATGATGTAGTCGTATGAAGCCACCACTACTTGATCGCACCTTCCATGATGCCGCCGATGATGTGGCGCCCGAGCAACGCGAACACGATGAGCACGGGCAGGGTCGCCAGCGCGGTCGCGGCGAGCACGAGCGCGTAGTCCTGTACGTATCCGGCGGACAATGTGGACAGTGCGACCTGGACGGTCGGGTTGTCCGGGGTGAGCACGACCAGCGGCCAGAAGAAGTCGTTCCACGCCGACATGAACGTGAACAGGCCGAGCACGGCCGCCGCCGGCCGGATCGCGGGAAGCACGACGTGCCAATAGATCCGGACGGTGTGACACCCGTCGACCCCTGCGGCGTCGATGATTTCGTCCGGAACGACCTCGGCGATGTACTGCCGCATCCAGAACACCCCGAACGCGGTGACCATGCCGGGCACGATGACCGCGGGTAGCCGGCCCGACCAGCCCAGCTCACCGATCATGATGTACAGCGGGATGATGCCCAGCTGGGTGGGCACCGCCATCGTGGCCACGACGAGCACGAGCAGCGCCTGCCTCCCTTTGAAGTGCAGCTTCGCGAAGGCGAACCCGGCCAGCGAGCAGAACACGAGCACCGACAGCGTGATCGCGCCGGACACGAGCAGCGAATTTTGTAGTGCCTTGAGGAAGTTGGTCTGCTCGAACACCCGGCTCATGTTGTCCCACAGGTTGCCGCCGGGCAGCAGCGCGGGTGGCGTGTGGGCGATGGCCTCACTGGACTGCGAGGCGATCACCCCGGTCCAGTAGAGCGGAAAGACCGAAAGCAGGATCACGACGATGAGGATGGCGTAGGTGAGCGGGCCGGCTCGATGGAACTGGCGCATGGGTTTCCTCCTTCGGTCCGGTCACCGGCCCGGGCTCATGCGCCGGGTGAGGGTGAAGTTGATCAGTGCGACCACGACGATCACGAGGAACAAAACCCAGCCGACGGTCGCGGCGTAGCCGAAGTCGAACTCGCGGAACCCCTGCTCGTACAGATAAACCGTGAGTGTCTGGAACTGCCGGTCCGCCCCGCCGGTCACGCGGCCCGGGGTCGCGTCGAACAGCAGCGGCTCGGTGAACAGTTGCAGCCCATTGATCGTCGAAATCAGCGCGGTAAAGATGATCACAGGACGCAGGGCCGGGAGCGTGATGCGGCGCAACATCTTCCAGTTGCCCGCGCCGTCGATGCTCGCCGCCTCGTAGTGCTCCCGCGGGATGGCCTGCATCGCGGCCAGGTATACCAGCGCGTTGTAGCCCGTCCAGCGCCAGATCACCATGATTGAAATCGCCAGATGGGAGGTACCTGTTGAGGCCTGCCAGTCGATGGGCGCAACGCCCACGAGCCCGAGCGTCCAGTTGATCAGCCCGAAGTCGCGTCCGAACAGCTGGGCGAAGATGATCGTCACGGCGACGAGGGAGGCCACGTTGGGCACGAGCACACCCATGCGGAAAAACGTCCTGGCGCGCAAGCGGGTGTTGAGGATGTGCGCCAGCCCGAGCGCGAAGATCAGCTGCGGCACCGTGGACAGAACCCAGATCGAAAGCGTGTTGCCCAGCGCGTTCCAGAAGTTCGGATCTTCGAGCAGCCGGCGGTAGTTGTCCAGCCCGACAAACGTGTGCTCGTCTCCTGCGATGAGATTCCACTCGTTGAGCGACACAAACATCGTGTAGCCCAGCGGGAACAGCCCGAAGATGAGGAACACCACGAAGAACGGCGCGATGAGCAGGTAGGGCGTGATCCGGGGATGCCGGGACCCAGTGCG
>JBIOYB010000176.1:0-9424 GCA_044869915.1 Allorhizocola sp.
GCGAGCTTGACGCGCACGCCTTCGAGGCGCTCGTGGCGCAAGCGGCAACGGCCAAGGAGCGCGGCCAGCCGGCGATGGCGGATCGCCTGCTGGATCGGGCGCTGGCCCTGTGGCGCGGCCCCGCATACGCGGGCGATCCGCCATCGCCGGCTGGCCGCGCTCCTTGGCCGTTGCCGCTTGCGCCACGAGCGCCTCGAAGGCGTGCGCGTCAAGCTCGCCCTCGGCGACGATCAACCGGTATCCACTATCGGAGAAAACCACCCGGTTGTCGTCACCGAGCGCGCGGCGCAGGCGGTGAATGTAGATCTGCACGGTCTTGCGCGCGGTGCGCGGCGGCGCGCCCTCCCAGAGCACCTCGGCGATGGCGTCGACGTCGATCGGCCGGCCGGCCCGGGCAAGGAGCAGCCCCAGCAGGCGTTGCAGCATCGCGGCCAGCTCGCCGGCCGTCTCACCGTCGTCACGGCTGCGGAGTCTTACCTGGCCAAGGACATCGAAACCGACCATCGCGCCCCCAGGCAGCGAAACGTCTCAGGTCGGATCCGATCCTAGGACATCAGGGAAGGCTCGTAGCCACCGTTTTCAGCCTCCAGCTCGGCCACGCACTGCAAATCACCCGGTTCTATATCGTAAAACCCCAAATCATCGATGACACGGGCAAACGCCGCCACCGCCGGGGTACGGGGTGGCCCCATCGCACAGGGCCACCCCCGATCAAGGTCAGCGGGCTGTCAACGCCCGCGGAGCCACGGCCACCGGCGGAAGATCGCGTTGAGGATCGCGGCGAGAAGCATGCCCCAGGCGGATACCTCGTTGTCGTCGGTGGCCGCCTTCTTAAGGTCCTTGCCCGCACTGCCCAGCGCCCTGGGTGGCGCCTCCCGGTATTCGCGCTGACGCTTGATCTCGTCGGCCTTCTCGGTCGTGTTGTCGACCTCCCGGCTGGCGCCCGGCCTCCGGTCCGGGTTGCGCGTGTCGATCCACTGCTTGCAGACGCAGCCGGGCGGCGGGTCGCCACGCGTGCCGTTGAGGTCGAGCCACGTGCCGGTGTGGCCGGGGATCGGGCACGCGCCGGGCGGGTTGTTGTGCACCAGGACCGGCGCGCCCGCCGCGATGACGAAGTAGGTGTGGATGTCGGCGACGGTCAGGTCCCGCATCCACGCCTGGCCCACGTAGTTGCGGACCTTGGCCACGCTCACCCTGGTACCGTCCAAAGCAGACAGCACCTCACCGGACCGCAAGTCGCCGGCGTTGACCCAGTCCCCGCGCGTCTGGCTCCAGAAGGGATGGGTCCATGTCGTCTTGACGGTCTGCGTCTTGCCGGCGCCCGTCACGACGGTGACGTCGGTGAGCTTCTGATCTAGGTTGCGGTGCAGCACCGTGACCTCGCGGCCGCCGGTGACACCGGTCTGCGGGTCCTTGGCCGCGACCCGGTCACCCTCCTTGATCTCACCGATCGGCTTGCTGCCGCCGTCGGCCATCAGCACCGGGGTTTCCGGCGTGAAGCTGTGGCAGTCCGGGGCGCCCGGTTTCAGGCCCGGCCCGGCCGGCTTCTTCTTGGCCAGATCGATCGCGTCGTCGGCGTACTTGGCACCCTTGCCCACCGCGCCAACGGCCCGGCCGCCCGGCACCATCTCGGCCAGCCCCATCGCGCAGTCGAGACCGGCGCCGTTCTTGCAACTCTTGTAGGTCTCGATGGCGCCGACGGCCGTGGCGGCCGCGCCCAGGAACGGGGCGGCGGCCTGCAACGGCGGGATTATCGCGCACGCGACGGCCGCGACCGTGAGCACGGTCGAGATGGTCCCCGCGTTGTCATACACCCAGCTGCCGACGGCCTTGGTCGCGGTGACGACCGCCTTCGTCGCGGTGCTCGCCGCGCTCTTGACCGTGTTGGCGGCCTTGTCGAGCCACTTGGGCCACAGTCCGTCCGGGTCGCTGGACGTGATCGGGGCGTTGTTGGCATACACATAGCCGTGCATCTGCTGCGGATCCTTGATGTCGATCACTGGATCGACGGAGATGAACCTGCCCAGTGCCGGGTCGTATTCGCGCGCGCCAAGATGCGTCAGGCCGGTGTTGTCGTTGGTGCCGCCGACGAATCCCTTGTCCATCCCGGACGGCCACGTGCCCGTGGTGCCGCGGATCTGGCCGAACGGTGTCTGCCGCCGGATCGCGGTGGCCTGCCCGACCGCGTTGATGGCTATCGCCGCCGTGCCGTGGTGGTCCCCCGACAGCCACACCACGCCGCCGGAGGTCCGGGTCGCGACGACCGCGTCGCCGTGGGTGTAGTAGCGGGCGCACGTCTTGAGCCCGGTGCTGGTGGTGTAGCGCAGCTCCTGACCCGGCAGATACAGCGTCTTGCCCTTGGGATCCTTGCGCAGCAGGCGACTGCCGTCCACGTCGTACACGTAGGACGTTGCGCCTGTCGCGTCGGTGCTCGTGGCGAGGTGCCCCTCGGCGTCCCAGGTCAGTGTGGCGCCGGGCCGGGTCACAGTGTTACCCGAGGCGTCGTAGGTGTAGGACACCGACCTTGTCCCCGTGGTGTCCGATGTGGACATGCTGTCGACCTGGTGCCCGTCCCCCGCCGTGTAATCGGTGGTGCGCTCGCCGGTCGCCGTCGCGTGCTCGATCAGCTGGCTGCGGTTGCCCGCCGCGTCGTAGCGATAGCTGTGCCAATACTTTGACGGTCCTCCGGCGGACGGTGCCGCCGCGCAATCCCCATTGGACGCTGTCCACGCCTCCCTGAGCCGGCGCAGGTGGTCCATGGTGAAGCACTGGTGGTCGCCCGCGGTCAGGTCCGACAGCTTCGTGATGTTGCCGATCGCGTCGTAGGTGTACCGCAGGTCGGACACCGTCGTCGGCGCGGTGGCGCGGGTGGTCCAGATCTGCGCCAGCCGCCGCGATTGGGTGTCGTAGGTGCGCACGATGTCCACCCGGGCGCCCGCGTTGTGCTGCAGGTGCATGGCGCCGAGCTCGTTGTAGGCGGTGTAGTCGGTGCCCGTGACGTAGGTGCCCCCCAGCGACGTGCTCAGCGTGGTCGGCTTGCCCAGGGCGTTGTAGCCGTGCGTGAGCGTCTCCAGGAGCATGTCGCCCATGGCCGGAAGGCGTGTCGTGGCAAGCGATCCGTCCTGGTGATAGGTGTAGACGTAGGTGTATTCGCCGTTGACCCCGCCCGCGGTCGCGTTGTTGGGGATGGTGTATTTGACGCTGGTCGGCTTGTAGTCGACGGTGTAGCCAAGGTGCTCCTTGACGTACTGGTCGGCGCCCTCGTAGCGGATCGTCTTGACCAGGTGACCCTTGACGGGCGTGCCGTTGGACAGCGTGTCGTAGAACCATTCGGCCCGCTTCGGCCCGGTCGGCGAGCCGTCGCGCATGCTGGTCTTGCGGCCGGTGATGTCATAGGTGTAGGCGATGGTGACGCCGCGACCGTCCGTTGTGGACAGGATATCGCCCGCGTCGTTGTACTCGGTGGTGGTCGTGCCCTTGTCGGGGTCGACCGTCTTGGTCTGCCGGCCGCGCGCGTCGGTTTCGTACTCCCACACGGCGCCGGACGGATCGACGACCTTCGCCAGGTTGCCCCTGCGGTCGTAGGTGTAGTCCACCGCGTCGGAGCCGGTCACGACCTGAGTCGTCTTGCCCACGGTGTTGGTGACGGTGGACGTCGCGATGCCACCGGCGGGCGGGATCACATCGACCCGGTCGCCGCCGTAAACCGTGGTGGTGCGCCACCTTTCCGTGCCGCCGGGGCTGGCCGGGGGCGCATCGGCGTAGGTGATCTGCGCGATCTCGCGCCCGGAGCCGTCAAACTGCTTGACCTTCGCCGACGGGATGTTGCCCGCGGGCAGGAACAGGTTGGTGCTGGGCGGCACCGGGTTGTTGGCCGCGTCCTTTGCCACGTATGGGTCGTAGGTCTTGTACGCGCGGCCGGCCGAGTCGTAGTAGGTGTCGGTGACCACCGCGCCGGTGGCGCCCGGCGCCCCGTTGGACTCCTGCGTCTGGCGGGCGCGCAACAGGTTGTCGTAGAACTGGTACGAGGTGAGGTAACCGCCCGAGGCGTTGAGCCGCTTGGTGACCACGACCGTCGGCGCGTTGTTGCGGATCTGATAGTCGTAGACGATGCTCGCCGTCTGGGTGCCCTTGTCGCGGCCGGGCAACCACACGGACACCAGCCGCCCAAACGGGTCATAGGCGAGGTCCACCCGGCGGCCGTTGGCGTCCGTGGTGGATGTCGGCACGCCCCAGGCCGGCTCGAGCACGCTCGACTTGGTCAGGTCCAGCGGGCCGGTCTTGGTCGACGCGGTCACCGGCCCACCCGTCGCGGGCGTGTAGCTGGTCGTGGTCTTGCCGCCGCGGGCGTCCCACTCCTCGGTCGGCCGGCCGTGCGCGTCGTGCTTGGTGACACTGCTTTCCACGGCATAGGTGGGGTTTCCGGAGTTGTACGCCTTGAGCACCTCGACCTTGCTCACCGCGCCCTTGCTCGGGGCCACGCCCCAGTCCAGCTGGTCGTATGAGGTCTTGGTGTCCGACATGACGTCGCCGTCGGTCAGCGGCCAGCCGGTGGCCGTGGCGCAGCTGACGCCGAAGTCCCGCTTGCGCGAGACCTTGTCGAGGATGTTGGCGCCAGTGTTGCGCGCGTAGTCGGTCAGCGTGCACTGCTCGTCGCCGGTCACCGCGTCGTCGCCGCGATCGTCCACCCTGACCGGCATGCCCAGCGAGTCGAACTGCGTTGTCTGCGAAGTGGTCACGTGGCCGCGCCCGCGGTCGAGCGTCTTGCGGGTGTGGTCCGCCGCGATGCCGGTGTGCCGCGCGTGGACGGTCTGCCCGTTGATGGTGCGGCTCGCGGTCGGCGCCGACTGCCACCCCGCCGTGACCTTGGCGGAGATCTCCGCGCCGCCCGGGCCGTTGTAGGTGATGGTCTCGCGCACCATGCCGGCGAAGGCGTCCTCGTCGTTGATGGCCGGCACGTTGCCGACGGCGATCGCCGGCAGCTGCACCTGCCTGGTGCCCGACGGGAGCTTGTCGCCGTGCATCCCGCGGAAGTAGCGCCGCTCCTCGCGGGTCTGCTCCCCCGGGTCGCCCTTGGTCTCGCGCACCGTGCCGTAGCCGCGCCACACCGACCAGGTCTTGAAGTCCTTCTTGATGAATCCGTCGTCGTCGGTGTAGTGCCACGCCGGGTCGCCCACATAGTCGTAGTGGACGAGCACGCGCGATGACGAGCCGGACAGATCCGCCTCGATCACGTCGCTGACCAGATATTTGTGGAAGAAGTCGTCGATCGGCTTGTCCCGGTCCTCCGGCTGCCACTTCACCGGATAGCAGCGCAGGGCGTTGTTTTGCAGGTTGTCCTTGTCGGGCACGCGGGATCCGCGCACGCAATCCGCGCCCGTGTAAAGGATGTCGACCTTGCCCCCGGTCTCCGAGGTGATGGTTTTCATGCGGTACCGGTTCATCGCCGGGTATTGGTCGCTGTTGGTGTCGACCCGGTTGGGCATGGCCACGCCCTGGAAGGTGATGTCCGGCACCGTTTTCGAGCCGCCGATGAGTCCACTGTGGGCAATCTTGCTCAGCCACAGCGTGGGCTGGTCGGAGCTCGGGAACGAGTGGGTCAGCGTCCACAGCTCGACATCGCGGTAGGCCGATCCGCCCCACACCTGCGTCTTGACCGTGGCGAGCCTGCGCGTGGTCCAGAAGGAGGGCGAGTTCTGGTGGTAGTCGCACGTATCGGCGGCGCATTGCTGGTCCCACGGCACGTCCGGCCAGTGCACCGCGTCCTTGGTCCCACAGTCGGACAGGCACCGGTCGCCATAGGTGAACAGCACCCGCATCGGCGCGGTGCCCGCGACGTTGTGACGCGTCCCGTATTCGATCTTCTCCAGGTAGCCGTCTCGGTCGTACGTCGTGTCGTCCTCACGCTTGTTGTTGCGCGCGTATTTGTTGGTCTCCTTCAGATAGGTGAACGACATCGTGTTGCCGTGCGGGTCGAGCACGTAATCCAGCTGCCAGCGGTAGCCCTGCGTGCAGTGCGACGCGGCGAACGTGTCCTGGTGGCATGGCTCGTTGTCGTGGTTGCCGAACACGGTCGAGGTGAGCACGGCATTGGACCCGGACCGCCCGCCGAACCAATACTGCGTGCCGTCGGGCGTGGTGACCAACCACCACTCGCCGTCCTTGGCGGAGTTGGGCCCGCCGGTCTTGCGCTCGATCTTCGTGCCGTCGTCCTGGCGCAGGTGCCAGCGGTTGGCGTTGGACCCGTTCTTGATCAGATCGCCGGCGCGGCCGCCCAGCGACAGGGCCGCGTTGTCGGTCTCCCAGCACTGGTCGCCGGTCTTATCGGAGTTGTTGGCGCCGTTGCCCTGATCCTCGGCACACACGTTGTAGCGCCGCTCGATGTAGCCGGGATGCCAGTCGAACCCCTCGCCGATCATCGAGGCCTGGTTGTTGGCCGACACCATCCGGCCGTCCACACTGGACGACGAATAGTCGAAGCTGATGCTGGGCGCGGGCCCGCCGACCGACGGCGGCAGGCGCAGCGGATATTGCCAGCCGAAGTCGCCGGTGTTGCCGCCCGCGCTCCAGGTCGCCGACGGCGACAGCGAGGTCGCCTTGTAGTCGCCACCCGGGCCGCCGGGCGCGGCCGCGAGCGCCACCAGCGTGCCGCCCGCGTCCTGCGTTTCGGCTCCCGCGAATGCGCCATGCTGCGGGGAGGTCACGACCGTTTGCCTATGCACCTCGACCTGGGCGGTGACGGTGCCCTTGGCGGTGTCGTTGTGTGACTGGACCCGGCGCATACCGCTCTCGTCGATGACGTAGAGGCTAAGGCGCGAGGCCCAGTCACCGCCGTATGCCCAGCGGAAGGAGTTGTAGTCCACGCTGACCTGCGTGGGACCGTCCGCGTCGCTGTAGAGGCGGATGACCGCGCCGTCCACGCCCGCCGCCTTGGCCGCCGCTCGGCTGTATGCCTGCACCCGCACGGCCGCGTCCAATGTGGACTTGGCCTGCCACACCGGCGCGGGCGCGGTGAAGGGCGTGTCGGTCGCGGCCGGCACGGCCTTGGTCACCAGGTGGCTGCCCGCCACGCCGGGCTCGCTCTGCACGCCCGGCGGCTGGTAGGGCTTGGCCGCGGCCGGGAGCGCCACGGCGAAGTTGAGCATGATCGCACCGAGGGCGAGGCCCGTTATTTTGCGCTGCATTGGATTCCCCCTGAGTCCTACGGAATGCGCGTGACGTCGGTGACCACGCCCTGGTAGACCCGAACCTCGTCGATGTCGGCCTTGGCGGGCAGCGCCGGGTTGGCGCCCTCGTGCGTGCGTCCGATCAGGAACGGCCCGTTCGCGTGCCACGGCTGCCATGCGGCGTTCATCGCCACCGTGGCCTTCAGCGCGCCGTCCACATACAGCCGGATCTCGCGTTTCTGCGCGTCAAAGACCCCGACCAGATGGTGGTACGCCGTGGGAGTCGCCGCCGGAGTGGCAGCCAAAGTGCTCACGGTGTTGTCGGCCGTACCAGATGCGTAGATCTTGAATTTCCATTCCAGGCCCATGTCCGTGCTGGAGCTGAAATAGAGCATGAATCCGGGGTTGGTGGCGCTCGTCGCCTGGCTCAGGATGGTCTGATACTTCGTGGTGTCCGACATGCGCACCCACGCCGACACCGTGAACGACTGGTCGGTGTTGATGACCGTCTCGCCGGTGGCCACATAGTCGTCGACGCCGTCGAGCCGCAGGCCGGTGCCGGTCTGGCCCGCGCCACTCGGCGGGATCTGCGCGCCGTTGAAGAACGTCAGGTCATGCGCGAACCCGGATCCGTCAAAGGCGGGACCGGGCCCGACCTCCTCCAGCCGCCACTCGGCGACCTTGCCGATCCGCGTCGGGTCGACCAGGCCCGGCACCTCGGAGTCGAGGATGACCCGGTCCCACGCGCGCACGCCCTCAAGCGAACCCTTCCACGGCGCGCTCGCGCCGCCCATGCGGAAGACGCCGTTGGCATCCCAGCCCGTCGCGCCCGTGGCCGTGCCCTCGAGGACACCGTTCACATACAGCCGCAGCGTTTTCGACGCGGAATCGTAGGTGCCGGCCAGATGGGTCCAGGTGTCCGGGCGCGGCACGCTGGTGCCGGTCGCCGTCCAGAGTGTCGGCGTGGTCGTGTCCGCGCTGGACAGGGTGAACTGCCACGCACCGTTGTTGAACTCGAGCCAGAAAGCGCCGTTGACCGAGCCGGCCTGGCTCACGGCACTGTGCCTCGCGCTCGTGTCGCCGAGCTTGACGAAGGCGGCGACGGAGAAACTCTTGCTCGTGTCGGCGATGACCGGCCCGGTGGTCTCCGCGCGGTCGTCGACGCCGTCAAAGGACAGCACCGTGCGCGAGAAGCCGTCGTTGCCGGGCGCGAGCCGGCCCGGCGCGCCTGCCGTGGCGCCGCCCACGAGCCACGCGGTGTTGCCGTGACCGGTGTCGTCCACCAACGCGGTGGCTCCGGCCGGCTCATTGAGCAGCCACCTGGACACGGGAATCGTCGGTGCGGCCACGTAGAACTGGTATGCCTTGTTGCTCTCGTTGCCGGCGCGGTCGATCGCCCGCACATAGAGGGTGTGCGGCCCGGCCGTGGTGGGTGTCCAATCCAGACTCACGGTGCCGCCCAGCGTCGTGGGATTGGCCACGGTCGCAGGCGGATCCGACCAACCCCACAGGAACGACTTGGTGTCCGCGGACGACGCGAACGTGAACCGCCCGGTCTGCCCGACCGCGCCGCAGGCTCCACCGGTGCAGCCGGTCGGGCCCTCCTTGTAGATGTCGGGCGTGACGGTCGGCGCCGCGGGCGGCATGATGTCCACCTCCCACTCACAGTTGCCCGGCGAATGCGTCACATCCGAGGAGAGATAGGGCGAATGCGATGGCGAGTCATTGGACTGGGCGCGGAACGTGTAGATCCCGCCATCGACGCCCGTGACCGTCTTGAGCGCGGTGCCGCCGTTGGGCACGCTGTCCTGGTGCCAGCCGCTGCCCGCCTCGTCCACAAAGGACGTGCCGTTCCACTTGGCCCACGCGAAGTAGACGTCCATGGTGTCGTTGTCCGCGTCGGTGACTCGGGCGCGCAGCGTGGGTGTGGTCGTCTTGATGAACGGGCGATTGGCGCCGGAGGCGCACGCCTTGCCGTCGACCGTGAGCGTGTCGGGCTTGTTGGGCTTGGTGTTGTATGTGATGTGCAGCCGGAAGTCGTTGGTGAAGTAGCGCATCCAGCGCTCTTGGTTGCTCTCGTTGGTGCCGCCTGTGCTCTCGCCCGCTGAGATGCCGACGTAGTAGTTGGCCGCGCCGTTGTTGGCGGACGTCTGCAGGTCACTGATCAGTGTGCTCGTCGAGACCTCGAACGGATCGTTGGGGTCCGTGCACGAGTCCTCGTTGGCGTGCACACTGTTGTTGCCCAGCTTCAGTTGCAG
>JBIOYB010000177.1:0-35290 GCA_044869915.1 Allorhizocola sp.
CGCCCGCGCGTCCGCGCTTGCGGCTGATCTGGGCGAGCATGCGCAGGGCGCTCACATATCCGCCCCGGGCCTCCTCGCGCAGCGCCACGGACCACTCCTCGTAGGGCTCGTCCTCGAACACATCGGCCCGGTAGCGCTCAAGGCAGGCCGAGAGCAGGCGCTCCGCCTCGTCGAGAGCACCCCGCTCACGCAGGCGCCGGGCGTGCCCCGCGTCGGCCAAGAACTCCTCCACGTCAACGCGCAACCGCGTGATGTCCAGCCCGATGCTCGCCGTGTCGCCCACGACATAGTGGTCTTGCGCGAGCGTGCGCTCCGGGTCTAGCACCCGCCGGATAATCGACAACAGCACCGAGAGCCGATGCCCGCTGGGCTCCTCACCCGGCCACAGCATCTCGCACAGCTCGTCGCGTGGCACGGGCCGGCCACGCCGGGCGATCAGGATCCGCAGCAGGTCGCGCGCCCGGCGCGACTGCCATCGCGCGGGCGGCACGGGCTGCCCGTCCAGCCACACCTCAAACCGGCCGAACGCCTTGACCATCACCGCCGCCGAGTCGGTCGCCTCCACCGCGATCCCTGCCCGAGCAAGGGTTTCGGCCGCCTCCAGCGCGCCCAGCCGGTCGTCGACGCTCGCGCCGGTGAGGTGCCCGAGCCGGACGCGGATCCGGGCCGCCTCGACGAGCGCCTCCGCCTGTGTCCACACCGAAAGTGCTTCGCGCAGTGAGGATCTGGCGCGCGCCGGATCAGGCTCGGCGGCCGCGCGCAGCTCGAGCGACTCGGCGAGGCCGGCCGGATCGCGCTCGGCGCGCGACCGCTTCGCCGCGTCCATCGCCATCTCCAAGGCCGTCGCGCGATCCCCGGCATGGTGGGCGACCCAGCCTTGGGCCAGCAGCGCCGTCACGACCACCCGATCGGAGGCGATGGCCGAAGCCCGCTCGGCATGCGCGGCCGCGCCCTGCGGGTCGGCCGGGGCGAGCAGCCGCGCCAGGCCGGACAGCGCATGCACCTGAACCTGGTGCAGCCCACCGTCTTCGGCCAGCTCGAGGGCTGTCTCGTAGGCCGCGCGGGCCTGCTCGGCCCAGCCCCGTCGCCGGTAGACCTCGCCCAAGCCGAGCTGCGCCCCCGCCGAGCGGCGCGAGCCCACGCGGCGGGTCATCGCCTCGGCCCGCCGGTATTGCCGGATCGCCTCGTCGTGGCGGCCCAGCATCAGCAGTGCGTCGCCCTGGTTGCAGTAGGCGACCGAGCGCAGGTTGATGTGGCCGGCGAGCGCGGCGCACTGCGCGTTTTGCCGGGCCGCGTCAAGCGCCGCCACGTATTTGGCCTCGCACAGCAGCCGGAACGTGCGGCTGGTGAGGATGCGGGCCCGCAGGATCACGCTGCCCGCCTTTTCGGCTAGCGCCAGCGCCTCGACGGAGAGCTCCTCGCTGTCGACTTCGCGACCGGAGATGCTGTCGCACAGCGCGAGCGTGGCGTAGGCGGTGGCCAGGGCGAGGTCGTCGTGCGCGGCGGCGGCGTTGCGGCAGGCCAGGTTGGCCAGCTCCACGGCGGTCTCGGTCTCGCCGAGCTGCAGGTGGGCGGCCGCCTGCCAGGACAGCAGCAGGGACTCGTCTCTCGAGGGCTCGCGGTCGCCGCCGACGCGCGCGAACATCTCCAGCGCGGCGCGCGAATCGCCCCGATGGTAGTGCAGCATCCCCATGCGCCAGGCGATCGCGGCATCCCACACCGGCTCGGCTTCGGCCACGACCGCGTATGTCTGCGCCGCGCTCAGCGCCGATCCGGCGGTGCGGATCGCGTCGCCGAGCAGCAGGTGCTGTGCGCGGCTGCGGTGCGCGGTCTTCTCCAGGATCTCGACGATGAGCGAACTGTGCCCGGCGGCGAGGATCTCCTGCCCGTGACGGTCGAGCACACGTCCACATTGGACATGGTCGCCCGCCCGCGCGAAGGCCTTCAGCGCGGCCGCCGGATATCCCGCCTCCTCATACCACAGCGCGGCGGGCATCGCCACCCGGCCGTGCGCCGCCCTGTCCCGCGCGACATGCGCGACCATCGGCACCACCCGGTCGTCGGCCAGCAGGCCCGTGGCGGCGAGCAGGCGCAGCGACGAGGCCGCGTCACGGTGGCCGAGCGCCTCACCGAGGTCGGCCGAGACGGGCGCCAGATCGGCGATGTCGGCCAGGAACACGCGCACCCGCTCGGGCAGCGGCGCGAGCACCTCCTCGCTCAAAAAGCTCCAAAGTGGACTCCCGGGCTCGGGCAGCGGCGGCTTTCCCGCCGCCACCGCCTCGCCGGCCAGGCGCACCAGCGCGGGCCAGCCGGCCGCCGCCTCGTGCACCTGATCGGAAAGATCGGGATCGCGCACACCGTATTCACCAGAAAGTAAATCGGCGGTCGCCTCGGCGGACAGGGCGAGCTCGGCCGGCCGGACCTCGGTCAAGAGGCCGCGCCCGCGCAACCGGGCCGTGGAAACGGGCAGCGGGAAGCGCGTGGCGATCGCCACCCGCGCGCCGGGCGGCAGCTCCTCCACGCCGGCGAGCAGGGCCAGTGCCTCCTCGGGAGCGAGCTCGGGAAGATCATCAATGACCGTGTCGCCCTCGCCGAACCGGGCCGACCCGCGAACCCACGTGGCGCCCGGGTAGCGATGGCGCAGCAGGCTGGTCTTGCCATAGCCCGCAGCGGCGACCACCAACTCGATCACCGGCTCCCGCATGAAACCAGCCTCCGGCCCGCACGCCGTGGCTGCAAGCGACTTTCACAAACGCGACAACCCGATCAACGGCTACGGCTCCCATCTCCCGTTCCGTGCGCGGACCGCCGGTGGCCAGAGCCTGCCGGGCGCTGCCGCGGGTGATGACGGGGACCCGCAGCAGCGCCGATTTTCCGGCAACGTCAACCTAGGCGGCCGAGCGCGAACTCGCGTGTTCGGCGCCCATTCATGGTTGTCAAGCTTTGCGGCGCCGGCTAAGCGAAAACTAACCGGAAACTATGCGTGCTGGTCCGGGCACGTTGCGGATTGGCGGGATGGGACATTGGCCCACCTCTATCACGCTGCTCTACTTACATGCATCAATGTCGCACGCCTGGTGAAAGGCGTGCTTTGCGAGGAAAGGACTGTCCATGCTGTCGAAACTTCGCCGCCTTCTGGGAATCACCGTGGCGACCGGGCTCCTCGTCGCCGTCGCTCCGGCGCCGGCCCAGGCGCAGGCCGACACGTTCTACCTGCACATCTTGAACATCTACTGCGCGGACGAGAGCGAACCCTTCTCAGACGAGATCCGGCTGCGGTTCACCAATCTGGGCATCGGGGGGACGGTGGCGGGCTGGAACAATGTGGACGGTGGCGACACACATTGGTACTACAGCAGCATTTACAACCCGCTCATCGGTCCACCGCTCAACCTCCCGTTCAGCGGCGATCAGCTCATCGAAGTGATGGAGGAGGACGGGGGCCTGGAACTCATCGGTTACGTGCCGGTCTCCCAGTTGGAGGCGGGCCAGGGTCAAAAGAGGAAGCGCATGTTGCCGCCCTATGACGGCGACTACTACGTGACTTACGAAGTCACGTCGTAGCCGATCCGGCGGCATCGGCGCTTGGTCAACCACGGTGCACCCGATTTGCGGACGTCCGGGTGCACCGGCCGGATGGCGGATGCTCAAAACCGGGCCGGACCCGTACAGTCCCGGCATGGCTGATGATCCGGCACCGGCCGTTGCCGGTCAGATAAACCTGTTTCGCCGCTTCGCTTTCATCGCGATCGGGCTGGTCGGCCTGATCTTTCTCGTGGTCGGTGCGTGGTTGCTGCTGAGCCTGGGCTGGGCGCGGGCGACCGGGACCGTCGAGCAGTGCCGTGCCGAGACCGTGCGCACCGGCGCGGGCCCCACCAACACGCGGACGGATCAGGTCTGCGAGGTGACGTGGGAGGCCGACGGCGTCAGCCGCAGCGCGTCGGTCAATCTTGGGCCCGGCGACATGGCGCCGGGGGAGACCGTCGAGCTTCGGGTGCGGGGCGACAGCGCGGTGGCGGCGACGCCCGCCTGGGTCGGCGCGGCGAGCGCGGCCGGTGGCGCGGCGCTGGTCGCGGTGGCGGTGCTGCTGATGCGCCGCAGACGCGGCAAGGAATAGACAAGACAGCGCTCCTAAGCTCGCCCTCGTACACCAAATGGCTATGTGTCAATGGCCGAGTTTCTGTCGGTGGCGGCGCAAAGACAAGCCGCCGCCGACGACGCAGCGGGCGCACAGACCGGTGGCCCGCGCCGAAAAGCGAGGGCTGTCGTGACCCAACCGGACAACGAGATAGGCGTCGACCTCTACACGCTGTGGGTGGCGGGCGCGGTGCTGCTGCCCCGCACGGCGGAGGTATGCGAGGACAACAACCAGGACGTGCACAACACGGCGTTTTGGCAGGACACGGCGTTCAACGACGACTGGGGGTTTCCAGGCCCGGTCTCCGCGCCATGGATCGCCCTTCGGGACGCGGTGCAGCAGGTCTTGTCCACCACGGCGATCAACACCGATCTGGCGGGACATGCGCTTGTCGCCATCGCCAACAACTACGCCAACACCGACACGGCGGCGGGGGAAACCATGCATCGGCTCGTCGATCAATATCGGAACGACGGCTCGCTTCCGCAGCCGCCCGGCCCGCTCGAGCTGGAGAACCCAGGAGCCCCGGTGCAGACCATGGTCGGGCCCGACGGGGTAGAGGTGCCGGTGCGCGATGACGACGAATGAGCAGATTGTCGCCAAGGCGGACGAGCTGGCCGAGCTGGTCCGCGCCAAGATTGACGCGGATCTCTACCACGCTCACATCTTCTACCAGGAACACCTCTGGCAAAGGGTCGACGAGCAGGCCGAGAGCATGCGCCGCCTCGTCGCCAGGTTCACCCAGTTCGACCCCGCGCCGCTCGAGGCGATGCTCGGCAGCCTCAGGAACGTCTTCGGCGGCAGCTTCGGCAACCCGCTCGCGGATCCGGCGCGGGGATACGTCGACGACGTCGGCTCATACATCACCGACTGGTACGGCACGGCGGCCGAGGCCTTCAGGATGAACTTCCTGAATCCCTATCCGGAGATCAGGGCGAACCAGATCGCGCTCGTCCGTGAACTGGCATTGATGCTCGAGGCGCAGCTGGCGATCGTCACGGAGGGCCGGGCGAAGATCATTGAGATCGCCGATCAGGGGATAGCAGCGCTCAACTCGTATGGCGTGCGGTGGGCTGTCCCGCTCAGCGTGGCGGCCAGTGTGGTCGCGGTGTTCGCCGCGGTCATCACCGCCCCGGTCACCGTGACCACGGGTGCCGCCCCCGCGGTGGTCGCCGGCACCCTGGCCATTGTCGGCGGCACGTTGAGCAGCTTGTCCACGGCGGCTGGCGAGAGCCGGACGCCGAGCGAGGCCGTGATCCACGGAGACCGGGCGGAGGAGGTGGTAAGCACGATCTGGACCGCGTATTCGATGCTGCGCAACGACATGTCCGACGCGGAGGCAATGATTGTCGAGGCGATCGAGTATGACCTCGAGCAGGTGCGCAGGGCACAGACGGCCGCGGAGCACCGCGAGCTCAACCCGTTCGTCCCATACGGGCCCAACGTCATCGACGCGCTCAGGTCCGGCGGCTCCGGTGTCGACTTCAGACTGTCCAGCTGACGGTTCGCGCGTGCCGACGGGTGAAGACGCGCGCCTGCTGGCCGGTGTCTTGCCGTGGGGTTAGCCTGGCCACTGTGGACATCGACGCGTACGACGTGGCGGTCGTGGGCGCGGGCCCGGCGGGAGCGGCGGCGGCGATGGCCGCGGCCCGCGCGGGCGCGACCGTGGTGCTGCTCGACCGGCACGACTTCCCGCGCGACAAGGCGTGCGGCGACGGGATCGCACCGCACGTGCTCGACTTCCTGCGCGACGAGCTGGGCCTGTCCGATGTGGACGCGGGCTATCCGGCGATACCGACGCTGAGCCTGACCGGGCCGAGCGGTGCGGTGGCACGCCGGCCGTTGCGCGACGGTGTGCGGGTCATCCCGCGCCTCGTCTTCGACGCGCGGCTGGTGCAGGCCGCGATCGGGGCCGGAGCGGTGCTGCGCAAGGCCACCGTCCGTCGCTTGTGGACACATGCCGATCGCGTGGAGCTCGACTGCGGCGTCGCGGCACGGGCGGTGGTTGGTGCCGATGGCGCGTCGTCGGTGGTGCGGCGGCACCTGGGGCAGGGGCCCAACCCGCCCGGACACCTGGCGGTCGCCATGCGGGGATACGCGACCGAGTCCGAGCCGTTCGAGCAGCGAATTGTGATGTACGCCAAGCGGTGGCCCGCCTACGCGTGGTCGTTCCCGATCGGGGATGGGCGGCGCAACATCGGCTACGGCGAGGTGTTGCGCGGGCCGCAGCTGAGCCGGGCCTATCTGCTGGAGCGGCTCGGCTCGCTGCTGGGCGACGTCGACCTCGCCGCGGCAACCGATCTGCGGGCGCATCACCTGCCGCTGTCGACCCACCGGCCCGTGCCGGGGCGGGGACGGATCCTGCTGGCGGGCGACGCGCTCTCGCTCATCAACCCGTTCACGGGTGAGGGCATCTACTACGCGGTCGTGTCGGGCGCGCTCGCCGGCCGGGCGGCGACGCACGGCGCTTTCGCCTCGCGACACTATGCGCGGGCGCTTTCCCAAAGGCTGCACCGGCATCTGCGGCACACGACGATCGCGGCGCGCCTCGCCGGTACCCAAAAAATGGTTGATGCGGGTATAAAGGCCGGTGCGAAACACCAGGGCGTCTTCGACGACTTCGTGGAGCTCGGCCTCGGCGACGGTCTGCTGACAGCGCGCCTGCTGTGGCGGACCGCCGCCGAAGTCGTTATGCGGTGAAACTGCGGACTGAGCGCGAAAGCGAGCACGAAGCCCGCCACGGCCACGGCCGGCACGAAGACCGCGGCCAGGAGCAGGCCCGCGAGGGCGAAGTTGCGCCACCCGATCGGGGACGCGCACATCCCGCTGCGTGAAAACTAGCACCATCAATCTGTCGATCGAAGGAAATTTTTGCCAACCCGTCGGGGATTGATGCCGGTCATCATCGGGTACCGCATGTGTGTGACCACAGCTCGCTTATGGGACGCGCTGAAACGCACCGTCAAAGAGTTCCGCGACGACGAGCTCAGCGTGTGGGCCGCGGCACTGACCTACTACGGCGTGCTGTCCATCTTCCCGGGGCTGCTGGTGCTCGTCGCGGTGCTCGGCCTGCTCGACGACTCGCTGACCCGCACGCTGCAGGACAATGTCGGCCAGCTCATGCCGTCGGCCGCCCGGCAGGTGTTCGACGGCGCGATCGAAAACGTGAACCGGTCCGATACGCGGCCGGGCCTGGCCGCGATCACGGGTCTGCTCATCGCGCTGTGGTCGGCGTCGGGCTATGTGTCCGCGTTCATGAAGGCCGCCAACAACATTTACGACGTGCGCGAGACCCGGCCGTTCTGGAAGACCATGCCCGTCCGCCTGTTCGTCACGATCGTCACCGGCGTGCTGCTTGTGGCGAGCACGGCCATGGTCGTGCTCAGCGGGCGCCTGGCCGAACAGGTGGGCCGCGCGCTGCGCATCGGCGAGGCGGCCGTGCGCACGTGGGACATCGCCAAGTGGCCGGTGCTCGTGCTGCTGGTCAGCCTGATGCTGGCGATCCTCTACTGGGCCACACCCAACGCGCGCCAGGGCGGCTGGCGATGGGTCACCCCGGGCAGCCTGCTGGCGGTGGTGCTGTGGGTCGTCGTCTCGGCCGGATTCGGGGTCTACGCGGCCAACTTCGGCTCCTACAACGAGACCTATGGCACGGTGGCGAGCGTCATCGTGTTCCTGATCTGGCTGTGGCTGACCAACCTGGCGATCCTGTTTGGAGCCGAATTCGACGCCGAACTGGCGTCCCCGGCCGGCGAGGACCGGCATAAACCGGTGGCCTCGGGGTAACCGGTATGCGTGGAAACGTCGACATCGACCGCTGACTTGATCAAACAGGCGACCGAGCAGATGTCCACCCTTTTCCGTGACGAGATCCGGCTGGCACAGGCCGAGCTCGCGGAGAAGGGCAGGCACGCGGGCATCGGGCTCGGCATGTTCGGCGGCGCCGCGGTGGCGCTGCACTTCGGCATCGCCGCGCTGCTCGTGTCGGCCGGTCTGGCGCTGTCCCGCGTGATGCCCGGGTGGGCGGCCGCGCTCGTGATCGGCGTCGCCCTGCTCGCGATCGCGGCCATCGAGGCGCTACTGGGCCGCAGGCATCTGCGGCAGACCACCCCGTTCAAGCCCGAGCGCACGATCGAGAGCGTGAAATCGGACATCGACACCCTTAGGAGCCCACGATGAAGCCCAGCCACGACGAGCGATCGGCCGATGAGATCTCGGCGGAAATCGCACAGACTCGGCAGGAGCTCGGCGAGACCATCGACGCGCTGGCGCAGAAGGTGGACGTCAAGGCGCGGCTGAAGCACTTTGGGGCGGATGTGGCGGCTGAGGCCCGTGCGACCGCCGAGGAGATGCGCCGCGACCCCACGGGGTTGCTGGTGCTCGCCGTCGCGGCCGCGGTGGCCGTGGCGATCGCACTCATCGTGAGGGGCAGGCGGTCATGAGGTTGAACAAACTCGCATACAAGCCCGTCGGGTTGTTGGCCGGCGCCGTCGCCGGCGCGCTCGCGGGCCTGCTGTTCAAACAGGTCTGGAAGCTCACGGCGGGCGACCAGGACGCGCCGAGCGCGACCGACGAGGGCCGCGGCTGGAGCGAGATCCTTATCGCGGCGGCCCTGCAGGGCGCGATATTCGCCGTTGTCAAGGCGTCCATCGACCGCGGTGGGGCGCAGGGCTTCCGCGCGCTCACCGGCCAGTGGCCGGGTTAGCCATGAGCAAACCCAAGCGGCAGTTGATGCCCTCCGAAGTCACCGGCGAGGTGAGCTGGTTCGACCGGTTCGCCAGGGCCGCGAGCACATTTGCCTCGCGGCCCTGGTTTTTCACCATGTGCGTGCTGCTGATCCTCGTGTGGGCGCCCTCGTTCTTCCTCTTCAGCGAAGTCGACACGTGGCAGCTGATCATCAACACGGCGACGACCATCGTCACGTTTTTGTTGGTGGCACTGCTGCAAAACACGCAACAGCGAGCCGACAAGGCGGTGCAGCACAAGCTCAACGCCATCGCCGACGGCCTGGCCGACCTGATGCGCTCGCTGAGCCACGACCACCCGAAATCCAA
Source organism: Allorhizocola sp. (assembly GCA_044869915.1). GTDB lineage: Bacteria > Actinomycetota > Actinomycetes > Mycobacteriales > Micromonosporaceae > Allorhizocola. Next base: position 9,193 of record JBIOYB010000177.1, read on the forward strand.
AGAGCTGCAAAAAGACCTGAAGGAGCTGCGTCAGGCGGTCGGGTTGGAGGACCGGGAGAGCGCCTGACAGTGCTTGCACCAGTAGGTGACCCGGCCGCTGTCACGCTTGTCGGTCTGTATGCCGTTGCCGCAGCGGGGGCACGGCTGGCCGGTGCGGCCGTAGATGGCGTGCCGCCGCTCGCGGCCGAAGCGGGCGCGGTCCAATAACTGTTGGGCGGTGCGCACCAGGCCCGGCAGATCCTCCACTTCGGACACCGGGGTGTAGGGCGAGGTGCGGTGCATGAAAAGCGACTCGGTCTGGTAGATGTTGCCGATCCCGGCCAGATTGCGCTGATCCAGCAGCGCCTCGGCGATCGGGATGCCGGGATGCGCGCGCAGCCGCCGCACGGCCTCTTCGGGATCCCAGTCGTCGCCCAGCAGATCCGGGCCCAGGTGGCCGACCACCGTCGACTCCTGGTCGGTGGGCACGAGCGCCAGCTCGTGCAGGTGATAGCCCACGGCGGTGGTCGAGGCCGTGCGCAGCACGACCCGGATCAGGTGCGCCGGCCGCGCGCCCCAGCGCTCACCCGGCGTGTAGAGCCGCCACAGCCCATCCATCCGCAGATGTGAATGCAATGTGACCCGCTTGCCCGCGGGAGAACGCAGGCGCAGCAGGAGATGCTTGCCACGGCTGGCCGACTCGACCACCGCCCAGCCGTCCAGCTTGACCGTCGCCAGTTGCGGCACACGGAAATCGGAACCCAGCAGCGTCGAGCCGGCGAGGCCGTGCTGAAGCTGCCGCGCCATGTTCCAAACAGAGTCACCCTCGGGCACGCCGTCAATTGTGTCAGCTGACGGACTTGACCGCCTCCTGGAGCTCCTCCTTGGTCATGTGGGAGCGCCCGGAGATGTTGTGCTCCTTGGCTTTCTCGTACAGTTTGTCGCGCGTCACCTCGGACCCGCCGAGCTGGCGCGCCCGCGGGCCGTGCTCGAGCTCCGTGCCGCGTCGCAGCGCGAACGCCTCGCCGAGCTCCATCAGCTGCGTCTCGCTGAGCCCCTGCCGCAGCGCCGGCAGCGCCTGGGATTCTTCCTCCTCGATGTGGTGCTGCACGCCGGCGATGAGCTTCATCAACGTCTGGTCGAACTCGGCCGAGTCCGCATCGAGCCGCTTGAGCTTGGCCACCAGATCGTCGGCCTCGGCATGCTCCTCGCGCGAGTGCTTGGCCTCGTCCTTTTCGCCCGCCTTGGCGAGCATGGGATAGACCTCGGCCTCTTCGGCGCGGCTGTGCGCGGTCAGGATCGCCGCCAGCTGCTGAAAATACAGCTCGCGATCGCCCTTGCGCTCGCGCAACAGCTGGAACAGCCGCTCAAACTCGCGGTGATCCTGCATGATAAGGGTTATCGCATCTCGTTTCATGCTTATCCGGTACCCAGTGGGGCCCGCGACAAAACGCCTAAACCCCTATCGCAGCAGGACTCCGAGGAAGTCTGGCTCGTCCACGACATACAGCTCCGCACCCGTACACGCGATCGCGCGCACCAGCCCGTCGCCGGCCGCGACGGGCTGGGGATTGGCCACGCCCAGCCGCAGCAGTTCACTCCTGTCGATCGCCAGGTATGCGGGCTCCGGCCCGACCCACAGTTTGACACCGTCCAATGTGGATGGATTGACGATCACGGCCTCGGCGATGCCGCGCTGCAGGGCCGAAACCGTGGCGGCAAGCCCCGGCTCGGCCGAGCCGTGCGCCGACCGGAGACGGTAGCGGTCCAGCGCATCCTCGATCCGCGCGGCCGCGATCTCGCGTACGGCCTCGTGCGTGGTCTCGTCGAGCCGCTGCGAATCGGCGCCCAGCTCGTCCGCCCATCCGGTCTGCAGCGTGCGCTCGCGCCAATGCCGCGGCAGTTCGCCCACGAACAGTTGGCGCGCCCGCACATCACCCGCCACAATCAGCACATCCGCCTCGGCCTCCTCGGCCAGCCGCAGAGCGGCATCCGCCACGTCCGAGGCGTTGCGGTCCCAGTTTTCCTTGCCGATCGGGCGGTGCTCCGGCCTCTCCACGGACTCGATCCGGTGACGGCGGCCCGCGACCGCCTGCTCGATCTCGCCGCCCCGGCGGTCCACGATGACGCGCAGCCAGGACACCTGCTCACCGCGCTGCTCGAGCATGGGAAGCACGTGTGGGAGCGGGCCCAGCTCGGCGCTGGTGGCCAGCGGAGGGTCGGACAGCTGCTCGACGTGCGTGGCATCATCGCGCACATTGGCGATGACGGCCAGCCCGTGCCGCCCGGGCGTGTCATCGCCCGACACGAGCCGCCCGATATCGTCGACCCGACCGGGATCCGCACCGGATCCGAGCAGAGACTCCCGCGCGGCGCGCCACCGCAGGCCGACTTCTTCAGCTCCGCGCTCGGTCGCGCGGGAGGCGTCGAGGTAAACAGAAATCCACGGCCCCGGAAGGTCGTACAGCGGCCGTAGATCTGTTAAAAACATACCTTTGCGGTACCCGACCCAGCACCTGATAAACCGTTTCGCCATTCGCCCAATGGGGCACAGCCGACGCGGGCGCAGATCTTGGTAGCCCCCGCGGCCCTGGCGCGGGTGTTGCCCAGCGGCGTCAGAAGCGTGGGCCGGAAGGCATGTTGAGGGCGGCCCAGAGGTCGTGCGCGGTGGTGAAGGTGGTTTCGGCGGGCAGGCCGCGCAGGGTGGTGAGGACCTCCTCGGGGGCGTGCTGCGCCGCGGCCGCGTCCAGCAAGGTTTTGCGCCGGGTGGGGAAGACGTCGCGCGGCAGATAGCTGCCGATCAGCGCGCGTTGGTCGCGCAGGTCGGGGTCGCGGTCGTCGCCGGTGTTGGCGCCGTAGTGGCCGGGTGGGATCTGGCTGGGCACCGGTTCGCCGTCGGCGGGCGGCTCGGGCCGGCGCCATTCTTCGGCGCGGGTTCCGCCCGGATTGCCCTGGACCAAGGCCCGCACCTGGTGTGCCAGTTTTTCATCCAACCAACGCCCGTGCTTTTCACTCATATATTTGTCGGTACCCGAACCGCCCCAAGACAAACGTTTCGCCCGCACGCCCGGGGGTACACACGCGCTCATGCGCATCCTGGGCATCAACGCGGTGTTTCACGATCCCGCCGCCGCCCTGGTCGTGGACGGCCGGATCGTCGCCGCGGCCGAGGAGGAGCGGTTCAGCCGGCGCAGGCACGGCAAGCGCCCGTCCGCCTTTTCCGCCTGGGAGCTGCCCGAGCTGTCGGCCCGTTGGTGCCTGTCGGAGGGCGGGCTGCGGCCGGATCAGCTGGATGCCGTGGCCTACTCGTTCGACCCGGACCTGGCGCTGCCCCCCGACCAGCTGGGCATGGACGATCCGTGGGATTGGCTGCGGGTGCTTTACGCCCGCCGGGCGCCCGAGTTTCTCGCGGCCGCGCTGCCGGGCCTGGACCCGGCCCGCGTCGTGTTTGTGCCGCATCAGGTGGCGCACGCCGCCTCGGCCGCACTCGCCGCGCCGGAGGAGGCCGACCCGGGCAACTGCGCCGTGCTGGTGCTCGACGGACGGGGCGAAAGCGCGAGCCACCTGTCCGGAGCCTACCAGGATGGACGGATCGAAATCCTTGCGGCGCAATCGCTTCCGCACTCGCTGGGCCTGCTCTACGAGGATGTCACGGAGCACGTCGGCTTCCTGCGCTCCAGCGACGAATACAAGGTGATGGCGCTGGCGTCCTACGGGGAGCCGCGGCACCTTCCGCTCCTGCGCGACGCGATCCGGGTCACCGACGAGGGCGGCTTCCACATCGACCCGATCGACCTCGACGCGCTCGCGCCCACCGAAGCGGACCACGCCGATCTGGCCGCGAGTGTCCAAAAGCGACTCGAGGAGGTCATCCTCGAGCTGTCGGCCTGGCTGCACAAGCGGACCGACGCCCGCTGCCTCACGATGGCGGGCGATGTCGCGCTCAACGGCGTGGCCAACGCCCGCCTGGCCCGCAGCGGAGCGTGGCGCACCATCTGGGTGCAGCCGGCGGCCGGCGACGCGGGCACCGCGCTCGGCGCGGCCCTGCACGTGTCCAAGACAGCGGGCGACAAGGTGGAGCCGATGCCCGGCCCCGGTCTGGGCCGCGGCTTCTCCGAAGCCGAGCTGGAGGCCGAACTGGTCCGGGCGAGGGTCCCGTTCACCAAGGCGGCCAGCATCGCCGACACCGCGGCGGGGGTGCTGGCGGACAACGGGATCGTCGCTTGGTTCCAGGGACGCAGCGAGTTCGGCCCGCGCGCGCTGGGTCATCGTTCGCTGCTCGCGCACCCGGGCCACGCCGCCAACACCCGGCGGCTCAACGAGGTGAAGGGGCGGGAGCAATTCCGCCCGCTGGCGCCCATGGTGCTGGCCGAACGGGCCGCCCAGATCTTCGACGGCGTGCTGCCGAGCCCGCACACGCTCTTCGCGCACGTCGTGCGCGACGATTGGCGCGAGCGCATCCCGGCCGTCGTCCACGTCGACGGGACGGCCAGTGCGCAAACCGTCGCGGCCGAGGACGACCGGTTGACCGCGAGCCTGCTGGACTCGTTCGAACGGCTCACCGGCTTGCCCGTACTGATGAACACCTCATTGAACACAGCGGGGCGGCCCATGGTGGACTCCCCGACCGACGCACTCGAGCTGTTCGGTTCGGCACCGGTCGACCTGCTCGCGCTCGGCCCGTTCGCGGTTAGGCGCGGCATGTGACCCGCGTGGGCATCGTCGTGCCGACGGTCGGCCGGGCCGGCCTGCACGACCTGCTCAAGCGGCTCAGGGAGCAGGTGCCGGCCAAGGGCGTCGAGGTGATCGTGGTGGACGACGCTCGACGCAAGGGCCTGCCGCCCCTCGTAGCCACGAGCGTGCTGATCCCGCTGCTGGCGGTGGCGCATCGGCTGCGCGGATGGTGGCGGCACAGGAATACTTCGCGGCTGCCCCGGGTACACGATCGAAATGTCTCTGTTTGACGCGGCGGTCCTTGACCGCGACGGCCAAGCCGACGAGATCATGCAGTGGGGCTTCCGGCTGGCGTGGGCGCTGACCCACGACGGGCGGCTGTTCACGGCCAGCAGCGCGGCGCACGCGCAGCACCTGGCCGCCGAGCTGGTCGGGCGGATGGGCGATGAACCCGAGCCGCTGCCGGCGCTCGCCCTCACCACGGCGTGGCAGGTGCGGGAGCACGCGGTGCCCGGCGATGTGGTGCTGATGCTCAGCCCGAGCGGCGCGAGCGCCCGCTGTGTGAGCGCCGCGGAGGCGGCGCTGGACAAGGGCGCCGAACCGTGGGCGCTGACCGGGCCGCTGCCCAATCCGCTTGCGCCGCTTTGCAAGCGGGTCATCGCGGTGGACTCCGACGACTCGCAGGTGGTGCAGGAGATGCACCAGGCGCTGGTGCACCTGCTGTGCGAATGCGTCGACGAGCTGCTGCCGACCATGCGCACATCCGGCGTCGCGTCATAGCGGCTAGATCTTGAGCACCTCATCCCGGGCATCTTGAGCACCTCCGCCCGGGCATAGAGCCTGGGCCGGGCCCGTGCAGAGATTGGCCGCCACGTCCGGAGCGTCACGAGGGAGAGCACGTGAGGCCGGGCGTGACGGCCGGCTCATCGACTGCGCCGATGAGGATGAGGGGACCAGCTGTGCGAGCCCTGATCCCCCCGCGATGCGGGCACTGCGGTGGCTAGTGCGCCGATCCCCAATGCCCGCAAACTAGTACGGTCGTCACCGTCTACTACAGACGGTCACGTTCCTCGACGCGCCGGTATTCCGTCGTCGATGGACGGTATTCGGTCGACGCCGGCGGGATGGTCGTGTCGGTTTCCCGTGTGACCACCGCCCGGCGCCGCGGTCCCCAGATCACCGTCGTGAGGATGAGCCCCGCGACGCCCGCCGCCATCATGATCCAGCCGACGATATCGAGATCGAGGAATCCCACCCTGACGTTCAGGGCGAAGGTGAGGATGGCTCCGATCGCAATCAGCAGGATGCTGGCGCCGATTCCCATTTCCTCATCCCCTTTCTATGCGTGGGGGGTCGCGTTCGTGTTCGGGTTGTTGGAGGTGGAGGTGGACACGGCCGCTTTGGCCTTCTCAAGTGGAGTGCCAGGGGTGGCCTTGGCCTTGGCGATGCGCTCGTCGACTTCGTGCTTCGCCTTGGCGATGCGCTCGTCGACGTTGTGCTTCGCCTCGCGCAGCTGGTTGCCGACCTCGGCAACCGCACCGTTGACTTCTGTGCGGCGGCGACGGTAAAGCTCGGACGCGCCCCAACCTACGAGCACTCCTATGATCGTCGCCCGGACCACGGGCCATGTGCGCATGGGGGCGGGACGTCCGGCCATCGCGTCCCAGGCCAGCAACGCGCGCCGGCGGGCCTCGTCACCGAGGTCTTTTGCTCTGTCCGACGCGGCGTCGCGTAGCTCGTGCCACGCCTCGGACGCGGCATCACCGGAGGTGCGATTTCTACCAAACATGGTTTGAGAGATACCCGTAACTGCCGGTATCAAACGCACTTTCGCCGGGTACACACGCGTTATGGCGGACGTGATGGTTTTCTCACCCAGTCCTCAGCTGACGGTCACCATCGAGGAGGACGATCAGGTCCACTTCCACGCGGGCGGGCAGGGCGTGTGGCAGGCGCGGATGATTACCTCGCTCGATGTGGACGTCGTCATGGTGACGGCGCTGGGCGGTGAGCCGGGTGAGCTTTTGCGGCCGTTGATCGCGCGCGAGGGGATCCAGGTGCGCGCGCTCATCACCGATTCGGCCAACGGGGTTTACGTGCACGACCGGCGCGACGGCTCGCGCAACACGATCGTGGAGACCGGCGGCGAGCCGCTCGACCGGCACGACCAGGATGAGCTTTATGGCGTCGCGCTCGCCGAGGGGCTCCGGGCGAAGGTGTGCCTGCTGAGCGGCGTGACCAATCCAGAGATTATGCCCTCTGATGTGTACCGGCGGATGGCCGGCGATCTCCAACGCAACAATGCCGTGGTGGTCGCGGACCTCGCGGGCGAATATCTCGACGCCGTCGTCGAGGGCGGGCTCACCCTGGTGAAGGTGTCGCATGAGGAGCTGGGCGTCGACCAGGACGACATGGACCGGCTCGTGGAGCGGATGCGCGACCTGCGCGCCCGCGGCGCCGAAAACGTCATCGTGAGCCGCGCCGAGCTGCCCGCTCTCGTGCTCATCGGCGACGACATATTTCAGGTGGACATGCCAGAGTTGGAGCCGGCCGATCCGCGCGGCGCCGGCGACTCGATGACCGCGGGCGTGGCCGCTGTGCTCGCCCACGGCGGCGATGTCGCGACGGCGGTGCGCACGGGCGCGGCCGCCGGAGCGGTCAACGTCACCAGGCGCGGGTTGGGCACGGGCCGCGCCGACGTCATCGCCGCGCTCTGGGAGCGGGTAACCCTGACGCCGCTGAAGGAGGCGTCGGCATGACGCGGGCGCTGATCACCAACGACGACGGGATCGACGCACCAGGCTTGCACGAGCTCGCCCGCGCCGCCCACGAGTCGGGATTGGACATCATCGTCGCCGCGCCCAGCCGGGAGGCGAGCGGAAGCAGCGCATCGGTTTCGGCCGTGGCCGAGGACGACCGGGTGCTGATGGAGGAGCGCCAACTGTCGGGATTGGACAGTGTGCGGGCGTTCTCGGTCAGCGGCTCGCCGGGCCTGATCACGCTTCTGGCCACGCGCGGCGCGTTCGGCGATCCGCCGGAGCTCGTGCTGTCGGGCATCAACGCGGGCGCCAACGCCGGCCGGGCCATCCTGCACTCGGGCACCGTCGGCGCCGCGATGACCGGCGCCGTCTACGGCTGCCGTGCCCTGGCCATCTCGCTGGACATCCGGCTGCACGCCGACCGCAACCGGCACTGGAAAAGCGCGGGCGCGCTCCTGCCGCGCCTGATCCCGATGCTGCAGAACCTGCCCGACGAGACGGTGCTCAACGTCAACGTGCCGGACCTGCCGCCGGACCGGATCGCCGGGCTGCGCCAGGCGTCGCTGGGCGGCTTCGGGCAGGTGCAGATGCGCATCGCCGAACGCGGGATCGGCTTTGCCCGGACCGCCCTGGAAGAGACGGACGTCAAGCACGAGCCCGGCACCGACATGGCCCTGCTGGACAAGGGCTTCGCCACCGTAACGCCGATCACGCCCATGCGCGAAGCCCAGGTCCAACTGGGTGTCTAGCGACCTATCGACGCGCCCCCTCGCGGGTGCGCTTCTCGTCTATCTCCCGCTCGGGATGGCGCCGAAGGTACTCGTTTTCCAGCTCCAGCATCCGCGTGGTGTGCCGGGCCAGCGCCGGCCACGACCCGTGCTGGATCGTGTCGGCGCGGGTCTGGCCCAGGCTTTGCATCTCACGGATGAGGTCGGCCTCGCTCAGCTCGCCCGGGTCGATGCCCTGGCCGGGCGCGAGCGACTCCTCCGCGTCCGTGCGGTCGTAGAGCGCCTCGGGCAACTCATCTATCGCCCTCACCAACGAGTCAGGCAGCTGAGCCAGGACAGCCCTCCGGTGCATCTCCTCGGGGTTGATCAGCTCGGCGCCGGCGAAAATCCGGTCCAGCATTGTGGAAATGGTCATCGCCGACATCGCATCCTCCATTGTCTGCTTGCTCCTGCTAAAGCAAGTCGCGGGCGGATCGCCCTTGGGGGCGACGGCATCCAAGCCTGATCTTGACCACTGCGTGGATCAGAGATCATCAGGAAACCGCCGCCGGCGATTCGCTAGTGGTTGGCCGGCGCTGCCGAGATGTCGGCCAGCGCCGAGCGCGAATCCTGTTCGATGGCAAGGTCGCCGATCGACACGATGCCCATCAAGCGCTCGCCCTCGCAGACGGGAAGCCTGCGTAGCGCATGGCGGCGCATGATTTCGACGGCCTTCGTGAGCGGGTCGCCGGGCTTGACGCACACGGGGTGCGCGCTGAGGATCTCCGAGACCAGGGTCGTGTTGGGGTCACGCCCGGTCGCGATCGCGCGGATGACGATATCGCGATCGGTGAGCACACCGCGCAGCCCACGCATGTCCGCAATGAGGACGTCACCGATGTCGTAGTCGCGCATCTGCCGCGCGGCTTCGGCGACGGTGGCGTCCTCGGTGAGGCTGATCGGGTCAGGGGTCATGACTTCGCTGATGACTTTTGCCATCCAGATCACCTCCAGTTGCTGATTTCGTCATACCCGCTTGCGCGCCGCAGTATCCGGTTACGCTGGATTTCCTTACGCGCGCAAGGCTGGCACGGGCAGTACATCCAAACGGTTATCGGTTTCTTTTAGCGCGGCCTGCTGTGCGAGGCAGGGCAGTCAGTGCATGCGAAGCAACGCGCGGCCGCCTCGCCTTGAAGGCGATGGTTGCGTCGCGAGGCAGGGCAGTTTGCGCGTGCAAGCAACGCGCGGCGGTCGCGCCTTGGAGGCCGCGGTGTTTACTGGATTTTTCGTCGGGTACAGCCAAAGGATGGTTTCCACCATGGCCAATGTCCTGGTGACGACGACGGAAGAGATGGCGGGTTACCGGATCGAGAAGGTCCTCGGTCCCGTCGTCGGCGTCGCCGCACTGTCGAGAAGCCCCTACCACGAGGGCCTGAAGTCCACTAAGGATGGCCGCAGTGTCGCGCCGCAGCGGCGGCGGGACGTGCTTACGCACTGCCGGCTCGAGGCCGTCGATCAGATGATGGAGCACGCCTGGCGGATGGGTGCCAACGCGGTCGTGGCCATGCGCTTCGACCACCGAGGCGTCACGGACAACTGGAACGAAATATGCGCATACGGCACGGCGGTGTGGGTCGAGTCGGTTTGACGCCTGCCCCGAGACCCGCAGCGGCTGGCGACGGGTCACTAGTATCTGGGCCAGTGAACGTGCCGAGTTTGACGTGCCGGGTGGTCCAGGCCCGCCCGGCCGCGATTGTCGCGCTCTCCGGACGGCCCGACGGGCACGGTGTCCGCGAGGCGCAGCGGGTGCTGCGCGACTGCCTGGCCGACATGCCCTCCGTGCTCCTGCTGGACGCGAGCGGGCTCGACGTGGACGACTGCTCGGGGTTGGGCTGGATCCCGGAGCTGTTCGCCGACGCCGCGCGCTGGCCGGGGATACCGGCCTATCTGTGCGGCGGGCCGGGGGATTGCGCGGTTCCGGCCTACCCGTCCCTGACGGCGGCGCGGCAGGTGTGGGCTGGTGCGGTGCCGGCCCAGCATGAGTCGCTGGACCTGCCGCCCGACCCCGACTCGTGCGGCAAGGCGCGGGTGTTTGTCGCCCAGGTGTGCGCCGCGTGGGGCCTGAGCCGCCCGGCTCGCCTGGCTCAGCTGCTCACGTCGGAGCTCGTGGCCAACGCCGTCGTGCACGCGCACACCAGCCTCGCCGTGACCGTGCGCCGATATGGGCGCGGCGTCGAGCTCAGCGTGCGCGACGACGGCTCCGGCCGGCTGCCCGCCAAGCTCGGCGACGACCCGCGCGGCTTCGGGTTACAGCTGGTCGACGCCATGTCCGACGCTTGGGGGAGCGTTCCCACCGGATCAGGCAAAGTTGTGTGGACACGCGTCGCGGGGTAATGTGTCATTCCAGACAGCCACACGGCAAGTCTTCTTACGGTGCTCCAGCAGCCGGGCACCAGCCAGTGCGACTCAGTGCGCCCTTGGCAGGTGAAACCTTTCATGGTTACCAAAACCGCTACGTCGGTTGTCGCCGACGCAAAGGAAGACCAATCATTCGAGATCGACGACGCTGCATTCGAGACACTCCTGGCGATGAGCCAGTGCGAGCCGGATAACCCCGAGCGCGTTCGACTGCGGGGTGAGGCCATCGAGGCCTACACACCCTTGGCACGGCGGGTTGCCGTGCGATTCCAGAAGCGCGGGGAGGAGCTCGATGACCTCCTCCAGGTGGCCCTGATCGGGTTGATCAAGGCCGTCGACCGTTTCGACGCGGACCGGGGAGTCCATTTCGTGCACTACGCCGTGCCAACGATGCTCGGCGAGCTCAAGCGCCACTTCCGCGATCGCGGTTGGACGGTGCGGGTCAACCGCGGCCTCCAGGAGCTGCATCTGCGCATCGCCAAGGCGGTGCCGCAGTTGAGCCAGGAGTTGCAGCGCACGCCCTCGGCGGCCGATCTGGCCGAATACTTGGGCGTCGACGAGGAGGATGTGCTGCAGGGCATGCAGTGTGCCGGCGCCTATGCGCCGCGCTCGCTCAACGATGTGGTCCCGGGCAGCGACGACACCGAGCTGGGGGAGCTCGTCGGCGCCGCAGACCATCAGCTCGAGCTGGTGCCGGATCGCATGGCCCTGCGCGAGGTGGTCGGGCGGCTGCCCGAACGGGAGCGCCAGATCCTGAAGCTGCGCTTCATGGACAACCTGACGCAGTCGGAGATCGCCGCGCTCATCGGCGTCTCGCAGATGCACGTGTCGCGCCTGCTCGCGCGGGCCTTCACACAGCTGCGCGAGATGCTGCTGGCCGAGGAATGATTACCTTTCTACGCGCCAACCTGTTGGCACATCGATAGTGTGCACAGCCTGGCCGGTCGCGCCGATGCGAATCGCGTGGCCGGCCAGGCGCAACCGGTCCAGCGTCAACGAGCCCCAGGCCGGGGGCAGATGCGGCCGTAGCCTGATGGTGCGTTGCGGCACATCCGGCTCGAGCCCGAGGAAGGCTCGCACAATCATGAAGGGCGAGGCGCTGGCCCATGCCTGCGGCGAGCAAGACGTGGGATAGGGCACCGGCGGCGTGAACGTCTCGGAGGAAAACCCGCAATACAGCTCGGGAAGCCGCCCGCCAAACGCCAGCCCGGCGCGCAGCAGGCCCTCGGCGAGCCGGTGGGCTAGCTCGACCGAGCCGGGGATGTGCGCGTAGCGCATGAGGCCCGCGATGCACAGCGCCGTGTCGTGCGGCCACACCGAACCGTTGTGGTAGCTCATCGGGTTGTAGGCGCTCATCCGGTCCGACAGCGTGCGCAGCCCGAAACCCGTGTCCATGTCGGGGCGCGACAGCCGTTCTATCAACACCGCCGCGTGCTCGTCGCTGACGATCCCGCTCCACAGGCACTGCCCGGCGTTGGTTGTCATGGCGTCGACCGGGCGCTTCTGCCCGTCGAGTGCGATCGCGAAGTATCCCTCGTCAGGCAGCCAAAAGGCGCTCGCGAACAGGCGCTGCAGCTTGTCGGCGCGGCCCCGGCAGGTCTCGGCGATGGCGGGCTCACCGAACGCGTCGGCGAGCTCGGCGCGCGCCAGCCACGCCGCATAGGCGTAGCCCTGCACCTCGGCGAGCGCGATCGGCGGGTCGGGCAGCCGGCCGGACGCGTCGTTGATGCCGTCCCAGCTGTCCTTCCAGCCCTGGTTGGCCAGGCCGCGGTCGGTGGCGCGCTGGTATTCCATGAAGCCGTCGCCGTCGCGGTCGCCGTAATTGTCCATCCACGACAGTGCCTTGTCGGCCGCGGGCAGCAGCTCCCGGATGTCGGCCTCGTCGGCGCCCCAGCGCCACGCCTCGCCGAGCAGCGCCACGAACAGCGGCGTGGCGTCGATCGTGCCGTAGTAGTGCATGCCGCCCAGGGCCGTGACGCTGTCGGGCCCCAGCCGCGACTCGTGCAGGATCCGGCCGGGCGCTTCCTCGTTGTGCGGGTTGAGATCCCGGCCCTGCAGCTCGGCGAGGACCTGCAGCGTGCCGAAGGCGACGCGCGGGTCCAGCGGCAGGGTCATCCACGCCGACAGGAGGCTGTCGCGGCCGAACAGGGTCATGAACCAGGGCGCGCCCGCGGCCAGGAACACCCGGTGCGGGTCGTCGGGGTTTTCGATGCGCAGCGCGTCGAGGTCGTGCAGGCTCTGCTGCAGCACGAGCCCGAGCGACTGGTGGTGGGTCTTGACCGACGCGATTTGGGAGAACCACGCCGACCTGCCCTGGCTGGCCGGCACGGACACGTCGCGAAATCGTGGCTCGATGCGCCGCCCCTCGATGATGGGCTGCGCGTTGACGGTGACCTCCCACTGCTGCCGGGCCGGTATGATGGCCTCCCAGCTGAGCATGCCGGGCCGGGCCAGGGGCTCGCGGTCGGCGTAGACGAGCAGCGCGCGGGTCCCGTCGCGCCGGGTGAACGTGAGGTCGACCGCGGTCGCGGTGCTCTGCGCCTCGCCGTGGCTGACCCGGCCTTCCTTGACCGCGAACAGGTCGGCGAAATCGGACGCGACGGCCAGGTCGACCCGCACGAGCGTGGCCTCGCGGCCCACGTTGCTCAGCGTGACAACCTCTTTCATGCCGTCGCCGATGAAGCGCCGGCGCACGCACAGCACGGTCGAGTCGGCCTGGCCCGCGACGGGTGGCCGGCGGAGCACGAATCGCGCGGTATAGCCCTGGCCATCCACGATCGATAGCGCCTGCGCCGGCTGCCCGTCTATCCGGAGCTGCCAGCCGGACACGAATCTCGTGTCGCGGAAGAACAGCCCTTGTGGACGCCCGCTCTCAATGTCGCCGGTGGCGGTGCTGATGCAGAAGGTGGTCCCCTCCACCATCGTCACCACGTCGCGGCCGGAGGTGAGGGACACCGGCTCGCCGGCATTGAAGGGCGTCGGTGCGGTCATGCGATGGCGGCCCTGGCGACCCGCTTGGTCTTGGCCACTGCCGTCCGGTATGCGCGGGCGTAACCCGCGGCCATCTTGCGCGCCGTGAAATTGCGCTCCACGTGCGCCCGGCACTCGCGCGGGTCGATCGCCGCGACGCCGTGCAGCGCGTCGGGCAACTCGTCCGGCTGCTCGCAGATGAGCCCGGTCTGCCCGTGCACGACCACCTCCGGCACCGCGCCATGGCGCAGCGCGACGACCGGTGTGCCGCACACCATGGCCTCGATCATGACCATGCCGAAGGGTTCCTCCCACTGGATCGGGAACAGCAAGCAGCGCGCGTTGGCGAGCAACTCTCGCTTCAGTATCGCGTCCGCCAACCCCATGACCCTATCGTCTGGACCCAGCAAAGGCTCCACGACATCGGCGAAATAGCGCTTCTCCACCGGTTCGGCGCACTTTCCGGCCAGGATCAGCGGGATCCCCGCCGCGTGGCACGCCTGCAGGGCCAGATGCGGTGCCTTGTCCGGGTGATACCGGCCGAGCCAAAGCGCATATCCGGCCTTGCTCCGGGAAAAGGGCCACGATCCGGGCCGGACCCCGTTGTGGATCGTGGCGGCCCAGTTCAGCTCCGGCGCGAGGCTCCGCTGGCGGTGACTGATCGACACCAGCGAGATCTCGGTCCCCAGTGCCCGGTAGTAGCCGCGCACCTCTTGGTGCGGCGGCCCGTGCACGGTGACGAGCGTCGGCATGCCGAGCTCCGCGTAGTCGGATGCGTTGAGCGGCCCGCTGAAGGTGTGGTCGTGCACCACGTCGGCGCGGCCCGCCATCGCGAGGTCCTCGATCGCACGCCTGGTCAGGATGGCATGCATGACTTCGGCGAATGGATCACCCAGGCGCTCCGGTATGGTCCTTTCCCATACCCGCACGATCTGTGCCTTGGTGCCTTTGCGGCCGGCGCCGATGATGCGCACCTCGTGCCCGAGGTCGATCAGGCCGTCGGCCAGGTCCGCCACGACCGCCTCCACGCCGCCGTACGCGGCGGGTGGCACGTCGAAGTACGGCGGAGCCACCAAGGCGATCTTGAGCGGACTTGAGGGGTCCTCTGCGCTCTCAGGGAGCTGATCTAGTGTTTTCCTCACGCTGGTGACAACTACCCGCTCTGTGGATGTTTCAAACCGCGCACCTCCAGCAGGCAAAGGCATGCCTCGTCAGCGTTATGGGGTATCGAGAGCTCGATCAGCGCCTGCGAACCACCGCTGCGGTAGGCGCTGGCGAACATGGCCGCCAGTGACATCAACGGGTTGACGGCCCGCTGGTCGATCACCCCGTCGGTGTAGAGCGCGACCGCGTCGCCGACCATCAACTCCACGCTGGCCTGCTGATATTCGGGTTTTTCGACCAATCCCAGGGCGGGGCCGGTCGCCTCGGCCAGCAGCTTGGGCATGCTCAGGTCGCTGCGCAGCCAGATCGCCGGCAGGTGGCCGGCCGACGCGTATGAGAGGTCACCCGTCAACGGATCAAACTTGGCGAGCAGAAGGCTTGCCAGTGAAGGATCCTCATCCCTGCGCAGGTCGGTGTTGAGCACCTCGAGGATGCGTTGCAGCGGCAGGCCCGCGATGCCCAGCGCGCTCACCGGCCGCACGATCCGGGCGGCCGTCGCCGCGGCCGGCATGCCGACGCCGAACATGTCACCCGCCATCATGAACAGCCCGCCGTCGGGCAGCTCGATCGCGTCGCAGAAGTCGGCGCGCAGGGGCTGTTCGCTGTCGGACAGCACGTGCCGGCCGAGCACCACCGCCTCCGATGTGGACAGCGACACCGTCTCCTTGGGGTAGAGCAGTTGCACCAGCCGCGCGGTCAGATCCTGCTGCGAGGCCAGGCGCAGCCGGCCGGCCGCCGCACGTGACTGCATGCTGCGCAGGTGTTGCTCGCGCGCGTAGCGGTCGGACACGTCCTGCACCAGAAGGTGAATCGCTTTGCGCTCCAACGCCTCGCTGAACAGTCGCAGCCACCGCGCCTCGTCACCCGCCTTGACACGCACGTCCACGACGGTGTCCCTGCCGGACAGCGCCTCGGCCGAGAAGCGCTCCATGCGCGAGCGGTCCACGGGATCGATCAGATCGATCAGCGAGTCGAACGGCAGGGGGTCGCGGCCCTGCTCCTTGCCCAGCAACCTATACATGCCCGGGGACCAGCGGGCGTCGCCGGTGTTGAGGTCCCACTCCGCCCAGCCGTAGCCGCCCAGCGCCTCCAGCCGGGCCAGGTGCCGGTCGCGGCTGAGCGCCTCGTCGAGCCGCTCCCACGTGGCGAGCACGGCGCCGCCGACCCGGCTGGCCCGGCGGCTCATCACGATGCGGCGCTTGCGCCCGTTGACGATGGTCTCCTCGGTGGAGTCGGGCCGCTGCCAGATGGTGCCACCGGTGAGCGCCTGGACGTAGCCCGCGAACACACCGTTGCCCGCGAGGTTGGGGTAGACGTCGAGCAGGCGCCGGCCCACCTCGGCCGCCGGGGCGTCGCCGCTCGCGGCCTCGATGATGAAGTCGACGATCTCGCCGCCGGCCCCGCGCACGGGTGCCAGCAGGTGCGCGCTGCCCTGCATGGCGTCCATCACCGAGCGCACCCAGTCGAGCTGGGCCGGCGCCTCGGTGCTCACGTTTGGCCACAGCCGGGTCAGCGCGCGGGCGGCGGCCATGGCCAGGTGCGACAGGTAGAGCCGGGTCGCCTCGCCGGTGCGGCGCGTGGATGTCCACGCGAATTGGAACGCGCCGACCACCCGCCCGCCCGTGACCAACGGGAACACCAGCCGGACATCGACGGCCGGGCCGATGAGCACGAAGTCGTGTTTGGACCCCCGGTCGACCAGGACCGGTTTGCCGTTGCGCACGGCATGCCCGACCGCGGTGTGGATGGACGAGGGCAGCCGGCGCCATTCACTGGTCGCCTGGGCGGGCCAGCCGTGGCAGCCCAGCAGGCGCAGCGCGCCGTCGGGCTCGGTCACCCATACCGCCGCGGCGGGCTGGGACTGCTCCTTCATCCCCGGGGTCACGAGGGCCCGGGCGAGCTCGTCGACATCGGCCGCGGCGTCGAGCGCGGCGATGGCCATGCGCAGGTTGCGGTTGGCCGTGGCCGACAGGGCCGGGGGATTGCGCCTGCGGTCGAGCTCCGTGGCCGCGTGCAGCTCAAGCGGGCCGGCCTCCTGCTTCGCCTCGGTCAGCCCGAGCTCGGCCGGGGCGCGGGGCACGTCGGCGGGCATCGCGGCGACGAGGTCGGCGGCGATCTGGACCAGCGGCACGTTGGTCTGCTGCGACTGAGCTGAGAGCACGCCGAAGGCGCTCTCCGGATCGCACCCCATACGCTCGGCGAGCATGCCCTTGGCCTGCTCGATCAGGCCTCGCGTGCGCATGGCGCGGCGCAGCCCGGCAACCTCCTCCTCGAGACGTCTGACCCGTGCCGGCCAGTCCTCATTCACACGCAAAGTTTAGAGCGGATCGGCGGTGGTGTCTGGACTGAGCGATCTCTGATCCACGGAGTGGTCAAGATCGGGAGGGAAGACGCCACCTTTAAGGGCGATCCGCCTGCGACTCGCTTTAGCGGGAGCAAGGAATTGCGGTTCAGCGGTCGACTGCGCGCTGGAGTTCGGCCTTGGTCATGGCGGACCGGCCACGGATGTTCTTGCGCTTGGCCTCCTCGTAGAGCTGGTCGCGTGTGCGGCCGCCCTCGCCGCGGTGCGAGCGCTTGCCGCCGCGCTCGCCGGAGGACATGTCCTCGCGGGACAGGCGGCTGGACTGCCGGGCCTCGCCGGACCGGGCGCGCTCCTTGTTGACCGTGCGCGCGGCGATCTCCTCGGCCGTGTCCTCGGACTTGCCGCGCTGCATGGCGCTGTCCTTGATGTGCTCGTATTGACGCTCTCGCTTGTTGCTCCATGCTGCTTGAGGCATGCGGAGGTTGTCCCCGCACCGTGTGCCGGACAAACCTAGGTCAGCAGGCCGGAGATCAGCGCGCGATAGTGCGCCATGGCGGTCTGGCGCTCCTCGGGTTTGGCCCTGCGCCGCTGCGCGATGTCATGCGCCACGCGGTAGGCGGCGAGCTCGCGCATGTGTCCGGCCTTCCGGTCGCTGATCAGGCGGCTGAGCAGCTCGTCGGTGGCGCCCAGCACCTCACCCGGCGCCTCGGCGAACCGCGCCTGCAGGCGAAGCCATTCACGCGCATACCAATCCTGCGACTCACGGGAGAGGGCACGCATCCGAGCAGGTTCCACTCCAAATAGGACAGCAAAGAATCGACCGATCGACATGTGGTCGGCATTACCCGATGCGGTGCCCGCGAAAACCGCTTGTTGTCGGGCACCGGACTGCGGGCGGATCTCGGATAAGCTCCACTTATGGTCATGAAGCGCATTGGTCTGCTCATGGTCGCCGCCGCGTTGATCGTCGGCTCGGCGGCGTGCAACAAAAAGGATCCCGTGGTCTCCCCACCCGCGACGGCCACGGCGCTTCCGACCGGTTCGGCCGAGCCGAGCGGTCAGGCCTCCGTCGCGCCGAGCGCGAGCGCGGCCTTCATCCACTTCACCGTCGAGGGCGCCGGCCCCTACCTGATCGGCGCCACGCTCGACGCGCTCAAGCCCGAGCTTGACGAGGTCAAGACGGGCGGCGAGACGTGTGCCGCCAACACGACGGCGCGCGGGAAGGGGACGTGGAAGGATATTCGCATGTCGTTCCGCCCGGACGGCAAGATATACATTGTCATCAACCGCTCCACCACCATCCCCACCCCCTCGGGCGCCTGGGTGGGCATGACACTGGCGGCCGTGTCGTCGATCTACGGGCCGATCGGCCAGGAGATCAAGCAGGGTGCGCACACCGCCTACCTGGTGACGACCGACAGCGGCCGGGGCATGCTCTTCGATCTCGATCCGGCCAACGGCAAGGTGATCGCCATGATCGCCGGCGATGCCAACTATCTGAAGACCAGCTTCCTGGGCGGGACCGACTATTGCTGAAGGTCGATTGGCGCACCAAGGGTTTCTGGCTGCCGGACGGCGACTCCGATGTCGCCGGCCGGCTCCTTTTCGACGGCCCGTTCAGCTGGCCGGTGATGGTGCTCAAGCGATCCGCGGTCGACCACAACCTGGCGACGATGGCCGCATACTGTGCGCGGCACGGTGTTTCGCTGGCGCCGCATGGCAAGACGACGATGGCGCCCACGCTGATCCGGGCGCAGCTCGACGCGGGCGCGTGGGCGATCACGGTCGCGACGCCGCACCAGGCGCTCGTCATGCGCAAGCTCGGTGTGCCAAGGGTCTTGCTCGCCAACGAGCTGCTCGACGTGCGCGTGCTGCGCTGGGCCTTCAGCGAGGACTGGGAGTTCTACTCCTATGTGGACTCCGACGCGGGCGTCGCCGCGCTGAAGGCGGCCGGTGTCCCGGCGCGGGTCTTCGTCGAGATCGGCTACCCCGGCGGGCGCACCGGCTGCCGCACGGTCGAGGAGGCGGTCGCGGTCGCGCGGGCCGCCTCGGCCCTGCCCGGCGTCGAAGTCGTTGGCGTGTCGGGGTTTGAGGGCCAGCTGCCCGATGTGGACGCCGTCGCGGGCTTCCTCGGCACGATGGCCGCGGCGGGCCGGGCCGTCGGCGGGCCGATCGTCAGCGCGGGCGGCAGCGCCTTCTTCGACCTCGTGATCGAGCAGCTGTCGGGCATCGGCGAGCGGCTGGTCCTGCGCAGCGGCTGCTACCTCACCCATGACCACGGCCTATACGCCGATTCAAGCCCTTTTCATCGTGTACGAGGTGAGGGCACACTCGTTGCCGCCCTTGAGGTTTGGGCGCAGGTGCTGTCCGCGCCGGAGCCCGGTGTCGTGATAGCCGGCGCGGGCCGGCGTGACGTGCCGCACGATTCGGGCCTGCCCGTGCCGCTGCGTGTGCGCGGTCTCGACGGCGCCTCACGCGAGGCCGGCGGTGCGGCGTTCGTGGAGAAGCTCAGCGACCAGCACGCTCACCTGCGCGGCCTGTCGGCGGCGCCGGGTGAGCTCGTCAGCTTCGGCATCTCCCACCCGTGCACGGCGTTTGACAAGTGGCGCGCCGTCCCGGTGGTCGACGACGACTACCGCGTGGTGGACGTGGTCGAGACCTACTTCTGATCCCGGGCAAACAGCCCGGTGAGCCGGGGAAGCCGCTGCGCCGCCTCGGTGGGGTCGTCGAGGTCCCAGCGTTCGTCGGCCAGACGCCGGCGCTCGCCGGGCTTCGGGCGCTCTTGCATGAGGTCGTAGAAGTCGTCGGCGTCGTCGAAACCGAGCCGCTCGTAGGCGTATGAGGCGGCGTATCCGAGCTTTTCCCAGCCGGGCCACTCGTCGCTGGTCCAATCACCGCGGGCGCGTCCGGCCAGCCGCCGCGCCTGGGGCAGGTCGGCGAGCGCGTCGGCGGACGCCAAGACGTCTGCGAAGGCCTCGCGGCCCAGGCCGATCAGCCATCTGCGGAAGTCGGTGAAGCTGTCGTCGGAGCAGAACCCGAGGATGCGGTATGCCGCCCCCCAGAGCAGCCACGTCATCGCGACGCTGGAAAGCCGGTCGACCTCGGTCTGGAAGTCGAGGATGTCCGCGACCGTGCCCCGGCTCAACTCGCCGACCAGCCACTCGGTCCGGTCATCGCGTCCTTGATGGCGGCGCGCCGACTCCTCGATCAGATCCCAAAATTCAGCGGTGTCCATCCCGGACACTGTCTCATATCGCCCACCGTGGTGGCGGGCCTACGGCGTCGCCAAGGCGGCCGACGAGGCGGGAGCGATGTCGTTGACGGGACAGGCGATTTCCGTCGCCGATCTGGCGCAGCGCTATGGAGTCGACGTCACGGCTTGAGGAACGGGATGTTGAGCTCGGTGCCCACGAGCGCGGCGGCCTCGAGCAGCATGTCACGCTCGGGTCCCTCGGGCAGCTCACCGGCCAGCGTGGACTGGGCCGCGCCGACCTGCGGGCGGGCGCCGAGCGCGGCGCGCAGCGTGAGCGAACGGCGCATCAGCACGAGGGCCTCGTCGCGCTCGCCCGCGTCGAGCAGGTGCCCGGCGATGTGGCGCACCACATAGGACTCCAGCAGCGGGTCGCCGTCGCACAGTTTGAGCGCCTCCTCGAGGCGTGCCCTGCCGGTGACGGGATCGTGCGCCACGTTGTCGGCGTAGATGCCCAGTTTGAACGTCGCCCAGCCGGCCAACGCCGGATCGTCGAGGGCCGCCCGATAGCCCGACTCGATCAGCGATGGGTCGCCGGGGCGTGCGCCGCGCTGGAACAGCACGCGGGCGTAGGCGAGGCTCGCGGCCAGATAGCGCGCGCGGATCGAACCGGGGTCGAGCCGGGCGATGGCGGCCTCGGCCTCGTCGTGGTCGCCGTCGCTCCAGAAGTGCCAGTCGACCAGGATCTGGGCGCGCAGCGCCGGGTCGGCGTCGCCGAGCAGGTCGAGGGCTGCCGCCCACTGGCCCGCGCGATGCAGGGTGCCGACCACCGGGTAGGCGTCGTTCGTTATCATGGAGCCTACATTAGGCAGGCGCATGTAGGTGGTCAAGTGGATTACGTGGACTACTTGGGGAACGTGACCCGGTTCGCCGTGGAGCTGGTCAACACGGGCGGGACCGAAGGGCTGTCCGACGACGGGCGCGAAATGCTTGCGCAGCACCACATCGCGCGGCCAGAGCCTGCGGCGCTGGCCCCGCTGCTGGAGCTCATCGGCCGTGCGCTCGGCCAAATCGTCGACGGGCAGGCGCCCTTGGCCGTCGATGAGCTGCTGGATAGGTACCCCCCAAAAATGCATCTATCCACACACGACGGCGCGGGGATTCCGCACATCCATTTCGCGCAGGACGGCGCGGAGCCGGTCGGCTGGATCGGCCGGACCGTGGCCGCGACCCTGGCACACGTGGCCACCGGCGACCCCGGGCTGACCATCGGCCGTTGCGCCGCAAGCGGATGCGGGCACTACTTCGTGGACCAGTCGCGCAACCGCACCCGCCGGTTTTGCTCCAACACGTGCGCCAGCCGCACGACGGTCGCCGCCTATCGCGCCCGCTCGCGCGAGCAAGGTTAAGCGCCGGATCGCATCGGCAACGGGGGAACCGAGCAATCCGGCGCGACCTACGACGGTAAACGGTGCCGAAGCCGCCTGCCAGTCGCTATCACCTTTCCGACGTAGCGGAGCCGCGTCAGGGGTTGTTGGCGTGTGTGAGGGTCTCCCAGGCGAGGAAGTGGCTCACGCCGGTCGGGCGCAGCCGGGTCTCGATGAGCTGCTTGGTCTTCGGCAGCGAGACGCCCATCCGGTTGGCATAATGGTTGTAGCCCACCTCGGCGATCGGCCCGATGCCGGTGTCGATGGTGCCGCCGCACAGCCATGACGGCACGCTCGCGCCGAGGTCGTAGTTGGCGTGAAACTCCAGCGCCTTCGTCATGCGCGCTTGAATCTCGCCGTACACGTCGAGGCCTTGGTGCCGCGCGGTTTCGGCGACGTGGATCGACGCCGCCAGGCCCCAGCCGGTGTGACCGAAGTCGCGGCACGTCTCCTGCGCCAGCCCGTCCCGGAACGTTGTTTGGCCCTGCCAGTAGTCGATCAGCTCGGCCGGCGTATCGTAGCGGCTGCCCGGCGGCGTGCGCGGATAGGCGCCATCGCTTGCCAGATAGACATATGCCGCCGCACGCCCGCGCGAGATGGCGATGCCGCGGTCAAAAACCGTTCTGTCGTCAAGGAATACGCCGATCCCGACGACCGCGTCCATCATGATGGCTTCCCAGTTACCGTTGGTGTTCGGGCTGCCGTTGATGATTTCCGGAAGGTACACGTTGCGCAGCATGGTCGCGAAGCGCCCCACCCGATCGGCGGGCCATCCGGTGTAGGTGTGCCGGATGATTTCGGCCGCGCGGGCCCAGGATGCCCCGGCCCAGCCGGTCTGCAGCGGCGCATTGTGGTTGGTGTGGTCGGTGATGGTGCCCGACCACGCGTCCATGATTTGGATCGCCTTGTTGGCATAGCGGGTGTCGCCCGTGACATACCAACGCAATGCGTGCGTGTAGGCGGCGATCGCGTCCTCACGCTCGTCGGAGCAGCCGAGGTTGGGGTTGGACGACGGTCCACATTCGACCACCGCGCGCGGCGCCGCCGTGTAGGACAGCGAAGCGAAAGAGCTTGCCGCCATGGCGTCATAGGCCGCCCGCTGCGGCTGGACGTTACCGTTGACGCGGGTGCGGATGGTGTCCAGTTGTGCGCGGCTGAGCAGCACCCCCGGGTGCTGGAAGACCATGGCCGCGACCGTGAGCGAGTCGAGGTTGGGCCCGCCGTTGGCCGTGGTCGCGGTGCCGCGGACCTGGTTGGCCCCGGCGTTGAGCGCGACCGTCACCGACCGCGTGGACCACGTGGTCCAGGCCCCGGTCGGCGGGAAGCCCACTGCCGTCCCGCCCACCGACAGCGGCCGGTCGACGGTCGTCCCGTTGGCGTAGCGGAACGTGAGCGTGTATGAACCCGCGGTGGGTGCGGTCACCGCGAACTGCACATAGCTGCCGACCACGTTGTCGTAATTGACAAAACCGGTGCCGGTGAAGCCCGCGTGGTTGGACTCCACCACGCCTTGCGAAATAGTGGCGCTCTCCGCCTGGTAGACCTCGGCCGCGACCGATAAATCGGCCGCCGCCGCCTGGGAAGCCAGCGTCGCGGTTCTGCCCGGCACGAAGAGCATCGCCAACACGATGGCCAGGGACAACAGGCTGCGTTTCATCACTGCCCCCTGACGAATAGGAAGGAAACTTGCCTATACATCTACACCGTCCGGGGCCCTGCTGTACATGGCGAATTCCCGCCGTCACCGTCCGATCGCTTCGGGTGTCGTCAGTCCGAGTAGCTGATCAACTAGCTTGTGGACGTTTGTCCACGGGTTGCGATCCGGGATCTCTGGATGATCGATCTCTTGTCGCGCATTCAGTTTCATCGCACGTTCGATGGCCTTCTTGTGATGTAGCCAGGTGGTATCGAAGTCGAAGCCCTTGTCGCTGTATTTGCATGCGCACTTCTTCAGCTCATGGCGGACGGCAGCGTTGTCGAGGTAGCTGGTCTGATCCTGGAAATGCAGCAGCAGCCAGATTTCAAAGCATGGATTAGATATCGCCGAGCTGACCTGGTGTTTATGCGCGAGCCGGATGGCCTCGTTGAGACGGGCGTGCGGCTCGGGGGCCTCCACATCGAAAACGGCCCACACATGGTCGTGGTCAGGGAGGAGTTTCATCGCTGCTTCAACGACGTGGACCGGATCCTTCCCGACGCCTCTTACGTGAATCCGAGCGGTGGAGAGCCTGAACGTCCGACGGACACCGTCGAAGTACATCTCTTCTGTCTTGCTACCTTCACACACCACGGCGATGGTTTCGGCCTCGACCGCGCTTCCAGCCCTCCGCGCGAGGCCCTTGCTCGTCCGCTTCATGTGCGCTCAGAATTCTCATAGAGACCGGGCAGAAGCGAGCGGTCGAAGAACGGCACAGCTCCATACCGACCTTGGAGATACCGACCCTCCACATCGTCTAGCCCGTCCCGGATCCGGCCGTATTCGGTCAGAGGATAGATCGCGGTGGCACCACCCGAATCCTTGGCCGCGAGCCAGACCTGATCACGGCGAAGTCGGTGTTCGACGTGCTTGCCGAGGATGCTGACGTCGTGTCCGGTGAAGATCAGCTGAGCTCCAGACGGATTGGTGACCCGGTCCTGGAAGAGGCCGATGAGCTGGGCGGTAAGCAACGGGTGCAGATCGCTTCCGAGGTCATCCACGATCAGAAGGGCACCGGTCGCGAGACAGTGGATCGCCCGTTCGCTGATGCGGAGCCAGGTTTGCGTCCCGGACGATTCCCAATGCCACGGCAAGGATTCGCCGCCACTCTCAGTCGTCGCCTGGTGGATCAGTTCGACGCTCGGCACCGACCGTGATGCAAACTCCTCATCCGATTTGTCGACGCGTGGACGCACGCGTGTGCGCCGAACGCGACCGCGGCTCAGGTCGAGTTCCTCTTGAGAACGTTCGACCATCACCGAGCCGATGATGCCTATGTCTGCATAACGGAGTAGTCCGATGGTCTTTTCGTCCAGGGGAGACATGGGATCGATCGGGTGCCCACGCGATGTCATCCTTCTCCAGCGGCTGAACCACGCGCCGACACCACGGAGCTGGGGATGGTTATTTGCGGCCGCTGCGGAGAGGAAGAGGCTGTTTTCCCGGACTACATCGGCGATCACGGCCTTGTGGCCGGTCAGGCTGGATCCAAAGCCGACGTCCATCCCGGTGCGCTCAAAAAGCGTCCGCTTGCCTTTCGGCCAGGAGTAGAGCCACTCCTCCTCGATGGAAGTGTCATTGAGGCTGAAGCCGTATTCGTATCGGACAGCATCATGTACAAAGTCAAAGATGAACCTGCTCGGCGCGTTTCGGCTGCCCTCGTCGAGCCGAAACGGCCAGCGTGGAACAGGTGCTTCCGGCAGCCATTGTTGGTGTGACTCGATGATGACGGTCCGCGCGAATAGGAGCGCCTTTATCATGTTGGACTTGCCGGAGGCGTTGGGACCGAAGATGCCGACCACCGGCACGGTGCGTTCGTCTGACCGAGGGACCTTACTGGTTGCCAGGTCTGGGTGCTCGTCAAGGGCGATGAGGCTCAGTTCCTGTTCGTCCCGAAGTGAGGCGAAGTTTGTGGCACGGAAGCGGAGCAGCATCGCGTCTCCAGATCAAGATCAGTATAGCGAACTGCGCAAAGGGTACCATTAAATAGGCTCTGAGCGTCAATAATTGACGTTTTCCTGTGCGAAACTGGCTTCCATGGCCTCCGGAGTGGTGAGGCCGATGAAGACGCGGCCGGTGATGGTGGCGACCATGTCTTCGACCTCGCGCTGGCTCATCCGCGGGAAGCGCTCGCGGATCAGGGCGATCTGCGAGCGCCGGATGCCGGTCAGCTCGTCGCGCAGCTCGGGCCGGCGGGTGGCCTCCAGGAACAGCTCCATCATGGCCAGGTGCCGCGAGCGGTTGACCGACAGCGCATTGTGCATGATGTCGGTCAACTCGGCCTCGCTCTGCAGATCGGCGAAATGCAGATGCCGGATCCGTTGCGCCACACCGGACATCAGCGCATCGCGGGTGCGGAAGTAGCGCGAGGTGGTGCCGGGCGGCTCGCCGGCCTCGGCGTCGACCGCCCGGTGGGTCAGGCCGCGCGCGCCGAGCCGGGCGAGCACCTCGATGGCCGCGTCGGCGAGCCGGTCGCGCCGGGCCTGGTTAACGGGCGCCATCGCACCAGTCCGCGACGGCCTGCTTGACGGCGCCGGCATCATCGCCGGCCCATGCGACGTATCCGTCCGGGCGCACGAGCACATAGGGCCCGCTCGCGGTGGTGACGGCCACGCGATCCGCCAGCCCGTCCAAGTCCACTGTGGACGGCGCCATTAGGGTGAAGCGGCCGGCCGGGTCGACGCCACCCGGCATGCGTTTGCCCACCAACGGATGCGAGCCACCGGCATAGTGGATCGCGATGCCCGACAATCGCTCGGCGATCCGGTGCCGGATCGGTGGCACCTTCACCGCCAGGCGGATCGCGGGCGGG
>JBIOYB010000178.1:0-7121 GCA_044869915.1 Allorhizocola sp.
CCAGACTCTGACCTCCGAGATCTGGCCGCGGTCGTGGCATCCCGGCAACTATCTGGCGGTGTTCGACAAGGCGCCGCTGTACCGGTACCTCATGAACACGTTTTTATATGCGACTCTGGCCACGGGATTCATGGTGCTCGCCAGCGTGCCCGCGGCATATGGTCTTGCCAAGCTGCGCTGGCGTGGCCGCAACACCACGATGATTCTCATCATCTGCATGATGATGCTGCCGCCGCAGGTGAGCACCGTCCCGCTATATCTGTTCTGGGCCAACAGCGGGCTCACCGGCTCGCTGTGGCCGCTGATCCTGCCGATGCTCTTGGGGGATGCCTTCTCCATATTTCTGCTGCGGCAATTCCTGGTGACCATCCCCGATGAGTACCTCGACGCGGCGCGCGTGGACGGCGCGGGCGAGTGGAGGACCCTGTGGAAGATCGTCATCCCCATGGCCCGCCCTGGGATCGCGGCCGCGGCCATGTTCCAATTCTTCTACGCGTGGAACGACTATTACGGCCCCCTGTTGTACACGAGCGAGAATCGCGACAACTGGACGGTCTCCCTGGGCATCGCCGCCTTTAAATACTCGCATCACGTCGAGTGGGAGCTGGTCAGCGCGGCCACGATGATCACGATGGCGCCGGTCATCGTCCTGTTCTTCTTCGCCCAGAAGGCATTCGTCCAGGGCGTCACCCTCACCGGAGTTAAGGGCTGAACAACATGAAGATCTCTGTCGTGGGTGGAGGATCCACCTACACGCCCGAGCTGATAGACGGCTTCGGCAGGTTCAAGGGCCTGGACGAGGTCGTGCTCATCGATCCCTCGCACGAGCGGCTGTCGGTGGTCGGCCCGTTCGCCAAGCGCATGCTGCCGGCGGTCAGCTGGACCGACGACCTCGACGAGGGGCTCGAGGGCGCCGACATCGTGGTGATCCAGCTGCGCGTCGGCGGGCAGGGCGCCCGGATCAGCGACGAGACCTTCCCATTGGAGTGCGGCTGCGTCGGCCAGGAGACCACGGGCGCGGGCGGCCTCGCCAAGGCCCTGCGCACGGTGCCCATCGTGCTCGATGTGGCGCGCCGGTGCCCACCGGGGGCGTGGATCGTCGACTTCACCAACCCGGTCGGCATCGTCACGCGGGCGCTGCTCGACGCCGGGCACCGCGCGATCGGACTGTGCAATGTGGCCATCGGCTTCCAGCGGCGGTTCGCCTCGCTGCTGGGCGTGTCGCCCGCCGAGGTGCTCTTGGACCACATTGGACTCAACCACCTCACGTGGGAGCGCGCGGTCTATGTGGACGGTGTCGACCGCCTGCCGTCGCTGCTCGCAGAAGCTGCCGCGCAGGTGGACCTGCCACTGTCGTTA
The DNA here is from genome assembly GCA_044869915.1 of Allorhizocola sp. Classification (GTDB taxonomy): domain Bacteria; phylum Actinomycetota; class Actinomycetes; order Mycobacteriales; family Micromonosporaceae; genus Allorhizocola. The sequence continues at coordinate 1,360 of JBIOYB010000178.1, forward strand.
TTGGAGACACTGGGCAGCGTCCCCTCGTACTATCTGAGATATTTTTATGAACACGACACGGTTGTTGCCCGCCAACGGACCGAGCCGACACGTGGCGAGCAGGTGGCGATGATCGAGGCCGAACTGCTTGGCATGTATAAGGACCCGGAGCTGAGGGAAAAGCCCGAGCTGTTGGGCAAGCGCGGGGGCGCGTTCTACTCGGAGGCCGCGGTCGGGCTCATCTCGTCGCTGCTCGACGACGATGACGCCATCCACGCGGTCAACCTGCGCAACAATGGGCACTTCCCGTTCCTGCCGGACGAGGCGGTGATCGAGGTCAATGCGACGGTGGGCGCCGACGGGGCCGCCGCCATCCCCACCGGACGCGTCGGCCCCATGCAGTCGGGATTGATCGCGGCCGTTGCGGCGTACGAGGAACTGGCGATCGAGGCCGCGCTGCACGGCGGGCGCGACCGGGTCTACCGGGCGCTGCTCGCCCACCCGCTCGTCGGCCAGCACGACCTGGCGGAGGGGCTGACCGACCGGCTGCTGGCCGCGAACGCCGCCTATCTCGGGTGGGCGTCATGACGTACTGGGCCGCCATCGACGGCGGTAACTCGAAGACCGATGTGCTGCTCGGCGACATCGACGGCAACGTGCTCGCGTTTGTCCGCGGCCCCGGGTCGTCGCCGCAGACGCTCGGCGTCGAGCCGGCGCTTCACCTGCTCACCGAACTGCTCGACCGGGCCCGCGACACCGCCGGGCTGGACGGCCAGCCGCTGGAGCGGGCCGACCTCTACCTCGCGGGCGTCGACCTGCCCGAGGAGGTCGAGATAGTCGGCCGGGCCGTGCGCTCGACCGGCTGGGCCAAGGCGTACCACGTCGACAACGACACCTTCGCGCTGATGCGCGCGGGCACCGACGAGCCCGACGCGGTGGCAGTCGTGTGTGGCGCGGGCATCAACTGCGTCGGCCGCGCCGCCGACGGGCGCTCGGCCCGCTTCCCCGCGCTCGGCATGCTCTCCGGCGACTGGGGCGGCGGCCAGCACCTGGCCTCGCTCGCGCTGTGGCACGCGGCCCGCGACGAAGACGGCCGCGGCCCGGCGACGGCCCTCACCGGTGCTGTCGCCGGGCATTGCGGTGTGCGGACGATCGCCGAGGTGGTCGCTGGAGTCCATTTAGGAACGATCCCAAAGGACATCCTCGACGATTTGAGCGCTCTTTTGTTTGCCGTGGCGGCGGCGGGTGATCCGGTCGCGCGGCGAGTCGTTGACCGTCAGGCCAAAGAGATCGTCGCGCTCGCCACCGTCGCCGCCAATCGGCTGGGACTGCGGGACTCTCGCTATGTCGTCGTGCTCGGCGGCGGTGTGCTCCGTGCGCAACATCCGTTGCTGCACGAGCCTGTCACGGAGGGTATCCTCGCCCACTCCCCCGCAGCCGAAGTATGCGTGCTCACCCAGCCCCCTGTCCTGGGTGCAGGTCTGTTCGCGTTGGACGCGCTTGGTGCCACCCCCCGGTCACACGGCGCGTTGCGCGAGCGAGCCTTCAGCCATGCCTTGCCACGGATTGCCGATATTGCTCCAGCGTCTCCTGCCACGCTGACTTAGCGACGGTCCTGCCCCACGCTCACTTGGACGCCCTCAGCCATGTCAACGCGGCCTTGTGGTAGTTGCTCGCGAACTCCAGGCTGGAGGCCATCATCTTGTCGCCGTCCCGCTTGGCTTCCTTCTGTAGCTCGCGCGCCTCCGCAAGAGCCTCGTTGTGGTAGGCCTCCGCCTCCTTGCGCTGGCTTGCGCCGCCGAAAGCCACGCGCAACGCGTAAGGGTTGCGTACGAGCTCGCGGCCCGGCTCGCCCTTCATCCAGTTGCTGAATGCCGCCTTGCCCTTGGCTGTGATGGTGTAGGGCTGGCTGGAACGCTGTCCGGGCTTGCCCGCCTTGACGTAGCCGAGGTCGGCCAGCACCGGAAGCTCGCGGTAAACCTGCGAGCGCGTCATGGACCAGAACGGGCCGAGACGACGCTCGGCGACAGCCATCAGCTGGCCGCCCGTCATCGGGCCCTCGTGCAGCAGACCGAGCACGGCCGCCGCAGTTGCGTTGATATCTGACTCTGCCATGTTGTCTACGCTGCCACCTTAAATGGCATCTGTCCAGGATTTCAGCACATTCCACAGTGCACAGTTCGCGACCGACTGTCCACGACCGACTGTCTAACCTGGCTGCTTTTTTGTCGGGTTTATGCCTGCATCGTACTGAACGTAGTTGACTGGGATCCTAACCGACCTAAAGTCGGGATCGCAGCTCCCACAGCTCCGGGTAGAACCGCGTTTCCACACGTGAACGCAGGTATGCGCCCCCGGACGACCCACCCGTGCCGGTCTTCGTGCCAATCTGCCGCTCGGCCATCAGCACGTGCCGGGCCCGCCACAGTGACCAAGTCTGATCGTGGGCGATAAGGGCCTCGGCGAGGTCCCACAGCGCGCCATATTTCTCCCGATCGTGTGCGATCGTGAGCAGCGCGGCGAAGCGATCGTCCGAAGTGGAGGCATCAAATCCGTGCGCGTCAAGCAGAGCCAGATAGCCGTCCCATAAGGACGGTTCGTCGAGCCGGCGGCGCAACGCGCTCTTCTCCACGTCCGTAAGGCCTCTGAATCTGTCCATATAGGTGGGATCCTTCAGCCCTGAGAGGAACTCGATCTCCCGGAACTGCGCCGACTGGAAGCCGGACGCCGGCGCCAGCTTGTTCCTGAAGATCAGGAAGTCTTGCGGTGTCATGGTATCGATGACGTCGACCTGATGTACGAGCACCCGTTCGATGGAATGGCACCGCTCGAGCCGGATGCGCGGGAGATAGGTCTCGCCGGCAAGCATGCGGTCGCGCGCATCCGACAGCTCGTGCAGCAGCAATTTGAACCACAGTTCATATGATTGATGAATCGTGATGAACAGCAGTTCGTCGTGCGCCGGCGGGTCCGTCTCGGGGACCTGCTGTGCCAACAGCTCCGGCACGCGCAGATAGCTGTTGTATGTCAGTTGCCCACCGTGCTCGCCGAATCTCGGATCGTATGTCATATGGCCCCCATATGTGGGTATGTGTGGTCCGTCGGCGGCACGAACGTCTCTTTGATCGTGCGCGGCGAGACCCAGCGGATCAGGTTGTGCCACGATCCGGCCTTGTCGTTGGTACCCGATGCGCGGGCGCCACCAAACGGCTGCTGGCCCACGACCGCACCGGTGGGCTTGTCGTTGATGTAGTAGTTGCCCGCGGCGAAGCGCAGCTCGTCGGTCAGCCAGGCGATCGCCGCCCGGTCGCGGGCAAAGACGGCACCCGTGAGCGCGTATGGCGCAACGCTTTCGGCCTGCCGCACGACGCTTTCGAACTGAGCGTCGTCGAATACGTGCACGGCGAGGATCGGGCCGAAATACTCCGTCGTGAAAATTTCATGAGTGGGGTCTTCACAAACGACAACGGTCGGACGCACGAAATATCCGACAGTGTCGTCACACGTGCCGCCGGCGAGCACGGTGCAGGCGGGCGAGGCCTTGATTAGGTCAAGCGCTTGCTTGTGTTTGACGAACGCACGGTCGTCGATGACCGCGCCGCCGAAGTTGGCGAAGTCGGTGACGTCCCCATAGGACAGTGATTCGGCGCGCGCGGCAAGGTCGTCTCTCACGCCGGACTCCCAGAGGGAACGTGGGATGTAGGCGCGCGACGCGGCCGAACACTTCTGGCCCTGATATTCGAAGGCTCCTCGGATGAGCGCGACCACAAGCGCCGCCGGGTCCCCCGACGGGTGGGCGATGACGAAATCCTTGCCGCCGGTCTCCCCCACAAGCCGCGGATAGGATCGATACCGCTCAAGGTTGTTTCCCACCGTCTTCCAGAGGTGCTGAAAGACCCGCGTCGATCCGGTGAAGTGGATGCCCGCGAGATCGGGATCGGCGAGCGCGACCTCCGACACGGCCAGCCCGTTGCCCGTCACCATGTTGATCACACCGGGCGGCAGCCCGGCCGCCTCGAACAGGCGCATCGTGAAGTGCGCGGCGAACTGCTGCGTGTGCGCCGGCTTCCACACGACCGTGTTGCCCATGAGCGCGGGGGCCGAGGGCAGGTTGCCGGCGATGGCCGAGAAGTTGAACGGGGTGATCGCGTAGACGAAGCCTTCCAGCGGGCGGTGGTCGAACCGGTTCCACACCCCCGGAGACGAGAGCGGTTGCTCGGCGAGCAGCTTGCGCGCGAAGTGCACGTTGAAGCGGAGGAAGTCGATGAGCTCGCACGCCGAGTCGATCTCGGCCTGCTGGATGGTCTTGGATTGTCCCAGCATGGTGGCGCCGTTGAGGGTGTCCCGCCACGGGCCCGCAAGCAGCTCGGCCGCCCGGAGGAAGATCGCCGCGCGGTCCTCGAAAGACATTTCACGCCAAAGCGGAGCGGCCTTCTTCGCGGCCGTCACCGCCGCATCCGCATCGGCGTTGGTCGCATTGTGGGTGACTCCGAGCACATGCGCGCGCCGGTGCGGCTGAACGATTCCGATCGCTTCGCCGCCGCCCATGCGCTGCTGCCCGTCGATGGTCATCGTGAGGTCGAGCCGGTCGGAGGCCAGCTCACGCAGGCGCTTCTCGAGGCTCAGGCGCTCGGCGGTGCCCGGCGCGTAGCTGTGCACGGGCTCGTTGCGGGGATCGGGCACCGTGGTCACGGCATCCATCACAAGCTCCCTTCGGGGGTTCTCCCACTCTCTGAGACATCGTCGCACGGGCGGTATTGTGCGGCAGGAAACCCCTCGTTATACCCCGGTTCTGGAGGACCGCGATGACCAAGTCAGCGACGCTGCAGCCCTCGCCTCCCACCCCCGCCCGCGAGGCAGGTGGCGGCTGGCTCGCGTTCGCCGGCATCGCCCTGCTGATCGGGGTACTCACCGTGCTGCGCCGCCAACTCGCTCTCGGCGGCGGCGACCTGGCCCTGAGCAGCGCATCCAGCGCCCTGCCGCTGCTGACCATCGCCGGCATCGCGGCAGGCGCCGCGGTCGGCCTGTGGGTCGTGGGACGATTTTCTTTTTCCGGGGGAGGCCAGCGGACAGCCGCCACGGTGGCGGCCGGTTCGGTCACCGGGGCCATGGCGAGCGCCTCCGTGCTCCTGATCCGTGGCATTCCGGCCGAGGCCGCGGGTGTCATGGCCCTCGTGCTGGGTGTCGCCGGCGCGCTCGGTGGGGCTCTCGCCTCCGTCCGGCCGCAGCCCATTGTCCGCGGCGGGATCGTCGCCACGCTGACCGCGTTGGTGCTGTTCTTCGTGGTGGCGTTCAACTCCAACTGGCTGCTGCGCTTGTTCGGCGATGACGGCACCCTGACGGGCCGCGAGTCCGCCAACGGCCTGCTCGCGGGCGCCCAAGCCTTGACCGTGGGTCTCGTATGCGGGCTGGTCGCCTTCTTCACGATCCGCCGCTCAGGCGTGCGCTGGCCTGCCTACCTCCTAGCCGGCGGCATGCCGGGCCTACTGTGGATCGTCGGCGACATCGTGACCCGCCTCGGCACGGCCAAGCTGCTCACCCTGGCCGCCTCGGACCCCGCCGGCGACCGCCAGATCCACCAAAGCCTCGAGCTCGGCCGCATCAACACAGGCCTCGTCCTCTTCTTCGTCGGGGCCATCACCGCCATCATCGCCCTCGGCCGCACCCTCCCCCGCAAAACCGACTAACCCCCATCGGCCCACCCCCACAGCACCCCTCGCCACCCCGCCACCGGGCGCCGCCCCCACATCCCCACCGCCACGGCACCCGCGCTCCGGGCACCC
>JBIOYB010000179.1:0-18735 GCA_044869915.1 Allorhizocola sp.
GGCATCGATTACGCCGACCAGCCACACCCGGCCGCCTCGTCGTTCAAGATCTACACCCTGGCGGCGGCCATCAACGACGGCATCTCCGTCAGATCGCGCTGGGATCCGAGCGACCTGAAGAAGTCCCAGGGCGATCCGATCGATCTGGGCAACGCCACCCGCGACATCCCCGACACCTGCGGCACGAGCTGCACGCTCGAGGAGATGACCGTCGCGTCCTACAACGTGCCGTTCTACAAGATCTCCAGCGCGCCGAAGCTCGGGATCGGGCATCAGAAGGTCGTGGCGATGGCCAACGCCGCCGGCGTCCAGCGGATGTGGGGCATGGACGGCAAGCCATACGACATCAGCAAGGGCGGGCCGTTCGATCCTTACGTGGGCATCGGCAAGTTCCCCATCACCGTGTTCGACCACGCGGTCGGCACCGCCACGATCGCCAACAGCGGCGTGTACAACAAACCGTCTTTCATCCTGCGGGTGGAGCGCAAAAACAAGAAGACCGGCGCACCGGAGCCGATCGCGCTGGACCCGCTGCCCGCCGGCAAGCAGACCATCCGCCGCGAGGTGGCCAATGAGCTGATCCACCTGCTCAAGAAGATCCCCACCGGCAAATACGCGCTCAGCGGCGGCCGCGAGTCTGCGGGCAAGACCGGGACGTGGGAAAACGGCCTCATGAAGGAGGACGGGAAGACACCGGCGTATAAGGGCATGAACGCGCACGTTTGGTTCACCGGCTTCACGGCGCAGCTTTCGACCACCATCTGGCTGGGCAGCAAGGACGAGAACAAGACGCCGATCAAGATGCCGGGCACGGGCGACCTCGTCAAGGGCCAAGACATGTCGTCCAGCTACCCGAAGGAGATCTGGACGTACTTCATGAACCAGGTCCACAAGGAGAAGGGCTTCAAAAACGAGCGGCTGGCGCCCGGGCACAACTACGGCCGCATGGGCGACGAAAACCGTGGCGATGGCAAGCAGATGGGCCCGGATCCGGGCGAGTGCAACCCCATCTTCCGGTGGTTGTGCCCGGACCGGCCGCGGCGGCCATGAGGCGTTGGGGTGGTCACTTAGGGTCATCTAGGCTCGGTTGGTGCCCACTCCAGCGTGGCGGATCGGCGTCCTCGGGCCGGTGACGGTCGACGGTGCCACGCTGCCGCGCCTGCAGCGAAACCTGTTGGCGCTGCTGGCCTCGCGGCCACGCCGGCTCGTCACCACCGAGGAGATCATCGAGGCGCTGTGGCCGGGCGCCAAGCTGAGCTCGCCGCGCAACCGGGTGCAGTGGCTGGTGGCCGCGCTGCGCCGGGTCCTGTCCGAGGACGGCATCGCGACCCGGCACACGGGATACGAGCTCGCCGCGCCGGTCGACGCCGAGGTGTTCGAACGGCTGGCGGCCGCGCGGGAGGCCGGATCCCTGGGTGCGGCGCTCGACCTGTGGCGGGGGCCGGCGTTTCACGATGCCACCCTTGACGCGGTCGCCGCCGAGGCCAAACGCCTCGACGAGCTGCGCACCGAGACCTACGAGCGGTTCGTGCAGGCGCGGCTGGACGCCGGCGAGCACGCGGCCGTGCTGCCCCTGCTGCAGGGCCTGGTCGCCGAGCACCGGTTGCGGCACCGCCTGCGCGGCCAGCTGATGCTCGCGCTGTATCGGGGCGGCCGGCAGCCCGAGGCGCTGGCCGCCTACCGCGAGGGCGCGAGCCTGCTCGTCGCCGAGCAGGGGCTGGACATGCCGCAGGAGCTGCGCACGCTGCACGAGCGGATCCTGCGCGACGACCCGGGTCTGTCCGCGGTGGCCGTCAATCAGCTCCCGGCCGGCATGCCCCACTTCTCCGGCCGCACCGCCGAATTGTCCACAATGGACAAGGCCCGCGGCATCATCGCGATCACGGGTGGCGCGGGGGTCGGCAAGACTTCGCTCGCCGTGCACTGGGCGGGCCGCAACGCGGGCGCCTTCCCCGACGGGGTGCTGTTCATCAACCTCGCCGGATACGCCGAGCGCACGGCGCTGTCCCCGCTCGAGGTGCTGCAACGGCTGCTGCGCTCGCTGGGCGTGCCGCCGCCGGAGGTGCCGTCCGATGTGGACGAGGCGGCGGCCGTGTTCCGCGGGCGCGTGGCGGGCAAGCGCGTCCTGCTGCTGCTCGACGACGCGCGCAACACCGCGCAGATCGGGCCGCTGCTGCCCGGCGGCGACGCCGCGGTCGTGCTCGTGACCAGCCGGCACCGGCTCACCAGCCTGGTCGGGCGGCACGGCGCGACCGCCATCCCGCTGGGCGTGTTTGACAGCGGCGAAGCCGCGCAGGTGCTCGGCAAGCTGCTGGGCGCCGCCCGGACGGCCGGCGAGAGCGAGGCCGCGGCCGAGCTCGCCGGCGCGTGCGGCCATCTGCCGCTCGCGCTCAGCCTCGCGGCCGGCTACCTCGCGGGCCGCCCGGCCTGGCGCATCGGCGACCTGCTGGCCGAGCTGCGCCGCAGCGGGCGGCTCGACGTGCTGGCCGACGACGACGATGAGACCTCGGTCCGGGCCGCCTTCGATCTGTCGTACCGGTCGCTGGAAGCACCGGCGCAGCGGCTGTTCCGGATGTTGGCGTTGCACCCCGGGCGCGAGTTCGGCGAGGCGGCTGCGGCCGAGCTCGCCGGTGACGCACCCTCCCATCTGGACCGGTTGCTGGCGGTGCACCTGCTGGAGCAGCCGACCCCTCGCCGCTATGTGATGCATGATCTGTTGCGGGAATATGGCGCCCGCCTCGCACCGGCCGCAGAGGAGCAGACGGTGCGCGAAAGCCTCCTGGCGTGGTATGCCGATCGCACAGCCGCAGCCTCACGCATCCTGCACCCCTACATGGTGCGGCTCGGCGCGGGTGAGCCCACGCATCGATTCGACGACGCCGCCTCCGCACTGTCGTGGTTGGACAGTGAGCGGGCCAACCTGGTGGCGTGCGCGCAGGCGGCGGCCAGGCTGGGGCCGCGGGCGATCGCGTGGCAACTGGCGACCGACCTGCGTGGCTACTTCCTGGCGGGCGGGCACATCCCGGAATGGACGGCCGTGGCGCAGGCCGCACGCGACGCCGCAACGGATCCGCGCGACCCGACCGGCCTCGCGGTGGCGGCGATGAGCTTCTCCAATATGGACTTCCGGCGAGGCCTGCTGCCGTCTGCCACCAAGCACATGCGCGAGGCCGTCGGCTATGCGCGCGAGGCCGGATGGGCGGGCGGATTGGCGTCGGCCAGCGCCAACCTCAGCGACCTGTGCTGGCACCAGGGCCAGACCGACGAGGCAGTGCAACACCTGACCGAGGCGCTCGACGCGGCGCGCCGCTCGAAGGACAAACGGTTGCAGGCCAACATGGCCGGCATGCTGGCGGCGGTCAACGGGCGGTTGGGCCGGATACAGGACGCGGCCGACGCGCTGCGCCAGGCGATCGCGCTCGACGAGGAGACCGGGCCGACTAGCGGCCAGACCTATCACCGGCGCAACCTGGCCGAGGCGCTGTTCACGCTGGGCGACCCGGGCGCGGCCCGGGTGGAGCTGGAGCACGCCATGCGGCTCGCGGGCGCCGTCGGCGACCGGGCGGCCGAGGCCAGCAATCTCGTGCTGCTGGCGCGGATCCATTGCGCCACAGGGCATCACGGGGAGGCCGAGCGGTGCCTCACGGGCGCGGCCGCCATCATCGACGAGCTGCAGCACCACCAGCTCGACGCGGCGCTGGCCATCGCGCGCGGCGAGATCGCGCTGGAGCTGAAGCGGGTCGAGCAGGCGCGGGCACAGTTCGCCAAGGGCGTCGCGGTAGCGCGGCAGGCGGGCAACCAGCCGGCCCTGGTGCGGGCCCACATCGGGCTGGCTCGCGTCGCGCTGGACGAAGGCGACGGCACGGCGCTCGACACCGCGACGGCGGCAACGCGGCTTGCCGAGTCGTTCACCGATCCCATCCTTTTGGGTGAAGCTTTGGCGGTACGAGGCCAAGCCCACCTGGCGGCCGGTGCGCCCGGACAGGCCCGCGCCGACGCCTCGCGTGCGCTGGCCGCAGCACGCGAGACCGGACACCGGGCGCAGGAGGCGCGCTGCCTCGTGCTGCTAGGGTCGGCCGATCCGGCGCAGGCAAGGGAATGCTGGACGCGGGCCCTGGACATCCTCACCGCGATCGGCCTGCCGCAGGCCGACTCCGTGCGCGCGCGGCTGGCCGAGCTGTAATACTTGCTCCTGCCAAAGCAAGTCGCGGGCGGGCCGCCTTGGACGCGACCCCCGCCAAGCCCGATCTTGGTCGCGAGCGGCCAGAGATTCGTGAGGATGCCGCCGCGGGCGGCCCCGCTGTAAGTCCGCTGTCATGACACTGTCGCGGCGCCGAATGCGGCAAATGTCCGGTGGTCCGGCCCGCCCGGCCGCCACGATCATTAGGCGGTCGGGGGTTTGGGTGGGTCCATAGTGGACCGGTGGACCTACCCAAACAACTACAGTTAGCATGCATGCCGTGACCCGGGTCGTCGGAGTCCATGGTGTGGGCAATTTCCTTCCCGAGCTGCAACCGGCCGATGCCGCCCTTCTGCGCGGCAAACAGTGGGGCGCGGCGCTGGGGCTGGACGGGGTCGACCTGCGGGTCGCCTACTACGCCGACGTGCTCAACACCGAGATCGCCCAGAGTTCGGGCCTCGCCATGCTCACCGAGCCGGCGCGCGAGATGCTCGCCTCGTGGGCGCTGGCCCTCGGCGCGCCCGACGAGGCGGCGCAGGGCCCGGCCACGGCCATCCCGCGGCAGATCGTCAGCTGGGTGTGCCGGCGGTTCAACCTCGAGCGCGGGCTCGTCGAGCGGGCCATCGGCGCGTTCTTCCCGGAGGTCGCCGGCTATCTGCGCTCCCCCGCTTTGGCCAGGGCCCGCGTCGCCGCGGCCCTGCGCGAGCACCGGCCCGAGGTCATCATCGCCCACTCGCTCGGCTCGGTCGTGACCTTCGAAACCCTGTGCGCCCACGGCGACTTCGGCGTCGACACGCTCGTGACACTGGGTTCGCCGCTGGCCCTGCCCTACATCCACGGCCGCCTCGAGCACGGCGCCAAGCGCCCACCCCACGTCCGCCGCTGGGTCAACCTCGCCGATGTCGGCGACCTGGTGGCCGTACCAAAAAATCTCGGCGGAAAATTCGAGACCGACAGCGACCAGGAAATCACCATCGCCACCTTCGCCTTCCACGCCGTCGAGCGCTACCTCGCCCACACCTGCGTCCGGTCGCTGTTCGGACAGCCACCCCATGGATGATCAGATCCGCGTCCACGAGCTGGCAAGGGAACTCGGCGTCGAGAGCCGGGCGGTCCTCGACCGGCTCACGCAGATGGGCGAGTCACCCAAATCGGCGGCGAGCATCGTCGCGCCGGCGACCGCGTCGCTGCTGCGTCACCAGCTCGCGGGCGTCGACGACGATGACGGGCGCAGGCGGGAGGCACTGTGCATCGGGCTGACCGCGTTCAAGAGCCGGCGAGGGCTCCCGTTCGTCGCCCGCCGCACCGACGCTCTGATCGCCGAGCTCGACCGGATGGGCTACCGCTGCCGGCGCACCGCCGACCCGCTGCCGGCCGAGGGCATCGGCGCGGCCGTGCGGGAGGCGATCGCCCGGGTCGGCCCCGACGACGTGCTGATCGTGCACGTGTTGAGCCACGGCCACGTCACGCCGAGCGGCACGCTGCACATCGTCGGTGGTGATGGCGTCCATCACGAGCTGACGGATGTCGAACGGTGGCTCAAGAACATCGTGGACGCCTCGCCCGCGGCGCCGCGCACGCTGTTCCTGCTCGACATCTGCAACGCGGGCAATGCCGCCCGCCTGACCTGGCAGGTCGACGTCTCCCACCGCGCGTGGGTGATCGCCGCGTGCGCGCCCGACGAAAACGCCTACAACGGCCGCTTCACCGAGGCGGTCACCAACGTCCTGCGCGACCTGGCCGACGGCAAGCTCGACATCGACCGGTCGCTACGCCACGTTCCACTCGCGACGGTCGCGCAGAAGATCCGGCGGGACGTGAGCCGGCTTTCGTCCGTGGCGCAGGCGATGCCGCAGCAGGTGACGGCCAGCCTCGTCGACATCAGCGCGGACCCGCTCGACCTGCCGTTCTTCCCCAATCCGCGGTATGTGGAGAACCCGCGCCGGCTGGTCCGGCCGCGCGTCGACGCGGGTGTCACGCCGTTTCTCGACGATCTGGACGAGGCGCTGGATCCGCGGCACTTCGTGCAGCGCGCGCTGGGGCGGCAGGGTTCGGCGCCAGACGACGCGAGCGGATGCTTCAGCGGCCGCAGCCGTGAGCTGAAGATCCTCGCGCCGTGGCTCAATCTGCAGGACGAGGTCGGTTTGCGGGTCGTGACAGGCAGTCCGGGCGTGGGCAAGTCGGCGTTGCTCGGCGTGCTCGTGTGCGCCGCGCATCCGCTGCTGCGCGAGCCGACGCGCTCGGTGTGGGAGCATATCGAGCAGGTCCCGTATGTGAATCGCAGCCTCGCCGCGGTGCACGCGCGCGGGCGGACGGTCACGGACATCGCGTCGTCGCTCGCCCGCCAGCTCGGCCTCGACGGCCCGTTGGTGGCGGCCGCCGCGAGCCTGCCCGCCCCGCCGGTCATCGTCCTGGACGCGCTCGACGAGGCGTCCAACCCGGTCGCGGTGCTCAACGAGCTCCTGATCCCGTTGGCGCGCATACGTTTTGGCGCTGAGCCGCTGCGGCTGCTGGTCGGCATGCGGCCGTGGGAGCAGTTTGCCCCGCTGCGCGAGCTGGCCGGGGATGGCCTGCTCGACCTCGACGCGGTGCCCACCGAACGGCTCCGGCGCGACCTGCAGCAGTATGTCTCGCGCCTGCTCCTGTGCGACCCGCGCTGGGACCGGATCGACACGGAAGGGTCGGCGCACACGCTGGCGCGGGCGGTCGCCGAACAGCTGACATCGTCGAGGACTGCACCCGAGTGGGGCGCGTTCCTCGTGGCGGGTCTCTACACCCATCACGTGCTCAACGCCTATCCGGAGGCCATCACCGATCCGGCTTCGGCTGCCCGACGCGGCAACCGCGTGCCGTTGACCCTGCCCGACGTGCTGGAGCTTGACCTCGCCACGCGTGGCGAAAAGCCTTGGCTGCGACCGGTCCTGGCCGCGCTCGCGCACGCGCACGGCGAGGGCATGCCCGCCTCGCTCATCCGTTACGTGGCGGGCGCACCGGCGATCGAGGAGGTGTTGTCCACATTGGACGACGTCCGGTTCTACCTGCGGCACAGCACGGAGACCGACGGCACCACCCTGTATCGCCTGTTTCACCAGGGCCTGACCGACCACCTGCGCAAGACCAAGGACCCGCGCGAGGTGTCCGAGAGCCTCAAGATGTCGTTGCGCCCCAACCCCAACGACGCCCTCCACTGGCACCTCGCCGAGCCCTATCTCCTGCGCCACGCGCTGGATCACTCGCTCAAACTCGACCCGGGCCTGCTCGTGGAGGCCGACCCCTCGGTCGTGATGCGACAAATCACCGTCCGGTGGCATCGCATCTACTCCACCTCACACGGCGACTCGCGCACGCGACGGCAGATCCTCGCCGTGTCCGCGAGCTACTTCGGTGACACGGCTCTCGCCGAGGCGCTGATCAGCCTGCCCGGCCTGCCGCCGCTGGACACCATTCCACTGTGGACAGAGCAGGATGTCGATGGGTCGCCCATCACGGCCATAAACACCTTCACTGTAGACAGGACCTCCTGGGCCATCCTTGGCTCGAAAGCGGGCGAGGTGCGAGTCCGCCAGATCCAGGGGGCGGCGATGTCCAATGTGGACTCGCCTGGCATCCGGGCGCCTGTGACAGCGGTCGCGGGCGCCGACGGGATGATAGCGATCGGATTCCACACCGGAGATTTGATCGTGAACGGAACCCGGATGGATTCCCTCCCCGCGCGAACCCTCCAATTCGGCCAGATCGGCGCCACACCGGTGCTTCTCATGAACGGCGGCATGCTGCTCGACCTTGCCGCCATGCGTTGGATCAGCCTCAACTCCGCACTGGTTTCCGCCGACCCCACCGGGCACCCCTACTTTGCCCTGCCCATCGATCAGGTCTGCCGGACGCCGCTGGGTGAGACGGTGATCCGCAGCGGTGGCAAGGCGATCGCGCTAAAGGACGGCCCACTCGCCGGTGAGGCTGGACGCTAACCTGTCGTAGGCCTCTATCGTCGCCTCGTTGGCCACGCCCCGGGTGGACGCGTCGGCATCCGTGATGAGCTGCTCCCGCCACTGCAGCACCGGCTCGAACGGCACGCTGTCCAGGGTCATCGACGTGCCCGCCCCGTGCATGCCGGCCACCCGCCTCAGCTCGCGATCCATCGCGTCCAGCCAGGCGACCTGGGCCGCACGCAACCCCTCCAGATCGTCGGCCGCCGGATCGGCCACCGCCGTGCGCACAAACCGCAGCGAATTTCTGAGCCACTCGCGGTCGTGTCCATACATCGTGCCGGCTTCGATGATGCCTTTCCGGCCGTAGACCATATCGGCCGCCGCCCGGACGTGCTCCAGGGTCCACCGGTGAAAGACGAGCCAGCGGCAGGCGACCCGCACGCTCGCCGTCGCCGACAGGGCCTGCTCCAGTCCTTTCGACCTGCCGGCGGCGGGCTCGACGAGCACAAGGTCAAACTCCTGGTCCAGCCGGGCGAACAGGTCCGGCAGGCCGGCCGGCGGCTCCTGCCCGACGCGAAGCACCAGGCTTCCGGCCCCCGCCGGCCCGGCGCGCAGGGCGTCATGCTCGGACGTTTTCCACACGTCATACGCGCCCGCCTCGCGGGCGTCGACCCCGTAAATCCTTGCGGCACTTGGTTCGTCGGGATCCCAGTCGAGGTACGCCACGTTGCTGCCCCGCTGCGCGCAACGCAAGGCCACGTTGCACAGGGTCACGGTCCGGCCGATGTTGCCCCGGGCCGCCGCGGCGAAGAGCAGCATGCTCACTCCAGCCAGTACGCCGGCATGCGGGCGGCCGCGAGCCTGTCGAGCTCGAGCAGCGCCTCCTTCAGCAGGGCGATGGCGGTGGCGGGACGGTCCTGCTGCAGCTCGCGTGCCCGCTCCAGGTTGGCCGCGACCTTCTCGATCATGCGACGCACGGCCGGGCCGGAGTCGGACGCACCGCGGAACAGCTCCTGGTTCAGGACGTGCTCCGCCTCGTAAAGCATGTCGTGCGCGATGAGCTGGAGCCGTTCGCTGCGGATCGGATCCCGCTCGATGATGTCGGCCGCGATCACCAGGCTCTCGACCACGCGCAGCGTCATCTGCCACGACGGCTCGTCATAGGTCTGGGTCGCCTGGTGGAAGACCTGCCCCGGCTGGTCCCACATCCCCCGGGCAGGACCGGAGTGTATGCGCCGCTGGGTCAGATGGTGCCAGATCTCGTCGGACAGGTCGAGCAGCTCCACCCGCAGGTCGGCGTCCTTGAGCAGCGCCGCCGCCTGCAGCGTGCGCTTGAGCAGCACCGCCGAGTAGTCCTGCACCGGCCAGGTGAGTTTGGCATCTGTCGTCCCGAACAGGCGGAGCCGATATCCGGGATCCTGCAGCTGCGCCACCTGACGGTCGTCCGACACCGCCCGGCGGGTGATCCTGCCCCGGTTGGCCAGCTCCGCCAGCACCCGGCCGATCCGCGCGATGTCGACGTCATCGGCCCGGCGGCCGGTCAGGTCGCGCAGCGCCACACCCGCCACGAGCGCGGTCAGATAGTCGGACTCGAATCCGTCGCTGGTGCGCCAGGGTATGTCCTCCAGCGGCCAGCGGCCCTGGCCAAACCGGGCCAGCACCGACCAGTAGCGCTGGGTCAGATCCCATCGGGTCTGCAGCGCCCGCGACAGCGGCTGCTGCTCCTCGTCGAGCAGGGCAAGCCTTCTGGTGCGGTCAGTGAACAGCCCGGCGATGGAGTCGAGCGCCAGCATCGTGAAGTAAAGGTAGGGCTTGTCCTCGGCCACGCCGTCGGGCTGGCGCCCGGCCGAGGTCACGAAGTCCAGCCGGGGCGTCCCCTCGATCACACCCCACGACCAGCCACACTCGAACAGCACCTCCGGGCTGTCCAACTCCTTGCCCTGTCCCGAACCGATGGACAGCTCGCTCAGGCCGGAGGCCACATCCTGAAGCTCACGCCCCAATTGGGTCACCAGCCTGCGCTGGGGCAGATCCTGCTGGTTGGCCGCGCGCTGCAGGGAATGGCCCTCCGGCGAGTCGAGGTGGAAGGTCCCGATGCTGAAGCTGCGCATGAGGCCCACCATCGCGGCGGTCAGTCGCTTGCGCGCGTGGTTGTGCAGCCGCTCGGCCTCGTCGCGCAGCGCCTCACGGGTGGCGACCTGGAGCAGAAACTTCGTGAACTGCAGCGTGGCCAGGGTGAGCGTGACCGAGGTGGAGTAGGACTCGACCACGTCGAACTCGTTGGGGGTATCAAACAGGCTGCCGCCGCCGAAGACCGGAGTCCCCTCGTCATCGGTGTATCTGTCGAAGTATTCGTGCAGCACCGCGACGAGCAGCACCGGGATCTGCGGCGCGGTGCCAAAGTTCCTGAGCTCCTTGACGACCAAGTCGTCGGTATAGTCGGGCCGGTCGAGGCCGAAGTTGGCGATCTCCGTCGCCGGGTACATCAGGCAGAGCAACTGCTGCGCGTCGCTGACCGAATTGGAGCCGTGCCGCCCGCCCCAATGCCACTTGCCGGGCTCCGGATAGGACGAGGTGGACACCGCCCGCCAGATGTCCAGGAGGCCCCGGCGCGGCTGGATCTTCATGGCGAGTTACGCCGACTTGAGCTTGCGGGTGCGGGTGGCCGGCTTGGCCTCCTCGTCGCGGCCGCCGCCGCGGCTGTCGCGGGCGGCGCGGGCCTTGGCGACCGACTTGCGCAGGGCCTCCATCAGGTCGATGGTCTCGGCGATGGGCTCCTCGACCTCGGGCTTTTCCACGATCTCCTGGCGCCCGATCTTGGCGTCGATGACCTGCTGCAGCGCCTCACGGTAGGAGTCGGTGAACTCGTTGGGGTCGAAGTCTGTGGTCAGCGAGTCAACCAGCGACGTGGCCATCTTGACCTCCTGCGGCCGCAGCGTGACCTCGTCGCCCAGGAACTCGAACTCCGGCTGGCGGATCTCGTCGGGCCACAGCATCGTGTTGAGCACGAGCAGGTCACCGCGCACGCGCACGATCGCGAGGGTTTCGCGCTGGCGCAGCGCCACCTTGACCACGGCCACCCGCTCGGACCTGGACAGCGCCTCGCGCAGCAGCAGGTAGGGCTTGAGCCCGATCACGCCGTCCGGCTCGAGGAAGTAGGCCTTGTGGTAGAGGATCGGGTCGATCTCGTCCTCCTGCACGCACTCCAGCACCTCGATCGCCTTCGAGCTGGTCAGCGGCAGGTCGGCGAAGTCCTCGTCGGTCAGCACGACCATCTCGCCGCCGCCCACGTCGTAGCCCTTGGCGATCTCGTCATAGCTGACCTCGTCGCCGCACTTGCCGCACATCCGCTGGTAACGGATCCTGCCGCCGTCTTCCTTGTGCACCTGGTGGAAGCGGATGTCCTTCTCCTGGGTTGCCGAGTACAGCTTGACCGCGATCGACACCAGGCCGAACGATACGGCGCCTTTCCACATTGGTCGCATACCACAGTGTTGCCTAGGCACCTCGGATTTGGAAACAGCCTCCCTTGCCTCACCGCAGGCCAAACGCGCCGAGTGTGGTGTCGAGCATGGCCAGTTGCGCGGCGGGGGGATAGGCGGCCGGGTCGGCCGCGGCGAGGGCGGCGGCGCCTTCCACCATCGCGATCAGGGCAAACGTGATCGTGGCCACGCGTTTGCCGGGCCAGTCCGGTGCGATCGCGGCGACAAGCCTGCCGATCCGCTTGCGCCAGGCCCGGTTGTTGGTGCGATGCAAGCCGGTCAGTTCGGCGTCGCCGACGGCACCGGCCAGGAATCCGACCCATACGGCGCTCTCGGTCGTGGTCTCGTCGTCCAGCGCCAAGCCTTGTGCGAGCACGGCACGCAGGGCGGCTTGTGGGTTGGCCGCCTCGGCTTCGAGGGCCTCGACCCGCTCACGGGTGCGCTGGTGCAGCAGCTCGCGGGCGTGCCGGAGCAGGGCTTGGCGGTTGGGGAATCGGTGCATGACCAGGCCGGTGGTGCAGCCTGCCGCGGCGGCGACGGCCCGGATGGTGAGCCGTTCGATCCCCTGGCCGGCCAGCACGTCCCACACGGCCCGCGAGAGCTGTGCCTGCTGGGCGGACCGGTCGGCGGTGCGTGACATGGATCGCCTTTCTCCCCTGGCGATTCGCCATAACACACGTTACGGTAACAGACGTTACGGATGGGAGCGTGCTGTGCGGCAGGATTTTGAGCGGTGGACCATCGAGGCGCGGCCGTGGGACGACCCGGCAGGTGCGGAGCTGCGGCGGCGCCAGCGAGTGGAGCTCGACTCGCGCTACGAGGTCGCCGACCACGAGCCCGGTCCTCCGCCGTCCGCGGCCGACATCGACGTGTTCCTGGTTGCGGTCGACCGCGACACCGCGGAGGCCATCGGCTGCGGTGCGCTGCGCCGCTTGGATTCCGCCTCGGCGGAGATCAAACGGATGTATGTCGAGCCGCGGCGGCGCGGAAGCGGCGTGGCGACCGGCCTGCTGCGTGCCCTGGAGTCGGCCGCGACCGAGCGCGGCTGGCGCACGCTGCGCCTCGAGACGGGCACCGCCCAACCCGAGGCGCAGCGCTTCTATCGCCGCGAGGGATATCGCGAGATACCCCTTTTCGGCAACTATGTGGGCTCGACGCTGTCGGTGTGCTTCGAGCGCGAGCTGTCCTGACTTTCAGTAGTGGCAAACCCCGGTCGGGAAGATTTGCTCGAGGCGCCGGCGCTCCTCGGCGGTCGGGACCCACGGGTCATACAAACCGCGGGCGATGGCCGCCGACACCGGCTGGAGCTTGCACGCGAAGACGCCGCCCGCGATGGGCCCGCCCGCGACCGTGCGCGAAGTGCCGTACAGCGGGAACCGTTGGGTGCACACGCCGGCCGGGCGCCGATCGAGGATGCCGTCCCACACGCCCGCGCCGCTCGCGATCAGGGTGCCCGTCGTCGTGAAGCAGGAGTCGACGGGCTTGACGCCCCGCGTGAGCCAGGTCTCCATCGCCGCGAGCGCCTGCGGTGTCTGGTCGAACGCGGCCACGGGCCGCGCATCGGTGAACCAGATGACCTGGTTGGACGCGTTGCCGTCACGGTTGAGCATGCGCTGGCGGCTGGCGAAGGACTGGTGGGAATTGTGCATGTCCAGCTGGTCCTCGAGGTAGTGCCGCCAGTCGATGATCGGGATGTCGATTCTGCCGACGAACACGTGGCCCGAGTCGTAGGCGCCCGCTATGGCCGGGCGCGAGCCGACGACCCGCCCCTCCTGCCGGTTGCGCGCGCTCCACGGATCGAACTGTGCCGGGTCGGAGCACGACGCGGGCACGAACGGGCAGCCCTCCTGGACCATGTCGCGGGATTGCTTCCACGATCCGACGCGCGCGTTCACGTCGAGGAACTCGGCCGAGGTAATCAACCCACTATTGAGCGATTTAAGCCCATATTGTACGCCTACGTTGTCGAACGTCCGCAGAGCGTATCCGTCCGGGCCGACCCCATAGATGGTGCGAAGATCCTCGGCATGGGTCCAGTGCACCGTGGCCGTGACACCCGGCGGATCCATGTTGGCCCACAACGGATCCAGCGGCGCCCACAGCGGGTTGAGGGTCAGCGGCGTGAGCCCGCGCCACGACTTCGTGCACTCGTCGGCTCCCAGCGCAGCCGATCCGTTGAGCCCGATCAGTGCCGTGCGGTTTTCCCAGTCGCGCCACTTGGGGTTGGCCCGATCGGTGACGTCCATGTAGTACTCGAGCAGCTCGCAGTCTCCAATGTGGATAGTCTGCGTGACCATGTCCGGATACGAGTACTGCGGGATCGCCGCGTCGATGATGCGCGTGCCGTAGTTCTGGCCGTAGACATACTGTTGCAGGCCGCCTCCGGAACCGCCCACGCCCACCGTGTAGCGCGGCACACCGTGCTCCTCGATGAAGTGTTCCTTGAGCATCAACGCCGTCTCGGCGCCGAGCACGAGGTTGTAATGCGTGGCGGTGCGGGTGCCGGTCGAGTACAAAATCGCGTATCCCAGTGACAGTCCCTCGTGATAGAGCGCGCCGCCGGGCAGCCGGCCCTGATCGCGCCCGATCGCGACACCACCGTCGAAACGATAGATGACGCGCTTGTTCCACGCCGATTCGTCGTCGAGCATCGCGATCGAATAGATGAACCGATTGATGGTCCCGCGCTCCCGCTTGATCACGTAGTCGAGCGTGCGGCCGTCCAATGTGGTCGTCTGGGTCAGGTCGGCCGGCCGCGACCCGTCCGCGGGCATGGCCTTGAACTGCCCATCCGTTGCGCGGTAAAGCCGGTCGCGCACGGGTGCGGCCGCGCCGCAGTCGCGGCTCCAGCCGATCACCGCGCCGGCCGCGTCCTTCACCTTCCAGCCCTGACCGGCCTGGTTGTCGATGACGGGCTGGCCGAGCCCGGACTGCTCCGTGCGGCAGAGGAAAGGATATTGCTTGGGGCCCGAGAATATCGGCCCGGTGAGGGGGTGGTTTTTGACGAGCTTCATGTCGGTACCGGAAAAGCGTCCCCGAGCCAGGAGGACGTTCCACCCGTCGTGGAAGCCGTCGACCACACCGGTCAGGGTGCGCTTGGCCGGGTCGGCGGTGAGCTTGCTCGTCACATCGATGCCGTTGCGCGTCACCCGCACGCGGGTGATGTCGGTGCGCGGGCCGGCCTTGACCTGGATCAGCGCGTCTCCCCCGCTCACCTGGTCGGCACGGCTTGACAGCACATCGATTTCTATCCGAGAGCCACCGATGTTTGCGGTGGCGGGCGTTGCTGACGCCAATACGAGGACGGTGCTCGCGGCGATGACCGCGAACCGCGTGGCGACGGAATCCATGATGTTCAGTCTTACGACTTTCATTGTCCTGTCCAGCCCCCACAGGACTTAGTCCTAACCCATCCTTAACCGTGGGCTGCCTAGTATCGCGCAGGGCTGCCTTAGCCGGGGAGGCACGAACATGGCATCGCAAGCGGGGTTGCACCGGCCCGATCCCAGTGTGGTCAACAATACCGAGACGTTCATCCAGGCGCTGCGCGACCTGCGCATCGCCGCCGGCAACCCGTCGCTGGCGGTGCTCAGCCGGCGCACCGGCATCCCACGCACGACGCTGCACGACGCCCTGAGCCTGAAGCGGATGACGCTGCCGACTTGGGATCTCGTGCAGAAAGTGGCGCGCGCCTGCAACTGCGCACACGACGAGGTGACACAGTGGGGCGAGGCGTGGCGCAGGGCCGCGTCGCCGCCCGCCGCGCCCAGGCCGGCACACCGGGGCACGCCGCACCAGCTGCCGGCCGCGCCGCGCCTGTTCACCGGGCGCGACAGCACGCTGGCCGAGCTCGACAGCGCGCTGCACGCGCAGGCCGACGGCGGCACGGTCGTGGTGACGGCGATCGGCGGGCTGGGCGGCATCGGCAAGACGTGGCTCGCGGTGCGGTGGGCGCACGACAACCTCGACCGCTTCCCCGACGGCCAGCTCTACGTGGACCTGCGCGGCTTCGACCCGCTCGACGAGCCCATGCCGCCGGCCGTCGCCATCAGGTCCTTTTTGGACGCTCTCGGCGTGGAGAGCACGTCGATACCGGTCGACCCGCAGGCGCAGATCGGGCTCTATCGCACGGTGGTCGCGGGCAAACGCCTGCTTCTGCTGCTCGACAACGCGCGCGACACGGCCCATGTGACCCCGCTGCTGCCGGGCAGCCCCAGTGCGACCGTCCTGGTCACCAGCCGCAAGCAGCTGACCGGCCTGGTGACCCGGCACGGCGCGCTGTCCGTGGCGCTCGATGTGCTGCCCGAGGCGGAGGCGCGGACGCTGCTCAAGCGCTACCTCGGGCCCGACCGGCTCGGGACCCAGGCCACCGACCGGATCCTGGGCATGTGCGGCGGGCTGCCGCTGGCCCTGTCCATCGTGGGCGCCCGAGCCGCCGCCCACCCCGGCTTCTCGCTGTCGGTCATCGCCGACGAGCTCGACCGGGCGCGCCTGGACGCGCTCGGCACGGGCGACCTGGCAGCCGATGTGCGAGCCGTGTTCATGTCTTCGCTTGCGGCGCTTGACGAGGGGCCGGCGCGCCTGTTCCGGGTGCTCGGCCTGTCGCTGGGCCCCGACATCGGTGCCGGCACGGCGGCCGCGCTGATGGACCTGCCGGCCGAGCAGGTGCTGGCCACGCTGCGCGAGCTCACCGCGGCCCACCTGCTCACCGAACACCTGCCGGGCCGGTTCCGCATGCACGACCTGGTCCGGCTGTACGCGAGCGAGATCGCCGAGCGCGACGACGCCACGCTGCGCCGGATGGTCGACTTCTACCTGCACACCGCCTACTCGGGCGAGTCCGCGTTGGACGCGCACAAACGACCGTCCATGTCCATCTCCGAGCCGGTCGAGGGGCATCGCGCCCTGCGGCTGGAGACCGCCGGCGAGGCGATGGCCTGGTTCGACGCCGAACGGGAGGCGCTGTTGAGCGTGCTGCTGTTCACGGTCGAGCGGGCCTGGCACGTCCAGGCGATGGAGCTCGCCCGCACGCTGCACACCTTCTACGCCCGCTCGGGGCACCACGACGGATGCCTCACGGTCGACCAGGCCGGCCTGCGGGCGGCTCAGGCGCTGGGCGACGAGCACGGCCACGCCATCGCCGAGCGCAACCTCGGCCGCACTCTCGCCCAGCTCCAGCGCCATGAGGAGTCGATGCACCACCTCGGGCGGGCGTTGATGAAGTTCATGGAGCTGGGCGACCTGCAAGCGCAGGCGTCCACCCACAACATGATCGGGTGGGCGCTCGGGCGGCGCGGCGAGTTCGCCCAGGCGCTCGTGCACGCAGTGCGCGCGCTGGAGATGTATCAGCAGCTGGGCGACCGGCGCTGGACGGCGGTCCTGCTCAACTCGGTCGGCTGGTCGCATGCCCACCTGGGCGAGCTGGATCTGGCGTGGGAAAACTGCGGCCGCGCGCTGGCCCTGTGCCGCGAGCACGAGTTCCTGTCGGAGGAGCCGTTCGTGTTGCACAGCATCGGCTTCATCCACCTGCGGGCCGGGCGGCACGCGCAGGCGCTGGCCTACCTGCAGGACGCGCTGGCCCGGTTGCGGGCCAGCGCGGTGACCGTGCTCGAGGCGACGTGCCTGTCGAGCATCGGCGACGCGCACCTGGCGATGGGCGATCGCGTGGCGGCAGGGAAGGCCTGGGCCGAGTCGCTGGACCTGTTGCGCCCACAGCACCGGACCGAGGAGATCCATCAGGTCGAGCAGAAACTGAAGCGCGTACTCCACGGGAAGTAGGCGCGGCACCCGCCCGTGGCGGATGCGGGTCCGGGCCGAGATGGGCGATCATGCGAGGGTGTATAGCCCGAATCGTGGCCGACCGCACCGGCCCTGGCCGATCCCCGTCAGCGCCATCCAGGTGCTCGCCGGGGCCGTCGCCCACGTGTCGTGGCATGGGTTTTTGCTGCTGCTGGCCGGCCCGACGATCCTGCTCATGGCGCGCAGGCGGCCCGCGTGGGCGGTCGCGGGCGTTTGCGCTGTGGCGCTGGGGTTTCTGGCGCTGGGCAATCCGCTGCCGCCGGTGATCCCGAGCATCGCGGCGGCTGTGATCCTCGCGGTGACGAGCGGCGCGCGGGTCGCGGCGTGGCTGTCGCTGCTCGGGTTGTGGCTCGGGTGGCTGGGGCTCGGCCTGGTGCACGTGCGCGCGTTCGACGGGGTCCTCGCCGAGGCCAGAGGGCTGGGGCTGGCGGTGCTGCTGGCCGCGATGGCCGAGTTCGTGGACAACCGGAAGCAGCGGGCCGCCGCCTACCGCAAGCTCTGGGATGAGGAGCGGCGCAGACGCGAGGAGGAACGGCGCAGGCGCGAGGAGGAGGCGCAGCGGCGGGCGGGCGAGCAACGGCTGCAGATCGCGCGGGAGCTGCACGATGTGCTGGCGCACAGCCTGTCCCTGATCACCGTGCGGGCGTCGGTCGCGCTGGAGTTGATTGACACCAATCCGGGTGAGGTGAAGGAGGCGCTGATGGCCATCAAGCAGGCGAGCAAGAGCGGGCTGGCCGAGGTGCGGTCCGTGCTGCACGGTTTCCGCGGCGAAGACGCCCCGCTGGCCCCGGCTCCCGATCTGTCCGGGTTGGACGAATTGGTGGAGCAGGCGGGCGCGGCCGGGCTCGCGGTGCAGCTCACGCGGACGGGTGTCAGCGGGGATGTGCCGGCCGCGGCCGGGCTGGCGGGGTACCGAATAATCCAAGAGGCTCTGACCAACGTGATCCGGCACAGCTCGGCACGCAGCGCGGTCGTGTCCGTCCACCACACGGGATGGGCGCTGCTGATCGGCGTGGCGGACGCCGGGCCCGCGCGTTCTCCAGACGGCGAATCAGGCAGCGGGCTGATCGGCATCCGGGAGCGCGCGACGGCGCTCGGCGGCTGGGCCGAGGCCGGGCCTACGCCAGATGGCGGCTTCGAGGTGCGGGTAGCGTTGCCCAAATGATCCGCGTCCTGCTGGTCGACGACCAGGCGTTGGTGCGGGCCGGGTTCCGCGCGCTGCTCGACGCGCAGCCCGATGTCGAGGTGGTCGGCGAGGCCGGCGACGGGCGGGCCGCGGTCGAGCTGGCCCGGCAGGCGCGGCCCGATGTGGTGCTGATGGACATCCGGATGCCCGTGATGGACG
>JBIOYB010000180.1:0-2308 GCA_044869915.1 Allorhizocola sp.
CCTGAACTTCACGCTCGTCCCGGCGACGCTGCGTCAAATGGCCAAACGCTATGTGTGGCAGCTGCTGAACTGCGAGAACCCGCCCGTGCTGCGCGGGACTCCGGGCAGGCGCCTGGCGGTGCGCACCATCGTGACCTCGTTCCCGTCGGTGTGCTCGTTCCTGCATTGGCTGGATGCCCGCGGAATCGGGCACGTCGCCGATGTCACCCACGTCGACCTGGACGCCTACCTGGCCGATCTGCTTGCCGCCGGGCACTCGCGGGACGCCTTGCACGAGCGGATCCTGGCGGTGCGTCGGCTCTGGGCCTGGCGGGAACGCCTGCCGGCCCAGGACCGGCTACCGCAGGCTCCACCCTGGCGGGGCGAAGACTCCACGGCCATCATCGGCCGCCGCAATCGGGCCGCCGAGAACCGCACTCCCCGGATCCCCGCCGACGTCATGGACCGTCTGCTGCTGTGGTCGCTGCGGTTCGTCGACCACTTCGCCGACGACATCCTCGCGGTCCGCGACGAGTACGCCGAGCTCGCTCCCCGCACCTTCCACGCCCGCCTGGGCGGCAACGGAATGCCCATCGACCGGCCGGCGGTGGTCTTCGAGCGGGAAGTGGCAGCCCTGCTCGAACGACTCGCCAGAACCGGAACCGGGCTACCGGGCAAGCCCGGGCCCGACGGGCGCGTGTTCGACCGCCAGCACATGGGGCGGTTGCTGAACTGCCCAACGCACTGGCTCAAGCGGCGCACCATCCAGCGAATGATCGAAGAGTCGGAACTCCCTCTCGCCGATGCCGCCTACCTGCGCGCACCTATCCGCGGGCAGCTGGACGGAACGCCGTGGCGCGACCGGCCCATCACCTTCTTCGAGGCCGAACCGCTGCTGCAGCACCTGTCCACCGCCTGCTTCATCGTGATCGCCTACCTGTCCGGGATGCGCCCGGGCGAGGCTCTCACCCTGCGCCGTGGATGCATCCGCCGCGATCCGGTGACCGGGCTGTGGCTACTGCACGGCCGCAAGTGGAAAGGCGCCCTCGACGAGACCGGAGCCAAGCGTCCCGAAGGCGAAGAACGGGCAGACCCGTGGGTCGTCGCCGAGCCGGTCGCCCATGCGGTCGCCGTCCTGGAACGGCTGCACGACGGCCAGCTGCTGTTCCCCACCACCACGGTGACCACCCCCATGGCCAGATCACTGGCTCAACGCCGCGTCGGGAAGGCCCGCACCAACACGGCCACGACCACGGACATCAGCCGGCTCATCGCCTGGATCAACGACTACTGCGCAGTGATCGGCCGCGCCGAGCACATCCCCGCCGACCCGGCCGGACGGCGGCTCGCACCCTCTCGATTCCGCCGCACCCTGGCCTGGCACATCGTCCGCCGACCCCGCGGCCTGGTCGCCGGCGCCATCCAATACGGACACGTCCAGGTCCAGATCACGCTCGGCTACTCCGGAACCTACGCCTCCGGATTCCCGGACGAGCACGCCTTCGAGACCTGGCTGCTGCGCCTGGAGCAACTCACCGACGCCGACCGACAGCTCCGCGACGGTGAGCACATCAGCGGCCCGGCCGCCCGCCCCTACATCGAGCGGGTTCACCAGGCGAACCGGCGCTTCGCCGGACGGACGCTCACCACCAACCGCCAAGTTCGAGACACGCTCGCCAACCCGGCCCTGCAGATCTATCCGGGCTCCGGCATGACCTGCGTGTTCGACCCTGCCAAGGCCAAATGCCACCTGAACAGCGGTGACGATGACACCCGCCGCACTCCCGACCTCAGCGACTGCCAGCCCGGTTGCCAGAACATCGATGAACAGGCACGGACCGATGTCCTGCCCGGCGTTGTCGCGGAGATACGCGGAGAAGTGGTTGCCAAGAGGGCCTTGGAATGGCTGAAGTCGAGTCGAGATGAAGGCATCGGCTTGCGCGCCGGAGCGAATTTCTTTCTGTGGGTCCATTTCTATGATCCTCATTTCCCCTATGACCCTCCCGCACCGTATCGCTCACAATACGCCAAGGACCTTTACTCTGGCGAAGTGGCTTTTGTAGATGAACAAGTGGGAAAGCTTCTCAAAGCTCTGGCTGATTTCGGAATGGAAGAGCGCACACTGGTTTTTCTTATGGCGGATCATGGCGAGGGCCTGGGAGACCATGGAGAATATACGCACGGAGTGTTCCTCTACGATGAGACGGTGCACGTTCCGATGATGGTAGCTGGACCGGGAATCCCTGCCGGCCAAATAGTTTCGCAACAGGTCAGGGCCATTGATGTGATGCCAACCGTCGTCGGCTATCTGGGACTGTCCGCAGGCGAC
>JBIOYB010000181.1:0-11584 GCA_044869915.1 Allorhizocola sp.
GCGGCGATGTCACCCGCCTCGAGTCGGCGACCGGCAGCTCCTGGCCGGGTCACGCGGCGCTGGGTGCCGTCGACGATGTCGAGCTGACACGTGCCGTGGCCGGCGCCATCGGGCGTGACCTGGCCACGGCCGGGGTCAACCTGAACTACGCCCCAGTCGCCGACGTCAACATCAACCCGCACAACCCGGTCATCGGCGTGCGATCGTTTGGCGCGGACCCTGCGCGGGTCGCGGCCCACACGGCCGCCTTCGTCACCGGCCTTCAGGAGCAGGGGGTTGCGGCGTGCGCCAAGCATTTCCCAGGGCACGGTGACACCAGCGTCGACTCGCATCGGGGACTGCCGGTGCTCGACGACGACGCCGCAAGCCTTGCGGCTGTTGCGCTGCGGCCGTTCCGGGCCGCGATCAGCGCCGGTGTGCGTGCCGTGATGTCCGCCCACATCGTGCTGCCCGCGATCGACAGCGTGCCGGCCACACTGAGCCGGCGGTTGCTCACCGACCTCCTGCGCGCCGAACTCGGCTACGACGGGCTGGTCGTCACCGACGCGCTCGAAATGGCGGCGATCAAGAAAACCTATGGGCTGGAGGAGGGCGCGGTACGGGCGATCGCGGCCGGCGCGGACATGGTGTGCATCGGCGGCTGGCGCGACGCGCAAGCCGTGGTCGTGCGGCTGCGCGAGGCACTGGTCGCGGCGGTGCGCACCGGGCGGCTCAGCGAGGAACGGCTGGCCGAGGCCGCGAGCAGGGCCGGGCAGGTGGCGGCCTGGGCCGCGCGAGCAGGTGGTGTCGCGGCGGGCGACCGGGCCGTCGGACTGGCCGCGGCCCGGCGGGCACTGCGCGTCGTCGGCACGCTCGCTCCGCTCGGCGCCTCGCCGCACGTCATCGAACTGTCGCCGCGGGTCAACGCCCAAATTGGACACAGCACGCAATGGGGCCTGACCGCGGCCCTCACCCGCCTGCTGCCGGCGTGCACCGGGCAGCGGTTGACCGGACCGCCCGACGACATCGCGGCCTTGATCGCCGGCTTCGCTGGGCGGTCTCTGGTCATCGCTGTCCGCGACGCGCATCGCCATCCCTGGGTCACCGCGACCCTGCACACACTGCTTGAGGCACGCCCGGACGCCATCGTCGTCGAAATGGGCCTGCCCCATGGCGAAACACCGCCGTGCGGCGCCTATCTGGCCACCTACGGCGCCGCCGCCGTCAACAGCCAAGCCGCCGCGGCCGCGCTCACCATTGCTCACCATTCCTAACATAGGCGTATCTCGATAGAATCGCTCTCTGGATCCTCAACATCGCCCTGGATCCTCAACATCGCTCTCTGGATCCTCAATGGAGGGAATGGCAATGCGAACGAAGCTCCGGGCGGCGATAACGGTCGCCCTCATCGTTTCCGCCGGCGTCCTGACGGCCGCGCCCGTGCAGGCCGCCGGCCCATGCTGCATCCAGCGCGGCGAACGCTGGTTCACCGGCCCGACCCAGGCCGCCGACTGTGTTGCCGCCGGCGAGGCCCTGCTGAGCAGCTGGGACGCCTATCGCTGCACCCCGGTGGGAGACCGGACCCACCTGACCTACTGGCGCATCATCTCCTGAGCCGCGGGTTTGCCTATCATCGATACGGTGACGGGAAACCTGGTCCTGGACATGTCCATTTTGGTCGCTGCGCAGTTGGTCATCCTGTTGATCCCGTGGGTGGCGCCGCACGTGGTGTACATCGGCGACATCAATCCAAGGCAATACGGTGAGCAGGCCGCCACCGCGCTGCGGGCGCGGCTCTTTCTCGCCCTGCCCGCGACCGTCGCGTTGTGCTGGTTCGGGGTCTCGCGGCTCGACACCGGCAACGATCTGATGATCATGCTGTACCTGGCGGTGATCTGCCGGTTGGTCCTCGCCTCGGCCCGTGTCGTCCGCGCCGCGAGACCCGTGCTGTCCTGGATCTTTTCGGTGATAATCGGCCCACTCATCGCGTGGGCGGCGGTGTTGCGGGTGGCGCGATACCTCGCGGCCAACGACCCGTCGGTGGCGACGTGGGTGTTCGGCGGATTCGTTGCGCTGGTTGGGCCGCCGGCACTGGTCGCGATGGCCGGCTGGTTCGCCGACCGGAGACTGTCCACTGCCGACTGACCCGGGATCGTGCGATCGCGGCGCCCACGATTTCGGCCCCCCGCCGGGGCTTACGAAAGGGGTCGGGCCTCGCCGGCCTCCTCCACGATGGGGGCGCGCAACGCGGTCAGCGGGTGTGGCGGGAGCGGGTCCGGGAGCGCGTTCGGTTCGCCGAGCGTTACGGCGGTCTGCGGGTGTGGCGGGTGCGGGTCCGGGCGCGCGTCCGGTTCGCCGCGGTCAGCGGGTGTGGCGGGTGCGGGTCCGGGCGTGTCCGCCGAGCGTTACGGCGGTCAGCGGGTGCGGCGGGAGCGGGTCCAGGCGCGTCCGCCGAGCGTCACGGCGATCAGGCCCACCACCAAGGCGACATAGCCTCCGCCTCGCCCGTTGCCGGTGCCGATGCCGGCGTCGGAGGTGGCCACGACCAGCCCGCCGAGGGCCATGCCGATCAGCCCCGCCGCCAACGCCAGGATGGCCCCGCGTGGCCCGGATCCGGTGCCGAAACGGCCGGCGGGGCGGGCCAGGGCCAGCACACCGATGACGACGCCGGTGACCCCCAGCACCCCGGCCACGAAGGCCCCGAGCCGCCCGGCGCTCACGGTGTAGACACTGGCGGCGGCTGAGGCGGTGGTGAACAGATGACGGACGAACATGGGGGATCCCTTCGTTCGGGTTGAGACGCGGGCGGTCATGAAGAGCCGGCGGGGATCGCGCCCGGCCGAATCCACGAAGGGATCGTCGCGCCATCGAGGCGGCCGCGTCATCCGACAGCGGATGGCGGCGCCTACCCTGTTCTGCGTAGATCTCCGGTGCCTCGGTACGCTCGTAGGCGTAGGCGGTGTTTCGGCGCTGGCGTTGCCGCGGTTGCGTCTGGCGCCGTGACGGGTGAGCTCATTGTGACGGGTGCGGCTCCTGGGCCGTGGGTCGGCTCGAAAATGGCCGGACTACTCGCGTCGGGTCGCGTCGCGCACGTCTTCGCCCACTTTGGAAAGCGCCGCGCCGACCGCGTCGCCGATCAGGCGGCCGATCTCGCGCACGTCCGCTCGGACCGCCTCGTCCTTGACCGCGTTGCCCGCCGCCTCGAACGCCTCCTGCACGCCTCGACCCAGCTGAGTCAGGGCGTCGGGCACGTCTGCGCCGCCGGTCTGCTCGTGGTGCAGCTTGAGCTTGAGGCCCAGCGCCTCCAGCCGCTCGGAAAGCTCACTCCAGGTTTGCTTGAGATCGGTCATCGGTCCTCTCCTTTGCCCATGGCTTTGCGCAGTGACACGACGAGGTTGACGAAACGGCGATGACGATCCCGGCGATCGCCACCACAATGATGGCTCGGGTCAGCAGCACCGGCCAGCCGGAGCCGTGAGCGTCACGACGACCTCCCTTCCCGGCACAAGGCGGGCACCGATGATCGCGCCGGATCAGGGGCGAAAGTCCCGGCGCGGTGGGCGGTCCGGTTCTGGCCCGTGGGATCGCGGTCGGGCCTAGGGTCGATTTATGGGTAATGACACATCGGTGCTGGACACGATCCGGGAGATGGTCCAGAACACCACGGTGGAAAAGGTATACGGGTCGCCGGTCACCAAGGACGGTGTCACCATGTTGCCGGTGGCCAAGGTCACCGGCGGAGGCGGTGGTGGCTCCGGCACCGGCCCCGGTGGTGAAGGACAGGAGGCCGGCGGCACCGGCGGCGGGCTGGGCCTGACAGCGAGGCCGCTCGGCGTCTTCGTGCTCAAGGAGGGCAAGGTCGGCTGGCGTCCGGCCGTCGACCTCAACAAGGTGATCCTCGGCGGCCAGATTGTCATGGTGACGGCGATCATCGTCGCCGGGATCCTGGTCAGGGCCCGCAAGCGTCGCTAGGCATGGGCGCCCTGCGACGTGACGAGGTTGGAAGGTCCTGTGCGCACGCGCCGCGGGGCCTTCAACCTGTTCACGGGCAACCCGAGATGCCTGGCCCCATCTTCAGATCGCCTCTTTCCGGAAAGATCCGATTTCGGACGTTTGTCATGCCATGATGCGTTCATGGTGCTTGCTTGTTCTTCCGATGTCTGTATCGCCGCCCGGCACAGGGCTTGAGACCCCATGGCACGGGCGGGTCGTTGGATCGCGGCACTGATTATCCTTTTTGTGGCAACGATTTTGGCCATCGCGAGCCTCACCGCGGTGTTCGTGCGCAACCAGTTGCTCAACACCGACCGCTACGTGGCAACGGTGGCCCCGCTCGCCAACGATCCCGTGATCCAGGACGCCATCGCGCGACGGCTCACCAACGAGGTCATCGCGCGGGTGGACCTGCCCGGCCTGGCCGAAGAGGCGACGGCATTCCTTGCGCGGCAAGGCGCACCGGAGCGGCTGTCCACGCTCGTGCCGGCGGCTGTCAACGCCGTGGAAAACTTTCTCTACTCGCAGATCCGCGAGTTCGTCGGCACCGAACAGTTCGCCAACGTGTGGCGCAGCGCCAACCGCGTGGCACACGACCAGTTCAACAACGTGCTGACCGGCCAACAGGGCGGCATTGTCGGCAGTAGCGGCACGGCCGTCTATGTGGACGTCGGCGTGCTGCTCGGCGAGATCAAGCAGCGTCTCGTGGCCCGAGGTTTCACGCTGGCCGAGCGCATTCCTCAGGTCGAGGTGAAGTTCACGCTCTTCGAATCGCCCGAATTGCCGAAGATCCGGGTGTATGTGCGGTGGCTGAATGTCGCGGCCACGTGGCTGCCGTGGATCACCCTGATCCTTTTCGTCTGCGCGGTCGCGGTCGCGCCCAATCGGCGCCGCGGCGCACTCGTGGCAGGGTTCTTCATCGCGATCGGGGGACTGGTGGCGCTGGGAGCCCTTTCCGTGGCACGCGTTTACTACCTCGACCGCCTGCCGCCGACGGTACAGTCGCCTCAGGCCGCCGAGCATGTCTTCGACGCGCTCATCCGCCGACCAACCCTCGCCTTTCAGATCGTGGCCGGGATCGGGCTCGCCATCGTGCTCGTCACCTGGCTGGCCGGACCGGGCCTGATACCGAGAAAGCTGCGCAGCGGCACGGGATACCTGCTCGACCTGCCGGCCCGAGCATTGCGCCGTCGGGGTGTGCCGTCCCGCCGTATCGCCGCGCCGGTGGCCAACCATCGCAGGGCCATCGAGTTCGGGCTCATCGCGGTCGCGGCTCTGATCATCGTGCTGGCGTTCTTCGACCCGACCGTGACTCTTTGGACAGCGGTGCTGCTCGTGGTGCTGCTTGCGGCGGTCGAGATCGTCGCGCGGACGGAACAGGCCGACATGCGCCCGGCGTGATCCCCGTGCGGCAGCTCTGGTAGGGCTCGAGCGGGACTCGAGCGGCGGGAGGCTAAGTCTGTCGGGTGCTGAATATCGCGGGGGGCCCCGAATTTCGGGTGCTGTTGGGGACGGACTACGCCGGCAAGTCGTCGATCATGAGGTATCTGCGGCGGGCGCACGGGGCACGCGGGCTGCTGTCGATCGACGCGGCCTTCCTCGCGCCGCAACACGCATTGCTCACCGAGTTGCGGCGGGCGCTGATGACCGACGTGGTGGGCAAGGCGGCCTACTCCGCCGATTTCGTCGCGGCCATGCTCCAGCTGGCGGTGATCCACCTGCGCGACCAGTTGAGCGATGGCGTGCTGGTGGACTCCTACTATTACAAGATCCTGGCGAAGTGCAGGCTGGCCGGGGTCGAGGAAAACCCGATGTTCGGCTGGTGGCGTTCGTTTCCGCAGCCGCGAAGCGTCATCTACCTCGATGTCCCGTCCGAGGTCACGTGGCAACGCGCCGGTCACGGCGCGTCGCTCAACCCGCTCGAACACTACGGCGAACGGCCCGACTGGCACGGATTCGCCACCTACCAACGTGATTTGCGCAAGATGCTGCTCGATGAGCTGAACGCCTTGCCGGTCAACGTGCCGGTCAAGCTGATCGCCGGGCATGATTCGGTCGCGCGGACGGCGCGGGCGGTGAGGGAGGCGATCGACGGTGACGCTTGAGGGATACCGCCAAAGGGTCTTTCAAGAGCGGGCGAAGCTGAAGGCGGCCTTCGCCGATGCGGAAGGGCACCAGCGCCGGGTGCTGGAGGATCTGCTCGAGTTCAACGCGGGCACCGAATTCGGCCGGGCGCACGGGTTCTCCGGCATCCGCACGCTCGACGACTTCCGCAAGGCGGTGCCGATCAACACCTACGCCGACCTGAAGCCGTGGATCGAGCGGGCCGCCGCGGGGGAGCGCAATCTGCTCAGCGCCGACGATCCGGCCGTCTACTTCACCAGCAGCGGCAGCACCGGCGCGCACAAGAAGATCCCGGTCACGCCCCGGTTCATGCGCACCACGTTTTTCCCGTTCTACTACGCCGCGTGGGCCCCGCTCATCGAGCACTTCCCGGAGGTGCTCGCCCGGCCCGACGCCGTGCTCAACCTCAAACACGATCCGCTGAGCGCCCCACCCACGACCGCCTCGGGGCGCCCGCACGTCGGGGCGAGTCAGGTTGACTTCGGTGCGCTGTTTGGCGAGCCGCTGTCGGCCGAGCCCGGGACATCGGCTCCGTGGGCGACGCTGCCGGTGGAGCTGGCGGCCGACGCGCACCTGGAGAAGATGTACCAGCGGCTGCGGATGGCGGTCTGCGCGGACGTGCGCTGTGTGATCGGTATCAACCCGGCGATGGTGGCAGCGGTGCCCTACCAGCTGAATCTGTGGTGGGAACGGATTCTGCGCGACGTGCATGAGACCGATCCCATCCGGGCCGGGCAACTGGAGCGGCTGTCCGGCCACTTCGGACGGATCCGCCCGGCGCACGTGTGGCCCAACCTGCGCGCCATCTTCTGCTGGACCACCGGCCTGGCCTCCCTGTACCTGCCGCGCCTGCGCGAGGAGTTCGGGGCCGGTGTCACGGTGCTGCCCGCTCCCGTCGCCGCCTCCGAGGGCCCGACCGCGGTGGCGCTCGACCGGCACGCCACCGCCGGAAGCTTGGTCATGACGGCGGCGGCATACGAGTTCGTCGACGCCGCCGAGGACCTCAAGCCGGACTCCGAAACGGTCGGGCCGCAGGCGCTGGAGCCTGGCCGCTGGTACCACACGATATTCAGTCATGTCGGCGGCCTTTATCGCTATGTGGTCGGGGACGTCGTCCGGGTGGTCGATCGCGTGGACGGGGTGGCGCGGCTGGAGTACGCGGGCCGCAGCCTCGCCGAGGCGCGCCTGATCGCCGCGCTGCACACCGCTTGCCGGGCAACGGGGCTCGAGGTGGTCAACGCGACGTGCCGCCTAGAGACCGGTTACACCCTTGAGGTCGCCCCGCGCGGCCGGTGGAGCGCACAGCAGGCAACGGGGCTCGAGGTGGTCAACGCGACGTGCCGCCTAGAGACCGGTCACACCCTTGAGATCGCTCCGCGCGGCCGGTGGAGCCCGCGGGAGGTCGAGCGCTTCGAAACCGTTCTCACCGACGCGCTCGGCCGCAAAGCAACCGTGCAATGTGTCGACCCCGAGGCGTTTCTGCGCGAATGGCACGCGACCGTCGCCACCGGGGTCCGCCCCACGCAGGTCAAGGATCGGATGTTCAAGAAGGGAAGCCCGGCATGATCGAAGAGACCGAGCTCACCATCCCGGTCGAGCGGACCGCCCTGCTGACGGCGGCATTGCGCGCCGCCGAGACGCAGCGGCCGGACCGCCTCTACGAAGACCCTTACGCCGCAACGCTTGTCGGCGAGATCGGGCCACGGCTGCTCGCGCAGGTGCGCGCCGCCACCTTCCCGCCGGGCCGGGAGCGGACCCTGCCCAGCACACCGGACTACAACGCCATCCGGACAAGACATTTCGACGAGCTTCTTATGCGGTACGCGACGGAGCTCAGCCAGGTCGTGCTGGCTCCCGCCGGGATGGACTCCCGCGCATACCGGCTGAGCTGGCCCGGCCACATCCGGTACTTCGAGGTCGATCGCCCGGCCGTGCTTGAGTTCAAGCGGCAGCGCCTCGGCGGTCTGCGGCCGGGCGTGGACCACCGGACCGTGGCGGTGGACATGACCTCGCCCGCCTGGGAGACCGGTCTCATCGCCGCGGGCTACGACCCGGCCACGCCGTCGATCTGGCTGCTGGAAGGGTTCCTGTACTACCTCACCGAGCGGGACGCCGATCGCGTCCTTGGCCGGATCACGGCGATCATGGCGCCCGGCAGCCGCCTGGCCGCCGACATCGTCAACGCCGCCGCGCTGACCCTGCCCAACATGCAAGGACTGCTGAGCATCTTCGCCGAATGGGGCTGCCCCTGGCGGTTCGGCACCGACGAACCGATGGCGCTGTTCGAAAAGCATGGCCTGACACATGTGGCAGGCGCAGCGCGTCGCCCTTGAGCGGCGCGGCCACACGGTCATCGCGCCCCGGCACGTCCCGCGGCCGTCGGTCGACGAGTCCGCCGCCGACCTCGCCCAGATCCTTGACAAATCAGGGATTTCCCGGGCCGTCGTGGTCGGTTCGTCGATGGGCGGCTATATCGCCTTGGCAATTCTCAGGGGGTACGGGCAACGCCTGCTCGGTCTCGGGCTGCTGTCCACGAGGGCGAGCGCCGACACCGCTACCGTTGCAGCGCAACGGTTACACTTCGCGGAGCTGGTGTTGCGCGACCCGTCGCTGATCGCCGCGACGACGCCGAAGCTGATGGGCGCCACCACGCGTCAACGGCGGCCCGAGATCGTCGCGGCGGTGGACGCCATCGCGTCCCGATGCGAGCCGGCGACCGTCGCGGCGTGCCAGCGGGCGATCGCGACGCGGCCCGATTCGCTGGCGGCGCTCGGCTGCGCCGACCTTCCGGCCATCGTGCTCGTGGGCGAGGAGGACGAACTTGTGGCGGTGCCGGAGGCGGCCGAAGCGGCATCGGCCCTGCAATGCCCGCTCGACGTGGTGCCGACCGCCGGGCACCTGCCCTCGATGGAGACGCCAGGCGCGGTGACGCGGCGGCTTATCGAGCTGGTGTCGGCATGCTGAGCTGGGGACACGCCTCATCGACCGGCCTGGGATTCACCGCGCACGACATCGTCCACGCCCACTTCCGCGCGTGCGAGCCCGAATACCGCTGGGCGTTGGTACAGGCCGGGATCAGGCCCGGCTGGCATGTGCTCGACGCCGGTTGCGGCGGCGGATCCTTCCTCCCGTGGATCGCCGAGATGGTCGGCCCGGCCGGCCGGGTCACGGCGATCGACCTGGCGCCGGAGCACATCGACCGGGTCCGGGGGCTGAGCCTGCCGTGCCCGCTGGCGGCCCGGCAAGGCAACCTGCTCCACCTTCCCTACGCCGACAACACCTTCGACGCGGTCTGGTGCGCCAACGCCACCCAATATCTCGAGGACGGTGAGCTGCTGGCCGCGCTCGCCGAGCTTCGCCGGGTCGTCCGTCCACACGGGACAATCGCGGTGAAGGAACTCGACCCCGCCGGGGTGACCGTGCGGCCCGGCGATCCGATGCTCTTCGCCGGCTTCTACCGGGTCGCCGGCGCCGCCCCCGGATATGCCCGCCGGCTGATGCGCGCCGGTGAGCTGCACCGCTGGATGCGGCGTGCCGGGCTCGCGCGGGTGCGCCAGGCGAGCATCCTCGCCGAGCGGCACGCGCCACTGTCGCACATGGAGCTGTCCTATTTTGGCCCCGCGTGCGAACAGGTCGCCCGCCAAGCGCTCGCCCTCGGGCTCGGCGATGCCTGGACCGCCTTTCTCGACCCGCGCACCAACCCGCTGCACCAGGCGGACGGCTACATCAGCGAAGGCTGCGTCGTGGCGGTCGCCGCCAAAGAGTAACGCCAAAGAGTAGCGCGAAGGATCAACGCCAAAGAGTAACGCGAAGGAGTAACGCGCACGAGAAAACATCGCATTGCTCCGGTGTTCACCGTGGCGTCACCGGCTGGCCGAGCAGTGCGGATACACATACTCCCATGATCGAGCCAGAGAATCCTTCCGGTCGGGTCAACCGGCGGCGCCTGCTTGGTGCCGCTGCCGCGGCATCGCTGGGCGCGGTTGCGGCCCCGGTGCTGCTGCCGCGCAGCGCCCCGGCCTTCGTGCCCTCCGGACGTCCGATACTGACCCATGGTGTGCAAAGCGGTGATGTCGCCGGTGGCATGGCCAACATCTGGACCCGCGCAGACCGCCTCGGCCGCATGTTTGTGGAACTGAGCACCCGCCCCGATTTCCGGCACCCGTGGCGGCTGCGCGGCCCGCTGCTCGGCCCGGACAGCGACTTCACCGGCCGGCTGCGGGTGGCGGGGCTGCGCCCGGGGAGAACCTATTATCGGGTACGCGTCGAGGGCGAAAACGGTTGGAATAACGAGCCGTTGACGGGTTCGCTGACTGTCCCCGGACGCGGCGAGGGCATCCGTTTCGTGTGGACCGGTGACATCGCCGGCCAGGGCTGGGGCATCAACCCCGACGTCGGTGGCATGCGCGTCTTCCGGGACATGCGAGCGCTTGCGCCCGACTTCTTCCTGTGCAGCGGCGACACCGTGTATGCCGACGGAGCGTTGGCCGAGTCGGTGACGCTGCCGGACGGGCGTGTGTGGCGCAACCTTACGACACCGGAGAAGAGCAAGGTCGCCGAGACGCTGGCGGAGTATCGCGGGCAGTATGCCTACAACCTGCTCGACGAGAATCTGCGCGGCTTCGCCGCCGAGGTGCCGCAGATCAACCAGTGGGACGACCACGAGATCACCAACAACTGGTACCCAAGCGAGATCCTCAACGACGCGCGTTACACCGAAAAGCGGGTCGATGTGCTGGCCGCACGCGGGCGGCAGGCGTTCTACGAGTGGCTGCCGGTGACCCCGGGGCCGCTGTATCGCAAGCTTTCCTACGGTCCGCTGCTCGATCTGTTCAAACTCGACATGCGGACCTACAAGGACGTCAACGACGGCAACACCTATGCCGATCCGGGCCGGGGCTTGCTTGGTACCCAACAAAAAGAATGGCTTATCCGAGAGCTGATCAAGTCGAAGGCCACGTGGAAGGTGATCGGCAACGACCTCCCGCTCGGGCTGATTGTGCCGGACGGTCCGGCCGCGCAGGAGGGTGTGGCGCAGGGCGATGCCGGTGCCCCGCTGGGCCGGGAGCTCGAGTTCGCGCAAATCCTTCAGACGGCACACCGGCACGGGGTGACCGGGATCGTGTTCCTGACCGCGGATGTGCATTACACGGCCGCGCACCATTACGACCCGTCGCGGGCGGCGGTCGGCGACTTCACGCCGTTCTGGGAGTTCGTGTCCGGCCCGGCGAACGCGGGCGGCTTCGGGCCCAACCAGCTCGACGGCACGTTCGGGCCGCAGGCCGTGTTCGTCAAGGCTCCGCCGCGTGCCAACACGTCCCCGCTGGAGGGCTTCCAGTTCTTCGGCGAGGTGGACATCGACGGGCGTAGCCGGGCGCTGACCGTGCGGCTGCACGAGGTCGACCGCGGCGTCGTCTGGTCCACGACGCTGCCCGCCCAGTAGCCGCTGGTGCTCCTGACGTGGTTGGGGGCCGGGGTCCCGCCGGCC
>JBIOYB010000182.1:0-2381 GCA_044869915.1 Allorhizocola sp.
CTCGCGCGGGTTCATCGTTGACAACCCGCTGGAGATGCGGGTGGCCGGTCGCGAGAGCGCGGGTGACGGCGACGGCGACGGCGACGTCAGCCCCAGGCATTCGCGCTCGCGGATGACCTCGTCGAAGGCCAGTTGAAGATCGGCCGGGAACGGCTCGCCCTCCCGCACGCAGGGATTGAGGTACAGGCGGATGCCTTGCACCTCACGCACACAGAAGTCGTCGGTGTGCGTCACGAAGCTCGGGGCGGGCGGCGCCACGGTTTCCGTGGACGCGGTGAGTAACAGTGATCCGGGCAGGAGCACGGAGACGGTTGCCGCGGCGGCAACCAGCGTGCGCGTGCGAGGGGGTGGGATACCAAGGAGCTGCATGGCCATCCTTCCACATTGGACAATGAACCATCCATCAACGTATAGATGGACTTGCCAACAGTTCGGGATCGATGCCCGCCCGGATGGGTGTCAGAATTCTTACAAGCGCGTCATGTCCTCGCGTTCGTGAGGAAGGCGGCGACATCGGCGGCAATCTCATCGGGGTATTCGCCGTTGATGGCGTGTGACGCCTGCGGGTAGACCTTCACCGTGGCGCCGGGCACGGCGCGCCGAGCGACGTCGGCGGCCGAGCCAGTGTCGTGCATCCGCGATTGTCCGGCGAGGATGACCAGCGTGGGGATGCGCAACCCACCGAGCTGGGCCTCGGTGATGCGGGCGGGACCGGACACCTTCAGCACGTAGGTCTGCATGCCCGCCTCGATCATTTCGGCGACCGGGACGTCCTCGACCGGCGCGCCGTTGGCCGTCCAGCTCGCGAAGCCGTCTCGCCAGGACTTGGGGAACCAACGCACGCTGGCCGGGATCGACCGCACGACGGCCTGCGGCGACATGTCGGCGAAGACCATGGCCGGCTCGAGGAGGATCAGGCCGGCGACCTTGTCCGGCCGGTGCACCGCGAGGTTGGCGGCCGTCCAGCCGCCGATCGACAGCCCGAACAGGTGTATCCGTGGCTCGGGCAGGCTCAGCAGGACCTCGTGCAGCCACTGCGCATGGTCGTGCGCCGAGCCGATGGGCCGCTGCTGGACGCTCATCCCCGGCTCGCCCAGCAGATCGACGGTGTAGACGCTGCGCACCCGCAGCAGGGACGGCAGGTTGTCGGCCCAGACGGGCGACGCCGACGAGCGGCCCGGCAGGAGCAACAGCGGCGCGGCTGCGGGGTCGGCGCCATCGAAGCGATACAACCGGACGACTCCGTAGGTGGTCCGCACATCGATGGTCCGGTCCGGCTTGGGAAGGTCGGCCATGGCCCGTTGATAGGCGGCGATGAACCGGTCCTGCGCCTGGGCGGAGGTGAAGTAGCCCACCGGGGACGGGTCGCGCAGCACGAACGCCACGCCCGTCGCGATGATCGCCACGAGCCCGAGCCCACCCATGATCCAATGGTGTCGGCTGATCCGGGGCGATAGTCGGCGCATCCTAAACTCCTAATCGGGCGTGGATGTCTCGTTGCCCGCATCGAAACCCGTCCAAACGCCTGCGGGCCACCGGATCCGTTTTGTAGCGTGGGCATGGTGGGAGGAGTGTTTGAGCGCATCCCGCATGTTTTGAGGACCGGCCTGGTGGCCGGGCTGGTGGTCGCCCTGGTGCTGGCGCCGTTTGGCCTGGCGATGGGGACGGCCGCCAAGGCGGGAAGCGACAGATGGCTAAGCGTGCCCAACAACCTGATGGAGTTGCCGGCCGGGCAGACGAGCTATGTCTACGGGTCGGACAACAAGACGCTGCTGACGATGTTCTATGAGGAGCACCGCCGCTACGTCCCCCTGAGCGAGATGCCGCAGCACTTGCGGCAGGCCGCAATCGCGGCCGAGGACTCGCGTTTTTTCCAGCACAACGGCGTTGACGTAAAGGGCCTCGGACGGGCGTTCCTGGCCAACCAGCAGGCGGGTGGGGTGGAGCAGGGCGCATCCACGATCACCATGCAGTACGTGCGGATGGCGCTGCGCGACTCGGCCAAGACGCCCAGCGATGTCATCAAGGCCACAGAGCAGACGCCCGAGCGCAAGCTGCGCGAGGTGCGCCTGGCACTCGAGATCGAAAAGCGGTTGAGCAAGGACGATATTTTGGAGCGGTACCTCAACACCGCCTACTTTGGACACCGGGCCTATGGGGTGTTCGCCGCCGCCGAGATCTACCTGTCGAAGACGCCCGCCGAGCTGTCGCTGGCCGAGGCCGCGATGCTGGCCGGGCTGGTGAAGGCGCCGACCGACTATGATCCGGCGGCCAAGGATTCCGCCGCCGCCAAGGATCGGCGCGACTGGGTGCTCACGCAGATGGCCCATCTGGGGCTCGCGCCGCGCGCGCAGGCCGAGGCGGCCAAGCGCGAACCGTTG
>JBIOYB010000183.1:0-24149 GCA_044869915.1 Allorhizocola sp.
CCCATCGCAAACACGCTATTGAACGCGGCCGATGATGTCCTCAGCCGGGCGTCGAGGCACGCGTCACGATTGTTTGCATCGGGGTAATCAAATCCATGCCCTGATCGATGTGCCTAGTTCGTCCGCAGGCTGATTTCCGCCGGAGGGCGCCCGGCTTAGATGGCACCATGACCCTGGGCATCCGGCGGATCGGACCCGATGAACTAGTGGCCGTGAGCGCGCCGCTGCAGACCTATGCCTTCTTCCCGTCACCGGCGAGGCCCGGCGACGGGACCCCGATGGCCGATCTCGCGCCCTACCTCGACGGCAATCTGACCCTCGCCATCGAGCAGGACGGCCGGTCCGTCGCGGAGGTGGCGGCGATACCGATGCGGCAAAACGTTCGCGGCCTGGTGTGCGACATGGCCGGGATCAGCGGCGTGGCCAGCCATCCGCTCGTGCGCCGGCAGGGGCACGTGCGGGCGCTGATGCTCGAGGCGCTCGGGCGGATGCGCGACGGCGGCTGCGCGGTCAGCTGCCTGTATCCGTTCCGCCCGTCGTTCTGGCAGCGGTTCGGTTACGTGGGGCTGCCCAAGATCCGGACCACGACCTTTTCCCCGCGAGGGCTCGCGCCCCTGCTCGACCTGACGCTGCCGCACGAGATCGACGTGCGGCCGGTCGCGGACGGATACGACGAATATCGAGCGTTTGTCCATCGGGTGCTGGACGCGCGGCACGGCTTCGCGGTGCTTCCGGCGTTCCGGGCGGCCCGGCTGCGTGACATCAACGATCGGTGGCTGGCCACCGTGCGGTCCGGTGGTGAGATCGTGGGCGTGATGCTGTATCGCGTCAACGGGTTCGACGCCGACCTCGGGGTGGACGTGATGCTTACCGACGACGGCTACGCCCGGGCGGCCCTGCTGCGGTATCTGGCCCAGCATATCGACCAGGTGGCACGGATCGTGCTGCCGCTCGCGCCCGGCGACATCCCCGAGCTGTGGTCCACCGATTTGGAGGTGGCCACGGAGGCGAAGGTGACCCTGCCGGGCACGCCCGCCCCCATGGCACGCGTCCTGTCGCTGCCCGGTCTGCTCGGCATGCCGGTCGGGCCGGGCCGGTTGACCGTCCGGATTGTCGACGACCCGTTCCTCGCCGGGGACCATGTGCTCGACGGCACGACCGGCAAGCTCGACGTGTCGGCCGGCCTCGGCGAGCCCGACGCGATCCTGACCGCGCCCGGACTCTCCGGGCTCGTCTACGGGGTGCTCGAACCGGAGGACGTCGTGACGCGGGGCCTGGGCACGGTT
Organism: Allorhizocola sp.; assembly: GCA_044869915.1. Lineage (GTDB taxonomy): Bacteria > Actinomycetota > Actinomycetes > Mycobacteriales > Micromonosporaceae > Allorhizocola. The sequence goes on from JBIOYB010000183.1 coordinate 1,287, forward strand.
CCCGCGCCCGCGGCCGGCGCGTTGCGGTCGCTGTTCCCCAGGCACATCCCCTATCTGACAGCGGGTTTCTGATGACCGATACAAAGGTGAAACAGCGGAGCCTGCTGCGCCGCAACCGCGATTTTCGTTGGTACTGGGCGGGACAGAGCATCTCCGTCATGGGCACCTATGTCACCGCCGTGGCCCTGCCGCTGGTCGCGGTGCTGACACTGCACGCGGGTCCGCTGGGCGTGGCTGTCGTGACCACGGCCTCCTACCTGCCCAATGTGTTGCTGCCGTTGCTGGTCGGCGAGTGGCTGGAGCGGCGCCGGCGGCGCAACATCATGATCTGGTGCGATGTGCTGCGGGCGCTCGCGCTCGCCACCGTCCCGATCGCCTATCTGATGGACGCGCTGTCGATCCCGTTTCTGACCGTGATCGCCTTCCTTGTCGGCGCGGCGAGCGTCGTCTTCGAGATCGCCGGATTCGCCTATATCCCTACCATTGTCGAAAAGGACGATGTCCCGGCGGCGGCCCGCGCGCAACAGGCCTCCAACACCGTGGCCAACGTCAGCGGCCCCGGCATCGCCGGTGTCCTGGCGCAATTGTTCGGCCCGGCGATGGCCATCGTGGTGGACGCGGCAAGCTACGTGTTCAGCGTGATAGGCGTGGCCGCCGCGCGCCGGCCCGAGCCGGCGCCTCCCGCGCCCGAACAGCGCATGAAGATCCTGTCCGGGCTGAAAATGGTGATGGGACACCCGTTCCTGCGCGCCCTGGCCATTCACGCCGCCGGATACAACCTCGCCTATCCGATAATCACCGTGAATCTGGTCGTCTACGCGATCGATCACCGGGCGGTGTCCGCGGGCGGATACGGATTGGTGCTCACGATAGGCGGGTGGGGCGCGCTGATCGGCGCGATGATCGCACTGTGGCTCGCCCGCCGCTACGGCTACGGCCCGGCGTTCGCGCTGGCGCTCTCGTTCACCTCCGGGTTGCCGCTGCTGTTCGCGCCCGTGCCGTTGCATGGCATCGCTTTCGTGGCGTTCCTGGGCGGATGCATGCTGCTGACCGGCATCGGCGGGGGCGTGACCAACGTGCTGTCGATCACGCTGCGGCAGGCCGGTGCGCCGCCGGGATTCCTCGCCCGCACCAACGGCGGCTACCGTCTGGTCGTCTACGGCGTCTTCCCGTTCGGCACAATAATCGGTGGTGTGCTTGGCGAATGGTTCGGTCCGCGCATCGGCACGGGCGTCGGCGCCACGGTCCTGGCCCTCGCGGCTCTGCCCATGCTCCAGCGCCGGATCCGCAGCATCAAGGAGCCGGAGGTCATGCACGCGGACCGAGTCTTCCAGCCAGAGCAGCAGTCGAAACCCGTCGAGGCCGGCGTCCGATGACCGGCAAGAGGCCGGGCATCCTGCGGCGCAACCGCGATTTTCGTTGGTACTGGGCGGGACAGAGCGTTTCGCTGCTGGGCACCTACGTGACCATGGTCGCGCTGCCGCTCGCGGCGGTGCTCACGCTCAACGCCGGCCCGATCGGCGTGGCCGCCGTGACCACCGCGGGATATCTGCCCAACGTGCTGCTGCCGTTGCTCGTGGGCGAGTGGCTGGAGCGGCGGCGCCGGCGGCGCATCATGATCTGGTGCGATGTCCTGCGGGCGGTCGTGCTCGCCACGGTGCCGATCGCGTACTTCACCGGCTCGCTGTCGATCGTCCTGCTCAGTGTGGTGGCCTTCCTCGTTGGCGCGGCAAGCGTGGTCTTCGAGATCGCCGGATTCGCCTACATCCCCACGCTTGTGGACGACGATGATGTGCCGGCGGCGGTGCGCGCGCAGCAGGGCTCGTCGTCGGTCGCCAACGTCGCCGGGCCGGGCATCGCGGGCCTGCTCGCCCAGGCGGTCGGCCCGGCCGTCGCGATCCTCATCGATGCGGTGAGCTACGTCTTCAGCGTGCTCGGGGTGGCGGCGGCACGCCAAACGGAGCCGGCTCCACCGGTACCAGAGCAAAGAATGAAAATCCTCACGGGGCTGAAAATGGTGTGGGGGCACCCATTCCTGCGTGCCCTGGCGCTGCACGCGTCCGGCTACAATCTCGCCTACCCGATCATCGCGGTGAATCTGCTCGTCTACGCGGTCGACCACCGCGGGATGTCGGCCGGCGAGTACGGCGTCGTCCTGACCATCGGCGGCTGGGGCGGGTTCCTCGGCGCGATGGTCGCCCTTTGGCTGGCCCGCCGCTACGGCTACGGCCGCGCGTTCGCCGCCGCCCTGCTCATCACGTCGGGGATCCCCCTCCTGTTTGCCCCCGCGCCGTTTCAGGGCTTCGCCTTCGTGGTGTTCCTGGGGATATGCATTCTCATGACTGGGGCCGGTGGCGGCATCACCAACGTGCTGTCCATCACGCTGCGCCAGGTCGGCGCGCCGGCAGGATTCCACGCCCGCACCAACGGCGGCTATCGCCTGCTCATCTACGGCGTGCTCCCGTTCGGCAGTGCCATCGGCGGTGCGCTCGGCCAGTGGTTCGGCCCGCGCATCGCCGTCGGCATCGGCGCCATCGTCCTGGCTTTCGCGGCTTTGCCCATGCTGCAGCGCCGGATCCGCGGCATCAAGGAGCCCACGGCCATGCACGCGGACCGCGTCTTCCAGGCCGAGCAGCAGCGAGAGCCGTCAAAGCCCGCCGACGCGGTCGCCTAGCGAAGTTTCGGCTTGCAATGGCGCCACGACGGCGCCAGAGCCACCCGCGGCCGAGGACGACGGCGTGACCGCCCGGATCAACTTCCGCCCGCCCGAGCATCTCAAGTCGCGCATCGAGGAGGCCGCCGGGCGCGAAGGGCTGTCGGTCAACGCCTGGCTCGTGCGCGCCGTCAGCGGCGTGCTCGACACCCCCGCCCCGCGCGCCGGCAGAAAGCGGCCGTCCGGCGGCGAGTCGTTCACCGGCTGGGTCCGCTAACGCCACGCGGCAGGACAGGTCAGGAAGGAAATCGCCATGCCCACCTTCGACACACCCATCCCGATCTCGGCCACGATCGATGTCATCGCCGGCGACATCCGGGTCATCGCCGCCGACCGCACCGACACCGTGGTCGAGGTGCACCCGCGCGACGAGTCCCACAACCTCGACGTCAAGACCGCGGCGCAGACCCGGGTCGACTACGCCGACGGCAAGCTGACGGTCAAGACACCCAAGCCGCTACAGGTGTTTTTCAGCGCGAGATCCGCGACGGTCGATGTGACGGTGTCATTGCCGGCCGGCTCGCACGTGCGTGCCACCACCACCCACGGCGACCTGACGTGCGAGGGCCGCCTCGGCGACTGCACGCTGCGCACCTACGACGGCGACGTCAGCCTGCACCGGGCCGACCAGGTGCGGCTGACGACGTTGCACGGCCGCATCACCGTCGACCGGGTGGACCGGGACGCGCACATCACCGGCTCCGGGGAGGTCCGCCTGGCCCAGGTCGGCGGGGCCGCAAACCTGAAAAACCTCGACGGGCCAAGCTGGATCGGGCAGGTCGACGGCGAGGTCCACGTCAACTCCGCCCACGGCGACATCACCATCGACCGCGCCGGACCAAGGGTCGTCGCCCGGACCGCACACGGCAGCGTCAGCCTGCGCGAGGTCGCCACCGGCGAAGCCGTGCTGCAGACCGCTTCCGGCGATATCGAGGTCGGCATCCTGCCCGGCAGCTCGGCATGGCTGGAGGTCAAGTCCTCCTACGGCCGGGTGCGCAACGAACTCGACGCGACCGACGAGCCGGACGGGCCAAGTCGGCCAAGTCGGTCCAGATCCGCGGCCGCACGCTGGACGGCGACATCGTGATCCGCCGAGCCGTCCGGCCGGACACACGTGAAGGAGAGGCATGAACAACGCGATCGCCGTGACCGGCCTGCGCAAGTCCTACGGCGACAAGCTGGTCCTCGACGGCGTCGATCTGCACGTCGCCGAGGGATCGATCTTCGCACTGCTCGGCCCCAACGGCGCCGGCAAGACCACGATGGTGCAGATCCTGTCCACCCTCATCGGCGCCGACGCCGGCCGGATGGTCGTCGCCGGGCACGACACCACACGCCAACCGGATGCCGTGCGCGCGCATCGGCGTCACCGGACAGTTCTCGGCGGTGGACAACCTGTTGACGGGCGCGGAAAACCTGCGCCTCATGGCCGACCTCAACCACCTCGACCGGGCCACCGCCCGGCGCCAGACGTCGCATCTGCTGGAGCGCTTCGATCTGGTCGATGCCGCGCGCCAGCAGGTCGCCACCTACTCCGGGGGCATGCGCCGGCGTCTCGACCTGGCGATGACCCTGGTCGGCCGGCCCCGGATCATCTTCCTCGACGAGCCGACCACCGGCCTGGACCCACGCAGCCGCCGCACCATGTGGCAGATCATCCGCGATCTCGCGGGCGACGGCGTCACGATTTTCCTTACCACGCAATACCTTGAGGAGGCCGACCGGCTCGCCGACCGCGTGGCCCTGCTCGACCACGGCCGCATCGTCGCCGAGGGCACGCCCGCCGAACTCAAACGGCTCATACCCGGTGGCCACATCCGCTTGCAGTTCGCGGATCCGCGCCAGCTGGAGGCGGCCGCTCGCGCGTTCGGCGGCGGCCAGCGCGACGATGACGCGCTCACCCTGGACATCGCCGGCGACGGCGACACGGCCTCGCTGCGCGCGCTGCTCGACCGGCTCGACTCCGCGTCCATCAGCGTGGCGGCGTTTTCCGTCCACACACCCGACCTCGACGACGTCTTCCTCGCCCTCACCGGCCCCGCGGCCGCGAAAGGAACAGCCCGATGAGCACGGTGCCCTTCGCCGTACGCGATTCGTCCACGATGCTTCGCCGCAACCTCAAACACATGCTGCGTTATCCGTCGATGACGCTGATGCTGATCAGCCTCGCCGCGGTCCTCGGGGTCGCCCTGCTGGTCGGCTTCGAGCCCAACGCCACGCCGCTGGAATGGCTTGCCGCCACGGGCGTCCTGCTGATGATCACACTCGCGATCACGTGGTTCGCCGTGGCCTGCGGGCTGGCGACCAAGAGTGTGGAGACGGCAAGCAACCTGCCCATGCCGCTCATCCTGTTGCCGTTCCTCGGCAGCGGTTTCGTGCCGACCGACTCCATGCCCACGGTGGCGGCGTGGTTCGCCGGCTACCAACCGTTCACGCCAGTCATCGAAACCCTTCGAGGCCTTTACTCGGTACGGCGATCGGCCACAACGCGATGCTCGCCGCCGCGTGGTCCGCGGTCATCGGGATCGGTTGCTACCTATGGTCCAAGCGCCTCTACAACCGCGACCCCTCCCGCTGACCCGCTACTACCTCGGCCACGCGCCCGACGGGGCCCGGTGGTGGGCCGGCATGCCGTCGCTCACGGGCACGGTGGCGCCGGCCCGCGCGGGCACGCGTTCGTGTTTCGGTCTTCCGGGCAGCCTGCCGGGGATGGTGACCCGCCGGTCGAGCTCGTGCAGCCCCTCGGTGATCGGACGGCCCCGGAAGTGCGGCAGGTCCGCCCGGATGTCGTCGATCGCCGCCGTGAGCGAGTGCGGCAGGCCGGGACGCCGGACGAACCGCGCGGCGAGCTCATCGAGGCGGCGGATCAGATCGTCGGACAGGGGCTCGCCGCCGCCCTGTTCGGTCGCCAGCGCCGGGCGCAGATCGCGCAGCAGCACCACGCACTGGTCGCGCAGGGCCCCGTCGGTCGCGAGGGCCTCGGCCAGGACGGGCGTGTGCTGCGCCAGCAGGCCGATGTATCTGCGCCCGCTGACCGACCCGGCAAGTGTGTGCTCGCGCAGGAAACGTAGCGCGTCGAGGTCGATGTCGGCATCCTCTTGCGCGGCAAGCGAATCGGCGAGGCAGAGCACCGACAGGCTGAATTGCAGGACACCGGCGCATCCCTCGTTGACGACCTGGGCGGCCTCGGACGCGGGCGGCTGGAACTCGTCGCGTCCGGTCTCCATGGTGTACGCGTACACTTTGGACTTCCCGGTGTCCACGAGATGCCGGGCGTAGCCGTAATCCTTTGACGTTCCCGATGTCGGATACAGCAGCACGGCCGGCTCGACCGTGTAGAGGTGCCCGCGGACGCCGGCGATCGCGTCGCGCATCGCGTTGCCGGTGTTGACAAACCAGTTCAGGTCGTCGGCCCGCATGTATTCGGAATAGATGGTGTCGTCGGGGTCGCCGCGCATCCCGTCAAAGGTGGGGTTGGCGAAGTTTTGTCCCGGGTCGGTCGTCTGCGTCGCGTCGTCGCCCCACGGGTGCAGGATCAGTTCCGAGTACGAGTGGACGTCGATCATCCCGCGGATGTTCGAAAACGTGTCCAGCATCCACCGCACGTTGCGGGTCTCCGGTTCGGAAAACGCCGACGGCCCGCGAAATGTGTCGCTGCACGGGTCGTTGGACGTGCCGATGCCGCTGGAGAACAGGAAGTCGTAGTTGCGGTTGAGGTCGACGCCCCGGCACTGGGAGCCGGCGTTGACGCTCCGGTTCTTGCGCCACATCGCATATCCCGCGGGCGATTGCACCCACTCCCGCCCGTCCGGGTTGACCAGCGGCAGGAGATACAGGTCCATGCTGTCCAGGATGAGTTTCACGGTGCTGGCCGCGTAGGTGCGCCCGCCGAGCACGATGTCGGTGCCGTTGGTGTACGACTGGCACATCCGCAGCGCCAGGGTCACCAGCATGTCGGGGTTGACCAGTTCGCGCGCGTGCACCCCGCCGAGGGCGAGCATGCCCCGGCGGTTGGGCCCGGTGCCGCTGGCAAGCTTGATGGCGTGGATGGCCCGCCCCTGCACGCTCGGCTCCGCCGCGGTGATGAGCTGGCACAGCGACGGGTAGGCCGACGACAGATACCGCATGCTCGACTCGATCGCGGCTACGCTCAGATAGGCCATCTCACACCTCGCCCAACTCGGTGAGCCACTCGCGCAGCCCGGCCGTTTCCGTGGCTCGCATGCGGGATCGCTCGTCGGCCTCGATGGTCACCCGGTATCCGGCGTCCACGAGCCGCGCGACGTCCGCCATGCTGACCAGCCCTTCGATGCTCGCGCCGTCCTCCCGTGTGCGGGCCGTGGCCTGGAACAGGTCCAGGTTGAAGTCGGCCAGCCGGCGCAGCACCCGTGGGTCGGCCGTGTGGACGGTGATAAAGTAGCGTCGCCGGCCCAGCTCTGCCGGCGAGTGGTCGGCCGGTGCCGTATCCATCATCATCTCTGTACGCCTCCAATGTGGAGCACGATCGCGGCGCCACCGATGATCTGGCCGGCCCGGTCGCGTTGCGGCAGTGGGATCTCATGGACACCGGCCGGTGTGTCCGGGCCGACCCGGACCGTCGCGGCGGGCAGCGGCGCGCCCGTGTGATCACGCACATCCACGATCAGGCCACCGATGGCCGACGCCAGTTGGGACATGGGCTGATCATTTCACCGACCGCGAAGCCGGACGGTGGCAACGCAAATATGATCTTCACACGGGCGCGCGCGTTTCTATTGCGGGTCTCTCAGACAGACCGGATTAGCCCCCTTGGTGACCGCCACATTGCTGGCGTCGGTCACGACGACTTTGACACTCACTCTCGTGCCGATGGGGCAACCGGCGCTGCACCAAATCCTGTCGTCGCAATTGGCGAAGTGAACCCCGTCGAAGTACCACTTGATGTCCACCGGTGGTATCGCGCCGCTGAAGCTGACGGTGCACGTGATGTGACCGGCGCCCGTCTCGCAGCGCGGCGGGTTGACCGTCGGATGCGCCTGCGCCGGGCTCGCCACCGCGAGCATGCCGATGGTGAGGGCCAGCGCGGCGCCTATCCGCAACACGATCCTCTTTGCTCGGTTTGCCATTGATCGGATCCCCTTTCCTGTGTCGTATATCCGATGGTGCGCGGTGAATCCCTCCAGCTCATCCGGGTGCGCTACCTATGTCTGCGATGCCGGTACCTAATTTGCGCGACAGGATCGCGATGGCTCGTGCAACCATGGCGGGCGTGAGCGTGCGGATTCTCGAGCGCGAGCACGAATTAGCCGGACTGGGGGCGGCCGCGAGGGAAGCGGTGTGCGGGTCCGGCTCCGTGGTGTTGATCCCCGGCGAGGCCGGGATAGGCAAGTCGAGTCTGGTCGAGGCGTTCGGCCGGACGCTCCCGCCGGGCACCCGGATGCTGGTCGGCTACTGCGACGATCTGGCCACTCAGCGCACACTGGGGCCGTTCCGCGATCTCATCGGGAGTGTGGGAGCCGAGCTGACGCTGGCCCTGCGCGAGGGGCGCGACCGCAGCCGGGTCTTTGAGGCGCTGCGGGCGGAGCTTTCCGGCACCGGCCCGACGGTCCTGGTCATCGAGGATGTGCACTGGGCCGACGACGCCACATTGGACGCTCTGCGCTATCTGGCGCGAAGGATCGCGCGGTTGCCCGCCTTGCTCGTGCTGACCTACCGCGACGACGAGGCTCCGCTGGCGTCCCTGCTGGGCCAGATCTCCCGGGGCGAGCGGGTGCGCATCCTGCCGCTGCCGCGCCTTTCGCCGGAGGCGGTGCGGCAGCTGAGCGCCGACAGCGGGCTCGATCCGCGTGACGTGTTCGCGGTGACGGCCGGCAATCCGTTCTTCGTGGCGGAGGTGCTGGCCTACGGGAGCACGGATGCCGTCCCGCAGACCGTGGCTGTCGCCGTGCTCGGCCGGATTCGCGGGCTGGCGCCGCAGGTTCAAGAGATTTTGGAGATTCTTTCTGTGGTACCGGCGGCAGCCGGCCGCGAGCTGTGGCAAGAGCTCGCGGCCGGGGCGTCGGCTGGGCTCGCGCTCGCGCCTGGGGCGTCGGCTGGACCCGCGCCCGCGCCCGGTCTCACGCCCGCGCCCGGTCTCACGCCCGCAGCCGGTCTCACGCCCGCGCCCGGTCTCGCTCTCGCACCCGGTCTCGCTCTCGCACCCGGTCTCGCTCTCGCGCCCGCTCTCGCCGAAGCCGAGCAGCGTGGATTGCTGGTGGTCACGCCGCAGCGAGTGGGGTTCCGGCACGAGCTGATCCGCCGCGCGCTGCACGACTGCCTGCCCGGCGCGCGGCGTGCCGAGCTCAACCGGCGGGTGCTTTCGGCCCTGCTGGCGCAGGAGAGCCCGGACCTGTCGCGCATCGTGCACCACGCGGCCGAGGCGGCCGACCTCGACACCATCGCGCGTTACGGGCCGCGCGCCGCGCAGGAGGCGTCCCGCGCCGGGTCGCACCGGCAGGCCGCCGCGCACCTGCGGCTGGTGCTGGCACAGCGGGAGCGCTTCTCGCCGGTCGAGCAGGCAGACCTGTTGGGGTGCTTGGCAGTCGAGCTCTACACCATCGCCCATCCGGACGCGGTCCGCACGCAGGAGGAGGCGGTCCGGATCCGCCGGGCGTTGGGCGATCCGCGCGCCCTCGGCGCCGACCTGCGCTGGCTTTCCCGGACCCACTGGTTCATGGGCGATCGCCCGGGGGCCGAGCGGGCTGGGCGGGAAGCCGTTGCCGTGCTTGAGGACGCGGGCGATCCCCGGCTGCTCGCCCTCGCGCTGAGCAATCAGGCGCAGCTGCACATGCTCGCGGCCGAGGTCGAGCAGGCCACGCGGCTCGGGCTGCGGGCGATCGAGCTGGCGCGGCGGCTGGGCGACGACGTGATCCTGGCGCACGCGCTCAACAACGTCGGCACCGCCTATTGGCACGTGGACGATCCGCGCGGCGAGCAGATGCTGGGGGCAAGCCTGCGCGTCGCCCTCACGTCCGGGTCGGTGGAGGAGGCCTGCCGGGCATACGCAAACCTGATCTGGAACCTGCTCAATGACTGGCGCCTCGACGACGCCGACCGGATGCTGCGGGAGGGCATCGCCTTCGCCGACCGCACCGAGCATGTCCTGTTCCTGCGATACATGCATGTCGAGCTCGCGCGGCTGCATCTGGCGCGGGCGCGGTGGGACGAGGCCGTCCGCGCCGCCGAGGCGGCGACCCTCAGCGGTGCGCTGGAGACCAGATGCCCGGCGCTGATCGTGCTCGGCTTGGTACGGGTCCGCCTCGGCCGGCCCGGCGGGGAGGAGCTACTCTCGCAGGCGTGGCGGCTGGCTGTCCAAATAGGAGAGTTGCAGCGCACCGGGCCCGCCGCCGCCGCACTCGCCGAGGCGGCGTGCCTGCGTGACGATCACGCCGCCGTGCCGGCGCTCGTTGCGGACCTGCACGCCGACGCGGCACGGCTGAGCGCCCGGTCCATCGAGGCGGAGCTACGCTACTGGCTGTCTCGAGCCGGCCAGTCCGTGACCGCTGAGGCGCCGACCCGACCGCACGACCGCCCAGCCGCGAGCCACCCACACACGCCGCAGCTGACCGGCCGCCCGGGCGAGACAGCAGAGACGCCGAGCCGACCGCACGACTTGCAGACGGCGGGCCATCCGCACGCGCCGCAGCTGACCGGCCGCCCGGGCGAGACAGCGAAGCCACCAAGCCACCCCCACACGGCCGACCACTGGGGCAAGGCCGCGCAGGCGCCGAGCCGACCTCACGCCTTGCTCGCTGCCGGGCACTGGCGCGAGGCGGCCCTGGCGTGGGAGGCGGCGGGCTGCCCATACGAGCACGCCGCCGCCCTGGCCGAGAGCCCGCATCCGGACGACCTGCTCACCGCGCTGGCACGGCTGCAGGAGCTCGGCGCCGAGCCGCTCGCCCGGCAGGTGCGCATCCGGCTGCACGAGTGCGGCGTGACCCGCATCCCGCGCGGCCCGCTCGGCATCACCCGGCGCAACCCGGCCGGGCTGACCACCCGTCAGCTTCAGGTGGCCCGGCTGCTGTGCGAGGGCCTGAGCAACGCCGAGATCGCCGATCGCCTGGTCCTGTCGATCCGTACGGTCGAAAACCACGTCGCGGCGGTACTGTCCAAACTGGACGCTCCGAGCCGGCGCGAGGCAGCCGCGCGCGCGACCGAGTTGGGCATGATGTGAGCCCACCGTGTAGCAACGTTGAGCTTCGGGTCTGTAGGATCCGCCAGAAAGCGCTTTCCCAAGATTCGTTCGAGGAGGCATGTTGCGCCCCGGGAACAACCGGCGCGTGGTTCTGGTGGGTGCGCACGGCCACGGCCGGGGTCACCTTGAGCACCTGGCCGCGCTGACCGCCACGGGCAGGATCCACCTCGCGGGCGTGGCCGACGTACGCCCGCTCGACGAGCAGCAGCGCGCGCTGGCCGGCGACTGCCTGGTCGGCACCGACGCCGAGCAGGTGCTCCAGGCGGTGAAGCCCGAGGTCGTGGTGATCTCCACGCCGATGCAGACCCACGCCCCGCTTGCCCTGCTCGCGTTCGAGGCCGGGGCGCACGTGCTGCTGGAGAAGCCGCCGACGCCGACCATGGCCGAGTTCGACCGCCTACTGTCGGCGCAACGCGAAGCCGGGCTGGCCTGCCAGGTGGGCTTCCAGGCCTTCGGGTCGGGCGCCTTTGTCGAGCTCGAGCGCCTGATCCGCGCCGGGGAGCTCGGCGACGTGCTGCGCATCGGGTTCGCCGGACTGTGGACCCGCGACGAGTCCTACTATGCGCGCGCCGCGTGGGCAGGCCGGCGCTCGCTGAACGGCGTGCCCGTGATGGACGGCGCGCTGACCAATCCGTTCGCGCACGGCGTGGCGATGGCGTTGCGCTTGGATGGGGCGGGCGGGGACGAGCCGGTCCAGCGGGTCGACGTCGAGGCATACCACGCATATCCCATCGAGGCCGACGACACGGCCAGCGCGCGGATCGTTTCCGCACGGGGCACACCAATCCTGGCCGCGGTGACGCTGTGCGCGGAAGCATCTCAGGACCCGAGGATCGTGGTCGAGGGCAGCGCGGGCCGGGCCGAACTGTGGTACACGGCCGATCGGCTGCGCACGGCCGCGGGCGAACGCACCTACGACCGGTTCGGCCTGCTGGAAAACCTGCTCGACCACCTCGCGGACGGCAGCGTGCCGCTTGCCGTGCCGCTCGCGCAGACCCGATCCTTCATGCAGGTTGTGGAGGCGATCCGGCTGAGCCCCGCGGCGACGCCCATCGCGCAACGGTTTCAGCGCATTCTGGGCGAGCGCCGGATCGTGCCCGGGATCGATGCCGCCGTGGGCCAAGCGATCGCCACCGGTTCCCTCTACTCCGAGCTACGGGTCGACTGGGCTACCGGAAGTCTGGAGTGAAAATGCGTATCGAATCGGTGGAGGGCACCCAGCTGTTCGTCGGCCCGGAGTCCGCGCCCCGTCAGGTCGTCCGTGTTGCCCTGACCGGTGTGACAGGGCCGGTGCGCGTGTGGGTCGAAGGCCCGACCGTCACCACGCCCGAGCCGATACTCGTCGAGCGGGATGGCGTCGCCGAAGTGGGCGTACACATCGCCGCGCCCGCGCCTGAGGGCTCGGTGCACCGGGTCACCGCCATCGCCGCGCCCGCATCGGAAGGCTCCGCCCACCGGGTCACCACCACCACCGCGCCCGCATCGGAAGGCTCCGCCCACCGGGTCACCACCATCGCCTCCGGTGAGGGCGGGCGCTGCACCGCCGAAGGGCGCATCGAGGCGGCGGCGACCGGCTGGACAATGTGGATGGTCTCGCACTTTCACTACGACCCCGTCTGGTGGAACACCCAGGCCGGTTTCACCGAGGTATGGCACCGGTTGCCCGATCTACCGTGGGTTGACCGGTTGCGGCCGCCGTTCGTGCGCACCGCCTTCGATCTGGTGCGGGCGCACCTCGACGCGGCCCGGCAGGACCCCGACTACAAGTTCGTCCTCGCAGAAATCGATTACCTGAAACCGTTCTGGGACGTCTTCCCCGGCGAACGCGAGCAGTTGCGGCGTTTCCTTGCCGAGGAGCGGGTCGAGTTGGTGGGCGGGACCTACAACGAGCCCAACACCAACCTGACGCATCCCGAGTCGACGATCCGCAACGCCGTTTATGGGATCGGTTACCAGCGCGATGTCCTCGGCGGGGAGCCGCGGACGGCATGGATGCTTGACGTCTTCGGCCACGACCCGGCATTTCCCGGCCTGATGGCGGACGCGGGCCTGGACTCCAGCTCGTGGGCGCGGGGACCGTTTCACATGGTCGGCGCGAAGCGGCACACCGGCGACATCACCCGCATGCAGTTCCCCAGCGAGTTCGAGTGGGTGTCGCCTTCCGGGCGCGGGCTGCTCACCAGCTACATGGCCAACCACTACGTCGCCGGATGGGACATGGAACGGCGCGCCACCCTCGAAGAGGCGATGGCCGAGGCATACGCGCAGTTCAGCGAACTGAAGAAGGTCGCCGCAACACCAAACGTGATGCTGCCGGTCGGCCACGACCACAACGTGCCGTCCCGGTGGTGCACCGAGGTGCACCGCGAATGGGCCAAGCGCTACGTGTGGCCACGCTTCAAGGTCGGCCTCCCCCGGGAATTCTTCGATGCCGTGCGCGCGTCGTCGCAGTTCACCGTTTCCAGAAAAGCCGCTTCTAGAAACACCGCTTCTAGAAACACCGCTTCTGGAAACGCCGCCTCCGCAGACACCGTTTCCGGAAACGCCGCTGCCGCAGACACCGGTCCCGCAGACACCGCTCCCGCAGACACCGTTTCTAGAATGGCCGTTTCTGGAAAACACGTCATCACCCCCCAGACGCGCGACATGAATCCGGTCTACACGGGCAAGGACGTGTCGTATATAGACACCAAGCAGGCGCAGCGGGCAGCCGAGGTCGCAGTGCTCGACGCGGAACGGCTCGGCACGCTCGCCGCCTTGCTGGGCAACGCATACCCCAGCGAGGCGCTGGACAAGGCGTGGCGGCTGCTCGCCTACGGCGCGCACCACGACGCGATCACCGGCACCGAGTCGGACCAGGTCTACCTCGACCTTCTCGGCGGCTGGCGAGAGGCATACGAGCTGGGCGCGGCAGCCCGCGACGGCGCCATCGCCGGCATCGCGGCACACGCCGACACTACCGGCCCGGGGCGGCCGATCCTCGCGGTGAACACGGTTTCCTGGGCCCGCGACGGCATCACGACGGTACGCGTGTTCTATCCGCAACCAGGCCCGCCCGGCGTGGAACTGCGCGACGACGAGGGCAAATTAGTGCCGGCCGTGGCCGAAGGCGTGCTGCGCCATCCGGACGGCACGCTCGCGGAGCTCACCCTGGCATTTCTGGCTCGCGATGTGCCATCCCTCGGCTTCCGCCTTTTCCATTTGATACCAGCGCATCGCCCGCCCGCGGGCTGGGTCGAGCAGCCGGGCCAGACCGCAGCCGAAAACGAGGCGTTCCGGATCGAGGCAGACCCCACACGCGGCGGCGCGCTCAGCCGCGTAATCGACCGCCGCACCGGACGGGACCTGTTGCGCCCCAACGGCTTGGGCGGCGAACTGTACTTGCAGGACGAGTATGGCAAGCACCCGGTCTGGAACGAAGGCCCGTGGCACCTGCTGCCCAAAGGCCCCGGCATCGGCACCCGGCAGCAGGCCACGACGGTGAGCGTGCAGGAGTGCCCGATCGGCCGCCGGATCGTGGCCGTCACCCGCCTCGCCGAAATGCGTATCACGCAGGAGGCGATCCTGTGGGACGGCGTCGACCGGATCGACTTCCGCACCCACGTGGACGGCTCGATCGGCGAGGACCATCTGCTGCGGGTTCGGTTCGACCTCGACGTGCCGGGCGCGCTGCCGGTCAGCGAGGTGGGCTTCGCGGCCATCGGACGTTCCTTTGGCTTCCCCGACTCCGACGCGGGCAGACATCTGTACACATTGGACAATCCAGCGCACATGTGGGCGGGATTGTCGGCCACGGCCCGGATAGCGCTGCTACACGCGGACGGACGCCGCGAAGCCCACGCGATTGGCGTCGCCGAAGTCGTCGCGTCGGGAGCTCCGCCTCGCGATCTGCTGGACCGCTTGGTCGCGTGCGGCGTCACGGCCACGCTCACCCGGCCGGACGGCCCACGCTACGGCGCGCTCGACGGCGACTCCAACCTGCCCGACATCCGCATCGTCGTCGGCGAGGACAATGCCTTCGGCACGCAGGTCCTCGACACCGCACCGGCCGGCTATCGGGAGGCGCTGGCGCGCCACGGGCGAGTGTTCGTGCCCGCCAGGCAAACCCGCCGCCAGGGCTGGGTCCCGGGCGCCGATCTGCGAGGCGTGCGCGACCTACCCGTACTCATCCTCAATAGCATCGACACGGTAATGGAAACCGACGCGACCATCGATGTGCCGGTCCCGGACGGGTTGTCCGGCACCGCCGAACCGGTCGACGACTACTCCGTCGCGGTCGTCAACCGCGGCACGCCCGGCTTCGTGGCCGACCCCGACGGGACCTTCTACCTCTCGCTGATGCGCTCCTGCGGTGCGTGGCCCAGCGGCGTCTGGATCGACGGCCCGGCCCGCACAGCGCCCGACGGCAGCAGCTTTTCCCTGCAGCACTGGACGCACACGTTCGAGTACAGCCTCGTGGCCGGGGCCGGTGACTGGCGCCGCGCCGGGTTCGTGCACGCGGGGCAGGAGGTCAACCACGGGATCCTCGCTCGCGAGGTCCCGGCCGGCATGGGTCCGCTGGCCTCGCGCACGAGCCTCGGCGGGGTCGAGCCGTCCAGCGTCGTGCTCACCGCGTTGAAGCCGCGCGGCAATCCGATGGCCTCGGGGCTGGCCGGTGACATCGACCCCGATGCCGGCGTCGCGATGCGGCTTTACGAGTCGACCGGCGCACCCGCCACGGCCCGCGTCCGGCTGCACGGCGGCCTGACCGACGTCGTGCTGTCCAACGTGCTGGAAGAGCCGGGCGAAGTGCTGTCCAACATGCCGCAGAAGCCAGGCGAAGGACTGTTCAACGTGCCGCAGAAGCCGGGCGAAGGACTGTCCAATGTGCTCGAGGAGTCGGGTGAACCGGTCGACGCGGTAGTGCCGCTGCGGCCGGCCGAGATCGTGACGCTTGGCGCGCGGGCTTCGCTTCGCCCGCAAGGTCGTGCGCGCTTGACCGAGCCCGCGCAGCCGGTCTTCACCCGGTACTGGCTGCATAATAAGGGTCCGGCCCCGATCGGCTACCTGCCTGTCGCCGTCCACCTGCACCCCATCGGCGACGAGGCCGTGCGCGTCACCGTCGCCTGCTCGGCCACGCCCGCCACCGGCATGGTGGAGCTGGACGCACCGGTCGGTTGGGCGGTGACGCCCGCCGGTCCGTGGAAATACGACCTGGCCGCGGGTGCTCACGCCGACTTCGAAGTCCGCCTGCGCCCGCCCGCGGGCGCCGAGGCCGGGACCTACTTCGTCGCGGCACGCATCCGCGATGAGCTGGGCCAAACGCTGGAGGACGCGATCGCGTTGACCGTCGGCGCGCCGGATCCCGGCGAGTTGCTCACGGTCACGCTCAAGCCCGGCGACCTCGAGCCCACGCTCAAGCCCAGCGGCCAGGAGAGCATCACCTTCGAGCCCGGCGACCTCAAGCTCACCCCAGGCGACCACGCGAGCATCACGCTCGAGCCCGGCGACCTCAAGCTCACACCAGCCGGCCACGCGAGTGTCACGCTCGAGCCCGGCGACCTCAAGCTCACACCAGCCGGCCACGCGACCCTCACCCTCGAGCTCGCCAACCACGCGCGGACCGAGATGCGCGGCGAGGCCCAGCTGCTCAGCCCGTTCGGCACGTGGGGCGCCGGGCCCGGCGACGTGCTCGTGACCCCGTGGACACAGGGCTTCGCCGTGCCGGCCGGTGGCCGCACGCAACTGCACTACACCGTGCGCGCCCCGGGCGACGTCCGCCCCGGAGCGCAGTGGTGGGCAGGGGTGAAGGTCAGCGCCTTCGGCAACGTCCACTACACACGGGTTCTCAATATGTTAGTTAGTCCTGTCATAATGACACGATGACTTCACCGGCGTCATCGCTGGGCGTCCTTGTCAGTCTCGACAAGGCCAGCCCTGTCCCGCTGTATTTCCAGGTGGCACAGCAGCTGGAGGCGGCCATCGCCGATGGCAGACTGCCACCGGGCACCCAGCTGGACAACGAGATCGAGCTGGCCGAGCAGATCTCGGTGTCGCGCCCCACGATGCGCCGTGCGATGGAGTTCCTCGTCGACAAGGGCATGATCGTGCGCAGGCGAGGCGTGGGCACGCGCGTGGTCCAATCACGGGTGCGGCGGCCGCTGGAGCTCAGCAGCCTCTTCGACGACCTGAGAAACGCGGGCCAGGAGCCGGCCACCACCGTGCTGTCCAATACGGTCGAGCCGGCCACGGCCACCGTCGCGGAAGCACTCGGGCTGGCCGAGAAGGCGCCCGTGATCGCGATCGAGCGGCTTCGCCTGGCGCGCAACCAACCGCTGGCCCGGATGCGCAACTACCTGCCCGCGTCGCTCCTGCAGGTACGCACGGAAGCGCTTGAAAAACAAGGTCTTTATGAGCTGATCCGCGCGGCCGGGATCCGTTTGCACGCCGCCACCCAGGTCGTCGGTGCCCGCAACGCCACCGCCGCGGAGGCCCGCCTCCTGGAGGAAAACAGGGGCGCCGCCGTGCTGACGATGGAGCGCATCGCCTACGACGACAGCGGGGCCGCAGTGGAGTATGGGACACACATCTACGCCGCCACGCGCTATAGCTTTCAGATGAACCTACTCACCGGCTGACCAGGACTTTATTTTTGTGTACGGACCACGAGCAAAGGACCCCCGCGTGAGCATGGTAACGGCGCAGATCGATGTCGCCTTTATCTCCGAGGTGCGCGCCGCCTTGACCCGGCAGGTGCGATCGATCGTCGACGAGGCCACGACCGACACGTGGGCCCGGCTGCAGCATCGCCCGCTCGCCGAACGGATCAAGGCACTCGTGGCCGCGTGGCGCGAGGATGGCGACGCCGGGCTGCTCGTGCACGCCGCGCGCCTCGCCGACCGGTTGCGGGAGTTGCAGGGCCCGAGCGGGCTGTTCACCGGTGGCGACAACGTCGACTCCCCACCCGACTCGGCCTTCAGCATCAACGACCTCGCCGATGCGTTGCTGTTGCTGCGAGCCACCGAGACGGACGGCGCCCTCGCGGAGTCGCTCGAGCACCTGCTGTCCGCCGCCACACCGGCTCTGCTCCACGGCGGCGTCCACACGCCCAACCATCGCTGGGAGCTCTCGGCCGCCCTCGCCCGGCTGCACCGGCTTTCGCCCCAACCGGCACTGGCCCAACGGGTGGATCAATGGCTGGCCGAAGGGGTCGACATCGACGACGACGGGCTCTATTCCGAGCGCAGCGTCATCTATGCCGCGTACGTGTCCAACCCGTCGCTGCTGGCCATCGCCGACGTGTTCCAGCGCCCCGATCTGATCGATGCCGTGGAGCGCAACCTGGACGCCACGCTCGATCTGCTCCTGCCGGATGGGTCGGTCGAGACGGTGCTGTCCCGGCGGCAGGACCAGCGCCGGCCGATGACCCTCGCGGGGCACCTGCTCCCGCTGCGCCGGCTGGCCGTGCTGCGCGACCGTGGCGACCTGGCGTGGGCGGCCCGGCTCGCGCAGGCCCAGGGGATCATCATGCCCGGATACGCCGCCACCGACCTGTTGCTGGATCCCGTTGTGGCACAAGAGCTTCCGTCATCCGCCCCACCGCCGCGGCCACGGCAACGCGTGTTCGCCTCGGCGGGGCTGCTCGTCGAGCACCGCCCGGCGGCCACGACCGTCGTCTTCGGCGGTTCGGACTTTGCGCGCCATCGGCGGATCCGCTCGGGGCTGGCCAACTCTCCCACGTTTCTGCGCCTGTTCGCCGGGGCCGCCGTGCTGCAGGACATGCGCCTCTCGCGCACCTTCTTCGGCTGGGGACCGTTTCGCAGCGATCGCCTGCTCGTCGAGCGCGGCCCGTCCGGCACGACGACCGCGACGCTCACCGAGACCGTGACGGCCGCCTACTACCAGCCGATGACGGCTCCGGAGCGCGACGCGCACGGCCGTTATGGGCTCGTCGACGAGGGCCGCTTCAGCGCGTCGATGGGCTTTGACCGGCGTGCCCGAGACGAGGTCACGCTGACTACGACGATCCAGGTGGGACTCACCCCCACGGGTGTCGAGCTGACCATCGACGTGACGGGCGCGGTCGTGGACTGGGCGCTGGAGCTGGCCTTCCGGCCCGGTGGGAGCATGACCGGCGCCCGGCCGCTGGGCGAGCACACCTGGCGACTCGACGCGGCGGCCGAGGCGGCGGAGCCGGCCTCGGCGACCTACCGGGTCGGCGACGACGCGATCACGGTCGCCCTGGTCGGGGCGTCGGACGGTCGTGGCGGGCCCATGCCCGCCTCCTCGACCGCGCCTACCTACGAGCCGGGCGAGGAATACCGGTTGATGGGCGGCACCGATGCCGCGTCGGGGGAGCTCCTCTACGTCGCCGCGCGGGTCCCGGCCAGGTTACAAATGCGCATCACCGCCGACAGCCGTGACAACGCCCCGGCCATGCGGACGTGAGTCGAATTCCCAGGTAGAGTGGCTCGCACCTCATCCACACCCTTCCATACTCTTCGATATGTGGTACGCATGATGATGTCCATATGTCAGGAGAAAGTTAAGAGCGTATGTCAGGACTATTGACTCGGAAAGCGCTTGCCGATTAACGTCCGACGCCTACAGGCAGATGACTATCGAGGAGACGCCATGACGACTTCTGCGACAGCCCGGAGACGACTCACCCGCTGGCGGTGGCTGCCAGTGAGCGTCATCGCAGCGATCGCTCTTTCCGCGTGCGGTTCCAACTCCACCACCGACAGTGGCAGCACGGACGCCAAAAACATCACCTTCTGGTTATCGGCAAGCACGGCGCAGGCCCAGGGCTACCACGACCTGGCCAAGGAGTTCCTGGCCAAGGAGGGCGTGACGGTCGAGATCGTCAACATCCCCAACTCCGGTTACCAGGACAAGCTGCGCCAGGCGGCCCAGGCCAACTCCCTGCCCGACGCCGCCAGCGTGCCGTCGCTGGACACGATCTGGGTCAACCAGCTGCAGGACCTGGCCTCGACCGCCAACAACGCGACCAACAACATCAACAAGGGCCTGCTCACAGCCAAGGGCGACAAGGTCCTCGCCATCCCCTCGGACCTGACGGCAGCGGGCCTGTTCGTCAACAAGAGCCTGTTCGACAAGGCCGGCGTGAGCTTCCCGACCGACCCCAGCAAGACCTGGACGTGGGACGAGTTCATCGCGGCAGCTGACAAGGTGCGCGCCGCCACGGGCGCCAAATACGACCTCGTCTACGACCGCTCCCCCGCCCGGATCCGGGCCTTCATCTACAACCACGGCGGCAAGGGATTCCAGCTCGGATCGGACGGCAAGTACGCGACCGACGCCGCCACCGTCACCGCGCTGAAGAAGTTCGCGTCCATCAACAACGACGTGACTATGCCCAAGTCGGTGTGGACCTCCGGCGCCGACCCCAACGCGTTGTTCAAGAGCGGACAGGTGGTCGCCTACTTCTCGGGAGTCTGGCAGGTGGCCGACTTCGCGCAGAGCATCACCAACTTCGAGTGGGCCAGCGCGGCCACGCCGGCCCAGCCGGTGCACGCCACCGACATCAACCTCGGCGGCAAGGTGGTCGCGTTCAACAACGGTGACCGGGCCAACCCGGCCAGGAAGTTCGTCGACTTCATCTTCCAGAAGGACAACTACACGAAGCTGGCGCAGACCAACGGATACCTCCCGGTCGAGTCCGGCCTCAGCCTGACCTACCCGTTCACGCAAAAGGCCGCACTGGACGCGTTCGCGCTCTACATCAAGGAAATCGAGCTGGCTGACCCGATCTCCTCCTCGGGACACCAGACCGGCACCAAGCTCCTGCTTGACGGCAAGACGATCCAGACCGACCCGACCCGGGACGAGGTGGCCAAGCTGATCAACGGTCAGCAGGATGTCCAGAAGACGGTCGACAACATCATCTCCGGCCTCAACAAGCAGATCGGCTGAGCTCACACGCCTTCGAGCCCGTCGGCGCTTCCCAGGCGCCGACGGGCCGAGGTACGAGAAGGAGAGAGCATATGGTGGACAGCATCCCCCGACCCGCCAGTCACAGCACCGCGCGCAGGGCACAGGCCCTCCAGGCCCCGGCGCCACCACCGCGCCGCCGGTGGTTTCGACGGCGTCGCAATCGCTACACCGCAACGCCCCTCCTGCTCATCTCGGCCAACCTCGCCCTCTTCGCGCTCTTCTTCGTCTGGCCGGCCGTCATCGGTTTGGCCTACTCCTTCACCAGTTACACGGGCGTGGGCACGGTGCCGTATGTGGGCCTGGAGAACTACCAAGAACTGCTCAGCGACGACGGCTTCTACGCCGCGCTGCTGCGCACCGTGCTGTTCACGGTGACCGTCGTGCCGCTGACGTTCTTCGCGTCGCTGTCCGCCGCGGTCCTGCTCGTCAGCCCCTACACCAAGGGCAAGACCGTGGCGCGCGTGATTTTCTTCGTGCCATGGCTCATCTCACCCATCATCGCCGGTGTCATCTGGCGCTGGCTGTTCGGGGAAAACTTCGGTCTGGTCAACTACATCATCACCTCCATCGGCGGCTCGGCGGTGCCATGGCAGTCCAACGCCAACCTGTCTCTGATGGTTGTCGTCATCGCGGCGGCCTGGGGCGGTACGGCATTCAATATGTTGCTTTTCATCGCGGCCATCAAAAACGTGCCGACCGCTTACTACGAAGCCGCCTCGCTTGACGGCGCCGGATCGTGGGACAAGTTCCGGCGCATCACGTGGCCCGCGATCGCGCCGACGTCCTTCATCGTCATCCTGCTGAGCACGCTGCACTCGATGAAGGAATACGCGCTCATCCAGGCGATCAACGCGGGCGGGCCCGGCTCGGCCAACTACCTCATCGTCCAGTACATCTACACGAAGGGCTTCCGCCAGGCGCAGATCGGCTACGCGAGCGCGGCGTCGTTCGTGCTCATGCTGATTCTCATGATCATCGCCATCGTCCAGCTGGTCCTCAACCGGCGGAAGGAGTCCTGACATGGCCGTCACCACCACGCCACACGCGAAGGCGCCCCGCCGGGCACGGCGGGGCAGCGCGCCGGGTGAACTGTCAAAAAAGGTCTGGACGACGGGTGTCCTGTGGCTCCTGGCCGCCGTGTACGGCGTCCCCGTCCTGTGGTTTGTGCTGAGCTCCTTCAAGCCCGCGGGCGAACTGTTTGCCTATCCCCTGACCTTCTGGCCCAAGAACCCGACCATCGCGGGCATGACCCAGGCGTGGACCAGTTTCGACTTCGCGCGCTACTTCCTCAACTCGCTGACCGTGGCCGTCGCGGCGACGGTCCTGACCATCGTGGCGAGCGCCGCCTCCGGCTACGCCCTGGCGAAGTACAACAACTGGTGGCTCAAGATCTTCGCCGTCTGCATCCTGGCCACCACGATGCTCCCGTCCGAGGTCATCCTCTCGCCGCTGTTCCTCGTCGTCCGGGATCTGGGCCTGTACAACAATCTCGCCGGCATCGTGGTCCCCGCGGTGATCACCGCCACCGGCACGTTCATGTTCCGCCAGTTCTTCATCACCGTGCCGGGCGACCTGCTGGAGGCCGCGCGCATCGACGGCTCCAGCGAGCTGTCGACGTTCATCAGGATCATGCTCCCGCTGTCCCGCCCCATCATGATGACCCTGGCCATCTTCTCGTTCCAGTGGCGGTGGAACGAATACCTCTGGCCCCTCGTGGTCCTCAACGACCAGAAACAGTTCACCCTTCAGATCGGCGTCGCGAGCATCGTCGGCGCGGAAAACGTCAACTGGTCGGTCCTGCTGGGAGCCTCGGTTCTCTCGATGATCCCGCTCGTGGTGATCTATTTGATCTTCCAGAAGTACGTGATGAACGCGGACATCAGCGCGGGACTCAAGGACTGAAACCGGACTCTGCTCACCGGCCTCCCATCGGCCGGCGTCAACGGCCGGGAGGCGTGCCGGCCTCCCGGCCGTTGACGAAATCCTTCTGCGCCAAGGCCAA
>JBIOYB010000184.1:0-21337 GCA_044869915.1 Allorhizocola sp.
CCGGCGTTGGAGACAATGGCGATCGTGCACGAACTGGACGTGACGTTGGTGGTCACCGACACCTGCGTCCAGGTGCCGCCGCTGGCCGGGATGTTGGCCTGGACCGCCTGTCCCCCACAGTTTCTCAGGCCCACATAGGCCGCGCTCTGCCCGCCGCCCGAGCGCACCCAGGCGCTGAGCGTGTACGACCCTGAGGTCAGCCCGGTGAGCGTCTGGAGTGTCTCGACCGAGTAGGCGCTCGCCGCCCAGTGCGCGAGTTGGTAGCTCCCGCTGTGCCCGCCCGCCTCGCTCTTGGACGCGGCCACCGTGCCCGACTCCGACCACGCCGTCGGCGTCTGGCTGGCCCCGTTGGACTCGAACCCGGGATTGGTGACCGTCGCCGCGGCGAACCCGGGCGCAGGCACCATCGCGGCGACCACGGTGAGGCTCGCTAGCCCCGTGAGCACGCGCAATCTCATGATGTCCTCCCGATGTATGGATGTCGCTCACAGACACATCGGCCCGGACACATGGCTGTGAACGTTCACAGAACCATCGCGCGGCGTCGCTGTCAAGACTGTCGATGATCAGACATGGTCGCCGATGCGCCCTCTGACAGGATCGTCCTGTGGCGAATCGTCTCCTGGTCGACATCACCGCCGAGGGCCGCACGTCGGTGCTCCTGTCCACGGGCGATCTCCCGGACTCCGTCGGCGCGCCGTTCGACCTGGCCTGGCCGCTCGACAGCGACGCCCTCGAAGATCTTCGCTGGTACCTGGAGGACTTCCTGCGCGCCCCCTACGGCCAGTTCGCCGATCGCGGCGAGCGCGTCCACGGCACGCTCGCACAGTGGGGCCACCAGACCTTCAACGCGCTCTTCGCCTCGGGCCCGGCACGGGACGCGCTGGTGCGCCTGCGTGATTCGGGTCCGCGCCTCGAGATCGTCTTCCGCTCCCCGGATGCCAGGTGGTTGGGCCTGCCGTGGGAGCTGCTCACCGACCCTGCCCGCCCCACCCCGCTCGCCCTGAGCGGGATCGGCGTCGACCGCAGCCTCCCGTCGGCCCGGCTCGGCAACGTCTTCGAGGCCGAGGGCGAGCGCCTGCGCGTGCTCATGGTCATCGCGCGACCGTCCGGACAGGACGATGTCGGCTTCCAGATGGTGGCGCGCCCGCTGCTGCAGCGCCTCGA
The DNA here is from genome assembly GCA_044869915.1 of Allorhizocola sp. Classification (GTDB taxonomy): domain Bacteria; phylum Actinomycetota; class Actinomycetes; order Mycobacteriales; family Micromonosporaceae; genus Allorhizocola. The sequence continues at coordinate 1,168 of JBIOYB010000184.1, forward strand.
CGCCGTGCGCGGCCGGGTGGACCTCGTCGTGTTGCGCCCGCCCACCCTCGAGCGCCTCCACGAGGTCCTCACGCGGGAAGGCCCGTTCCACATCGTCCATTTCGACGGGCACGGCGTGCTGGGCCGATCGGGCGCGGACCTCGGCTCGGCCATGTATGGCGCGCAGGCCCAGGGGATACTCGTCTTCGAAAAGCCCACCGGAGGCCCCGACCACGTCGAAGCCGAACGGGTCGCCGAGGTCCTCGCCGCCGGCCGGGTCCCGATCGTCGTGCTCAACGCCTGCCAGTCCGGCGCGATGTCCGGCCAGATCGAGGCGGGCGTCGCCACACGCCTGCTGCAGGGCGGCGCCTCCTCCGTCGTCGCCATGGCCTACTCGGTCTTCGCGGTCGCGGCCGCCGAGTTCATGACCGGCTTCTACGAGCGCCTCTTCGCCGGCGACAGCGTGTCGCAGGCCGTGACCGCGGGCCGGATGCGCCTGTCCCGCAATGACAAACGCCCCAGCCCCAAGGGCAGGCTGCCGCTGTCGGACTGGCTCGTCCCGGTGCACTACATCCGCCGCGAGGCCCGCTTCCCCGGCCTCAAAACGGCCGCGTCCGCACCGTCTCCGCCGGCAGACGAGGAGCTCGAACCGGTCGGCGTCTTCGTCGGCCGGGACGCGCTCTTTTACACCCTCGAGGCCGCCTCCCGCTCGCACCGAGCCATCCTCCTGCACGGCTCCGGCGGCACCGGCAAGTCCGAGTTCGCCAAGGCCTTCGGCCGCTGGTGGCGCGACAGTGCGGGCGTCGACGACCCCCACCTGGTGATCTGGCATTCGTGCGTGCCGGGCACGGCCACCACCGGCCTGGACAGTCTCATCACGACGGTCGGGCTGCACGTGTGGGGCACCGATTTCGCGCTCCTGGAGCGGGCACAGCGCGAGCAGCGGGTCACCGAGCTCCTGCGCCAACACCGTGCACTGGTCATCATGGACAACTTCGAGTCCCTGGTCACCATGCCCGACCCGGGCACCGCCACACCCCCGCTCGACGAAGCCGAGCAGGAACGCCTGCGCCGCTTCCTCTCCCGCGTCGCGAAGGCCACCGTGCTCATCACCAGCCGCAGCAGTGAAGCGTGGCTGCGCGGCACCGCACACCGCATCGAGGTGCCGGGCCTCAACCGTGACGAGGCGGTCCTCTACGCCGACGAACTCCTGCAGGGCTCCCACGCCGCCCAGCTCCGGCGCGAACGCCCGGCCTTCGCCGACCTCATGCACTGGCTCGACGGGCACCCGCTGAGCATGCGCCTGATCCTGCCGCGCCTGGCCGGGACCGACCCGGAAGACCTCCTCGATGGCCTGCGCGGCACGGCACCCCTGCGTGACACCGAGCTCCTCGACAGGTGCGTCGCCTACTCCTTCGCCCATCTTTCCGCTGACGCCGCCGAGCTCCTCACCGCCGTCTCGCTCTTGCATGGCGTGGCCGACGCGCAGGTTCTCGACGCCTGGTCCGCTCAGGATGAGGTGCCGCCCAGATTCGCCGGCCACGACCGTCGAAAGTGGACGGACGTCCTGGCCGAGGCCGTGGGCGTCGGCCTGCTCACCGAGCTCGGCGGGGACATGTATCGCCTGCACCCCGCGCTCCCGTCCTACCTGACGGCCCGATGGCGGCAAACGGAATACGACGCCGCCTGGCGGGCGATGCTGCTCGCCTATTCGGGCTTCAGCTCCTTCCTGGATCAGCAGGTCGACGGCGGCAACGCCCGGCTTGCGCTGACGGTCATCGCCCTCCAGCGCCACACCATGGGCGCGTTGCTCGCCGAGGCGCTCCAACAGGGGCAGTGGGCCCACGCCCAGCACCTCGTGCAGGCGCTCGACCAGTATTGGGCACGGTCCGGCCGGTGGGCCGAGGCCGATCGGTGGGCCGATCGGGTCCAGCATGCCCTCAACCCGACGGGTGCGACGCTGCCCACTCTCGACAGCATCGCGGGCGCGCTGTGGCTCTACACCACCGGCAGACAGGCCAGCCGGCACGTCACCGCCGGACGCCTCGACAAGGCGCAGCAAACCCACCAGCGGACCCTGGGCCTGCTGGAGGCTCAGCCGGACAGCCCCGACAATCGGGCTCGGATAGCCGTGGTGTATCACCAGCTTGGGCTACTGGCCCAGGAGCGCAGCGATCACGACACCGCCGAGTCCTGGTTTCACCGCTCGCTGGCCATCAAAGAACAACTCGGCGACCGGCCCGGGCTCGCCGCGGCCTACCATCAGCTCGGCATGACGGCTCAGGCACGGGGCGACTACGACACCGCCGACGCCTGGTATCACCGCGCCCTGGCCATCAACGAGCCGCTCGACAACCAGTCCGGGCTGGCCGTGACCTACCATCACCTGGGCATGACGGCTCAGGCACGGGGCGACTACGACACCGCCGAGGCCTGGTATCACCGGTCTTTGGCCATCGAGGAGCAGCTCGGCAATCGGCGCGGCCTCGCGGCGGGCTACGGTGTGCTTGGCACCGCGGCCCATGAAAAGGGCGATTACGACGCCGCACAAGCGTGGTATCTGCGCTCGCTGGCCATCGAGGAGCAACTCGGCAATCGGCGCGGCCTGGCTGTGTCCTACGGTCAGCTCGGGGTGCTCGCCTCGGCCCGTGGCGATGCGTCAGAGGCGATTTGTTGGATGATCCGCGCGATCAGCGTGTTCGACCAGTTCCCGCCGCCCGAGGCGGTCAGCTGGGCGCCCGGCAACCTCAAGATCTTGGCCGACGCGGAGGGTGTCGAAACCGTTGAGCGGCTGTGGGTGCAGACTACTGGGGCGGCGATGCCTCAGGCGTTGCGCGCGTTCCTACTCGACGGCGAGGGGCAGTGATGGACGAAGATGTGGCGGCGATCGCGCGGGCGACGGCGGCCCGGTTTGACGAGCGGGTCGCGATGGAGGTGGAGGCGGCGCTGCACGACCCGGTGACGCCGCGATATGCCGACCCCGTGGCGATCGTGGGGCTCATCGTGTCGATCGCGTCGCTGGCCTGGACGATCTACCGGGACCTGCGGCAGGACAAGCTTGACCGGGAGGCGTTGGCACGCCACGTCCGCGTGGAGGTGGCCAAGACGCAGGCGATCACCCCCACAATCGAGCAGGTCATTGACGCGGTCGTCGCAGAAACGCTCGATCACGTAACGGAAAGTTAATCTCCTACTATTCCTATCGGGTTAGTGTGGTCGTCATGAGCCTTCTGCGTCAAGTGATGCGGCACCACGCCACAACTGTCACGGTGGTGACCGCGCCCGGTGAGCCGGGCTCGTCGCCGGTCGGGTTCACGGCCACCTCGTTCACGTCCGTGTCCCTGGATCCGCCGCTCGTGTCGTTCTGCCTCGACACGGGCTCGTCCAGCTGGCCCGCGATCTCGAGCGCGCAGCACGTGGGCGTGCACATCCTGAGCCGGTGGCAGCGCGACGTCGCGAAGACGTTTGCCACTAGTGGCATCGACCGGTTCGCGGATGTCGGGTGGGCGCCCGGCCCGCACGGGGTGCCCCACCTGACGGGCGTGCTCGCCTTCCTGCTCTGCCGGGTCGCCGATCGCGTGATCGCCGGTGATCATGCCATCGTCCTTGCCGAGCTCCTCGACGCGTCGCACTCGCCCGAGGATCCGTTGCTGTTTCACCACGGCGACTACGCGTATGTCCGTTGAGCCCCGGTGAGGCGGGAGAACGCCTGCCCCGCCTCACCTTCGAGGAAACGGTCCGGACGGTCTAGCCGCCGTCGCCGAAGAGCCAGCGCCCCAGGTCATCCCAGCTGCCGCCAGACCAGCCCCACTGGCCGGGCCGCTTGGACCCCTCGGTGGTCCCCCGACCCCACGGGTGCTCCGGCGGCTTGACCCCCCAGCCAGGTTTCTCCCCCAGCTGTTCACCCACAACGTTCTTACCCTGTTCCGAGCCGCACAGCTTGTTCATTTCGCTCGTAGTGCTCGCAGGACGCCTTGTTGTAGCAGACCTTCTTGTGATAGCGGGCGTCGTCCTTGCCCTGGCACGCGCGGACGGTCCCACCGCACTTCTTGATCTGGGCCTGGTGCTTGGCGACCTTGCGCTGCTTTTCCTGGTGATCGCACTGGCTCGGGGCGCTCGCACCGGTACCCAGTAGGCTTGGGCTTGACCTTGGGTTTTTTCTTCTTGGGCTTCTTCTTCTCCTTCTGCTGCGCCTCCATGTGGTCGCACTGGGTGGGATTGGAGCACGACGCGAGGCCAGTGGGGTCCATCCGCGACTCCGGATTGTTGCCCGCGTAGGCATAGGGGTTGGCCCACTCCGGCATCCTCAAGTCCACCAACGGATCCGGGCTGATAAACTTGCCGATCACGGGATCGTAGAAGCGGGCGTCCAGGTGCACCAGCCCGGTCGTGTCGTCCTCGGCCTTTGCCGAGGAACCCGCGCTGGGTCTCGTGATGTCGTCGCGCCCGCCACGGCGCGCGCCAAACGGCAGATATCGCTGGCGCGACACGGCCGAGGTGGTCGCGTTGACCGAAAGCTGCTCGCTGCGCTGCTCGTCGGAGAGCAGCCAGCTCACGTTGCCGCCGTTGCGGACCGCGACCACGGCACCGTCGCCATTGCCATAGTAGGTGCGCGCCGACACCGTCGAGCCGACGAGCTCGAGCTCCATCGCGCCCAGGTAGGCGGTGGTCCGGCCGGGCTCGCGCCGGATGAGCCGGCTCCCGTCCGCGGCCCGGCAGCCGCGGCGCGGCCACCACCGGGCTGCCTTGCACCGAAGCCCCGGCGGCCTGATTCGCCTCCGCGGCGCGCGCCGGCAGCGCGGCCATCATCGGAGCCGTCGCCATGATGACGGCCAACATCCATCGCAATCGACCCATGCATGCACGATGACCGAACCCGCGCACAGCCGGCGCACAGATCACGCACAGGGTGCTTTTACAGCAGCGATTCGGCCTCGAGCGCGGGATCGTCGGCGAGGATGCGCTCCTGCAGCAGGCGCAGCCGCCGGCTCGGGTCCATGCCGGTGCCCTCGCGCAGCACGGCGCGCGCCTGACCATACGCGGCCAGCGCCTCGGCCGGCCGCCCGGAGCGGTGCAGGGCGAGAATCAATGCCGCCCAAAGATTTTCACGGTACGGATGCTCGCCCGCCAGTGCGCGCATGAGCGGCACGACGGGACCCGGGTCGCGGCAGGCGATCCCGGCCGACCGACTGCCGGATCGCCGCCACGTAGGTGCGCAGGTTGGACGGCCCGGCGGCGGTCGGCCGCTCCCACACGCGCTCGAGCAGCCTCGGCACGCTCACGGGTTGGTTGGGGCGCAGCAACAACGCCGCCGGCAGCGTGCGCTGCCGCGGGCCAAGGCTGACCACGTCATGGCCCACCCAGAGCCGCATCGGGCCCAGGATCGAGAAAGTTAACCGCATCGGCTCCCGCTCTCGGACCTGCCCGGAAGCAACCTATCACCCGGCTTTGACCTGTCGGAAGTGTGATAGATGGCTCTGAATTTGCACGGCAACCAGGAAGGCTTGAGGCATCCGCTGCTGCGCACTCCTCGGGGGCTGCCGCTAACGGGGGCGAGGAGTGCTTGGCAGCGGGCCTGTCCGCTTGAGGGTGTCCACCGCTCAATGTGGAGCGTGGCCGCGGGTCACTCCTGACCGGCCGTGGCCGCGATCAGTGCGCCGACAGCGGTGTCGCTGAGGGCCTGCCGACGCGGAAGGTGTCGCTGGATGGCACGCACCGCATCGCGGGCGAGCGTCCAGCTCAGGTCCTCGGATGCCGTGGCCGTCAAGCTGATCTCGCCGTCGACGGTGTGGTGCACGACGACCATGGCCGCCACTCGGTGATCGCGGGGGAGCACGCCGCGCCAGTGACGGACGGCGGCGGCCAGGGAGCCGACCGACTGCCCGATGTACTGGTCGCCGCAGAAGACCCGCCCGTCGGTCTCGGCGCTGTACCGGCCGGGTGGCCAGGCGACGGACTCGACGAGCACGAGGCTGCGCCCGGCGGCGATGGCGTGGGTGATCAGCGGCATCCGGGCGCAGGCAGACCACACACCACAGAAGATCCGCACTCTGGGGAGGGCGATGAGGTCGGCGAGCAGGACGCCGGTGCGCAGCGCGACATCCATCGCGGTGGTGCCGATCGGCCGCAGCGGGCGGCGTTCGCTGTCGGTGATCCATTCGAGGTCGCCGTGGATCCGCCGCAACTGCAGCGGATCCGGCACGTCGGCCGGCGAGGCCTGGTCCCCGGGCGGATCGTTACGAGCCTGCGCGCGTCGCCCACGCGAACGAATCATGGTTCCTCCCGCTACACACGGCCGCCGCGACGACTACATACGGCCATTTAGCCGAGCCGATCTACCGGATAGCTACTGTTTCGCTACGCGGGGTGCCAGAGACATCGATCGCTATGGCACACCGGAAGGCACGCGAAGTACGGTGCGCCCTAGGGAACCCCATTGGACGCGATGGGAGGTGACTAGTGATCTTTCGAATCCTTGGTGATCTACAGGTGGGCCCGCAGGACCGTCTCTACGAACTTCCGCGAGGCACCACCACTCTTCGCCTGTTCGCCGCCCTGTTGATTCACGCGAACAAGCGCATGTCCAAGTCGGAATTGTTACGTGCCGGGTGGGGCAACGGCGTTGTCGGCGAGGCGCAGCTGCCCAAGCACGTCGGCTTCCTGCGCACGTTTCTCGACCAGAGCGGGCATGGCGACAGTCTCAAGACACACCAGAAGTTCGGCTACGAGTTACGCGTCGCCGACGACGATCTGGACATGCTCGTGTTCCAGCGGTTGATCCGGATGGCGGAGCGGCCCAATCTGGAGCATGGGGTCGACGAGGAGGTTGATCTGCTGCGCCGGGCGCTGGCGCTGTGGCGGGGGCCGCACGTCATGGCCAACCTGCAGCGGGAGTGGTTCAAGACGGATGCCGAGCGGCTGGAGCAGCGGCGCATGCGTGCCGCGGTGCGCCTGTTCGAGCTGGAGCTCGAGCGCGGCAACCACGAGTTGATCCTGGCCGATGTGGCCATGCTGGCCAGCTATTACCCGGCGGACGGGCGGCTGTGCGAGCAGTTGATGCGGGCCCAGCATCGGTGCGGTCATTCGGCTCAGGCGCTGGAGTCGTTTGACCGGCATCGGGAGGCGCTGGCCGACCTGACCGGCGGCGGGCCCGATGCGCAGCTGTGGAAGCTGGTGTCGCGTATCGGCCAGGGCGAGGAGTCGCCCGCCGCGCGGCCGGGGCGCACGGCGCACGCGACACCGAGGCAGCTGCCCCGCAACGTGGAGTTGATCGGCCGCGGACACTTGGTCGCCGAGTTGTGCTGGCTGTTGACCAAGCCCGACCGCACGGTGCCGGTCGTCGTGATCTCCGGTCCGGGCGGCATCGGCAAAACCGCGCTCGCGATCCGGGTGGCGCACCGGGCCAGTGAGTCCTATCCGGACGGTCAGCTGTATGTGGAGCTGGGCGGCACGTATCCGCCGCTGGGCGACACGGCCGAGGTGCTCGGCCAGTTCCTGCGGGGGCTTGGCGTTTCGGAGGTGCCGGAGACCAAGGCGGAGCGGCTGTCGATGTATCGCACGCTGATGGCCGGGCGTCAGGTGCTTGTGGTGCTTGACGATGCGCGCGACGAGGCGCAGATCCGGGATCTGATCCCGGGCAGTGACAGCTGTGGCGTGCTGATCACGGCGCGCACGAAGCTGCCCGACATCAGCGGCGTGCACCACACGCCCCCGCTGGAACGGTTGGGGCACCGCGAATCGGTCGAGCTGTTCCGTCAGGTCGTGCGCGGCGCGGGGATCGAGCCGCAGCCGGAGGAGCAGGCGGCCATCGAACGTGTGGTGGCACTGTGTTCCGGTCTGCCGCTGGCGTTGCGGATCGCGGGTGCGCTGCGCGTACGCGACCACCCGCGGCCCGCTTCCGAGCTCGCCGAACGGTTGCGGCGGCAAGGGCAGGAGGCATTGGCGTATGGCGGGACGAGCGTGGCGCGCAGCATCGGCGCCGGGTTCGACCGGCTGTCCGAGCCGGCGCGGCGGCTGTTCCTGGGCCTTGGGGTGACGCGGCTGCGCACGTTTGGGTTGTGGACGGCCGCGGCCATTCTCGACGGGACGGGCACGGGCACAGGCACAGATCCCGCGTCGGCGCTGTCGGAGCTGACCGCCAGCTACATGGTCCAGCCGGCCGATCAGGACGAGCGCTTCCGCTTCCACGATTTGATGCGCGAGTTCGCGTTTGATCGGGCGCTCAAGGCGTACCGGATAGAAGATGAAAGACACGCCTTGGTCAGGGAGATCTACGGCCGCTTCCTCACTCTTGTCCGGCGCGCGCATCGCGGGATCTATGGCGGCGACTACGAGGTGGTCCACAGCCCGGTGCCGGGTTGGGATGCGCCGGGCGAGATCCTCGCCGAGGTGGATTCCGATGTGCGGCAATGGTTTATGCGGGAGCGGGGCAACGTCCGCACGGTCGTGGGGCACTGCGCCGAGCTCGGTTTCGCCGACGTCTGCTGGGATCTGGCCGCCTCCAGCCACGAGTTCTATGGCAATCAAGAGCTTTTTGATGATTGGTACGCGACGCACGCTCAGGCGCTGGAGGCCTGCCGCATCGCGGGCGACCTGCGCGGCGAGGCGGTAATGCTGATGCTGCTCGGCCAGCCGGCGCTGGTGGCCAGCAAGCCCAACGGCGCCGTGTCCAGCCCGGCCGACCTGGAGCTCGCGGCCAAGCAGCTGGCCGAGTGCGGCGACCAGCATGGTCTGGCCATCGCGCTGCGCACGTTGGGCAACGCGCTGCGCCGCCGCGGCCACCTCGACCGGCCGCTCGCCCTGTTCACCGAGGCCCTGAGGTTCTACGAGGCCAGCGGCGACGTGCTGGGCGCCTCGCAGACACTGCGCTACATCGGGCATACCCACCTTGACCGGGGCGATCACGTTGCCGCGCTTGAGGTTTTGCGTGCGGCGGGGCGGGAGGCGGCCCGGTTCGGCCGCACGACGCCCATCGCCCAGGGCAACTACTGGATCGGCCGGGCGAGCCTGGCCACCGGCGACATCGACGGGGCCAGGGCGGCGTTCAACGCGGTCCGGGAGGTGGTCGGCGACGGCGGGATCGGCTACGCCTACGCGGCGCACGGCCTCGGCGACGTCGCCACGATGGCACGCGACTTCCCGACGGCACACCGATTGCTGTCTGCCGCGGCCACCGAGGCACGCGACGCCAACGGCACCCTCGAGGGGCAGATCTGGCTGTCGATGGCGGCACTGCACGCCGCACAGGGCGAGGTCGACCGGCAGATCTCGGCCCTGGAGCGGGCCGCCGCCTGCTTCGCCGGCTGCGACAACGCCTTCCAGGAGGCCGAGGCACACGCGCGGCTCGGCAGTGTGCACGGCCGGCGCGGCGACACCGCCGCCGCGGCGGCCGCGTCAAGGCGCGTGGATGCGCTCAACCGGTCGATGGACCTGCCCGAAAGCGATCGCCGCCACCGGCGAAGGCTCATGGGCTGAACGCTCAGTCCTGTCTGGCCGGGCGCATCATGGGCGGACTGAGAGGCCTGGCCGGCCCGCGCCGATAGAGCTGCGCGGGCCGGCCGGTTTCCTGTGCCCTCGTCTTTCCGGTCGGGATGATGAAGCCGTCCGTGTGCAACACCTTGCGACTGAAGTTGCGCGGGTCGAGCGTCTCGCCCCAGACCACCTCGTACACGTGGTGGAGTTCCCCGATGGTGAAGGACTGTCCACAAAAGACGGTCGCCAGCGTCGTGTATTCCAGGCGGCCGCGCGCCTGCTCGACCGCCCTGTCGAGCATCTCGTCGTGGTCGAAGGCGAGCTTGCCCCGCACCGATTCGACCGGTGCCCACCGCGCGTTTTGCGCGTCGGACCCCGCCTCGGGGATCGGTAGGTCGGGAGCGATCGCGAGATAGACCACGCTCACCACACGCCCCCGTGGATCGCGGGCGGGCGCGCCATAGGTGGCCAGTTGCTCCAGGTGCAGGGCGGAGCCGTCCAGCGCGGTCTCCTCGGCGAGCTCGCGCTCGGCGGCGTGGAGCAGGTCCTCGCCCGGCCGCAGGAATCCGCCCGGCAGCGCGAGGCCGCCCCGGAACGGCTCGTTGGCCCGCTCGATCACCAGGACGTGCAACCGGTCCTCCCGGACGGTCAGGATCGCGAGGTCGACGGCCAGGCGCAGCTGAGCATGGTCACGGCTCTTCATTCCGACAGCCTAGCCCAACTGTCATATTGACAGGAACCTCGCTCCCACGTTACTGTCATCGCGACAGAAAGACTCGCCCACTTGGGATTTGAACCACGGCGTCCATTGTGGCGGGTCGGCTGTCGCCAAAACAGCTGCGCGCACGGCTGCACCGGAGGCTGGCCTTCCTCCGCATCGTCCCGTCCCACCGCCGGACACCCCTTCGACGCGATGTTCGGCGTCAACCCGGTCCGTCACCTTCCGAATGGATCCATCAACCCCGAAAGGATCTGCCATGAACTCTCGCATTCGCCGCCTGTTGGTCGTCGTGTTCGTCGTCACCGGCGCCGTGCTGCCCGCCCTTCGCACAGAGGTCGCCGCCGCCAGCGGCCCCCAGACCAACCACCCGCTGCCGGTCTGCCCGACGGGCACCAACTGGGATAACGGCACGCAGACCTGCAGATAGAACCGGTAGCGATCCGGTAGATGGGTTCTCAAGGCTGCAAGTCATAGCGGGCGGCGGATCCCCGCACCCGATCCGCCGCCCGCTCTCTTCTTCCCCCTCCCCCTCCCCCAGGTCTTCAAGAAGGGCGCCCTGTTTTGGCCGGCTCCGTGACCGCCCCCGCATCGAGCATCCGCCGGACGACTGTCGACCGGACACCGCTGCGTCGCCGCGTCTTCGCGCCGCAGCCGGGGCGGGCGCTCCCGCGCTGGCTCAGACGCCTTCTGCTCCTGTCGCTGATCCTCCTGTTCCTGCTGGTGGCGCTGGTCGCCTGCCGAGAGTCGGAAAAGCCGACAAGCCTTGCCACGTCGAAACTTTTGGGCCCGCGCATGGTCACCGGCCCGGTGTGTCCGGAAGAGGCGATCGACGTGTCCGGATCGATGACGTCCTTCCGGGAGCAGCGGGAGCGCGCCGAGGGTGAACTGGAACCCTCACCGCCACGATCCTCGCCGGCGGCGTCCTCACGGCCGTGTCGTGCGCGTCGCCGGACAGGCAGTGCCCGACCCAGCCCGTGCCGGCGGGCCTGGCGATCGCGGTGGGCCGGCGGGCCAACAGCCCGCAACCCGCGCCGCCCGGCGAGCTCGACGCCGAACTCTCAAAGATCATTGACGCGACCGACGGCGGCGCACCCGGCCGCGGCGTGACCATCCTGCTCGTCGACGGCCATCGATCGGTTGCGTCCTGACCTACGACGGCGGCGCGAAGAATCCGGAGGCCCAGAGGTTCAAGTCGGACGCGTTCACCTCCACGGTCAAGGGTGTCCTGGGCGCGGTCGCGGCGCAGACCCCGCAGGCCGACCCGCTCAAGGCGCTGGGCCTGGCCGCGAGCGCCGCGGGCCCGGGCGGGACCGTGCTGCTGATCGACTCGGGCCTGCAAACCGTGGCGCCGCTTGACTTCACCAAACCGGGGCTGCTCGACGAAAGCCCCGACACCATCGTGGCCCGGCTGGCCGAGGCCCAACTGCTGCCCAACCTGGCCGACCGCAGGGTCGTGCTGTCCGGCATCGGGTACACCGCCGAGCCGCAGACCCCGCTGGACGACCGGCGCCACGCCAACCTGGTGGACCTGTGGCAGAAGATCGTCGCTCGGGCGGGTGCGCGTGAGGTCGTCACCGTCGCCACGCCCAACACGACGCCGTCACCGGCCGGGCTGCCCGAGGTGACCAAGGTGCCGGTGCCGCCGATCCCGGCGCTGGAGCCGCGCTGCAACACACAGTTGATCCTTCCGGACAATGGGGCAGTGGGTTTCCGGCCCGACAGCACGGACTTCCGCGATGGCGCGGCGGCGCGGCAAACCCTGGCGGGCATCGGCGAATGGCTGGCGCGGACCCCGACGGCGAGCGCGCACCTCGTCGGGTCGGTCGCGCACCACGGCGCCGACCGCGGCAACGCGGGGCTTTCGCGTGAGCGGGCGTTGCGGGTGCGGGCGGTGCTCATCGAGCAGGGCGCGCGGGCGGGCCAGATCACCGCGGAGGGCGAGGGTTGGGGGCCGTTCCCGAGCAAGAATGCCGCGCCCGATCCGGTGTCCGATCCGCTCAACCGCCGCGTCGTCGTCCGGCTGATCTGCCGGTGAACGCGCCGCGGCACTTCTCTACATATGTAGAGATATCTCGACGGTTGCGCCGGATGCCGCTGTTCCGGCAGGTGACCGGGACGGTCCGCCCGCGCGAGCTGGGCCTGGCCCGCTCGCGTGGGCCTTTGCCGCTGGGTGCGGGCTGGCCAGGTCACCTATCGACCTGCAGGGCGTCCCGCGCCGGCACGGGTGCACATCGGCACCGTGCTCACATCCGGAACGCTGGTCAACTCCAAGGCGCTGGTCGACCGGTTGCGCGAGGACTTCCCGGACGCCATCGCCGGCGAGATGGAAGGGGTCGGCGTCCACGAGGCGGCCGCAGCCGGGTCCAAACCGGATTGGATCATGGTCAAGGGCATCTCGGACTGGGGATACGACAAGACAGACCGTTACCAGACGCTCGCGGCCCGCAACGCAGCCGAGTTTGTCGCGCATGTGATCGCCGGCGGCGCGCTCGGCCCACGCCGAACGGGATCCACTACATCATTGCACTAATACGGGCAGGAGGTTACGTTCACAACGATATGAATATTGGGAGGCACTGATGCCGAAGACATCCCTCATCATTCGTTGTGCCGCAATCGGTTTGGCCCTGACCGCCTGCACCCCCATCGGGTCGGAGACCGGTCCGCCCAACACCGACAACCGCCCGGCACGCGAGGGTGGCACGCTGCGCGTGGCCCTGTCGGCCGAGCCCGACAAGCTCGACCCGACGGTGGCGCGCACCCTCGTCGGGCGCACCGTGTTCAACGCCATCTGCGAGAAGCTTTACGACGTCGATAGCAAACTCACCATCGTGCCGCAATTGGCCTCCGCGCTGCCCGAGTTTTCCGCCGACGGGCTGACCATCACCATCAAGCTGCGCTCGGGCGTCAAGTTTGCCGACGGCACGAGCATGGACGCGGCGGCCGTGAAGACCTCGCTCGACCGGCACCGCACGCTCACCGGCTCGGCCCGCACGAGCGAACTGACCAGTGTGGACAGTGCGCAGGTGGTCGACCCCTCGACCGTGGCGATCAAGATGAAGACGCCGTTTGCCCCGCTGACGGCCGTGCTGGCCGACCGCGCGGGCATGATCATGTCGCCGGCGGCGCTGACCGCTCAGGGCGAAAACTTCGCCACGAGCCCGGTCTGCGTGGGGCCGTTCAAGTTTGCGTCGCGGGTGGCGCAGGACCGCATCGAGGTCGTGAAGGACCCGCAATATTACGACGCGGCCAAGGTGCACCTGGCCGGCGTGACGTACAAAATCATCGCCGACGCCAACACGCGCTTCAACAACCTGCGTTCGGGCGACGTCGAAGTGCTCGATGCGGTGACGCCGACCGATGTCGACGCGCTCAAGTCGACCTCCGGACTGAGCCTGATCACCTCGGACTCATTGGGCTACCAGGGGATCACGATCAACCTGGGCAACGTGGATGGCGTGGGCAAGGCGCCCAAGCCGCTGGCCGCGCCGTATGCGGGTCCACTTGCGACGGACAAGCGGGTGCGGCAGGCGTTCGAGCTGTCGCTCAACCGCGAAACCATCAACACGGTCGTGTTCCGCGGGCAATACACCCCGGCGTGCGGCCCGATCAGCGTGGCCAGCCCGCTGTCGTCGGACGCGGCGCAGGCCTGCCCCAGGCAAGACCCCAACGCGGCCAAGACCCTGCTGCAGCAGGCCGGGCTCGCCCTGCCGGTCAAGGTGAGCATGGTCATCGGCAACACCCCCGACGCGCGCCGGCTCGGCGAGGCGATCCAGGCACAGGTGAAGGAGGGCGGGTTCGAGCTCGAGCTGCAGCCCGTGGAGTTCGCCGCCTCGCTGACCCAGACCGACGCGGGCAAATACCAGGCGTTCCAGATCGGATGGTCGGGACGCGTCGACCCGGACGGCAACATCGCCAACTTCGTGCGCACCAACGGCTCGCAAAACATCTGCGGCTACAGCAATCCGGCGGTCGATTCGCTGCTCGACGAGGCGCGCAGGACACCCGACACCGCGAAACGGCGCGAACTCTACGGGCAGGTCATCACGAAACTGCGCGACGACGTGCCGCTGATCTACCTGTACCGGCAAAAGAATCTCACCGGCGTGGGGTCCAAAGTGGTAGGTGTGCAGGTCTACGGTGACGGGCTCGTGCGGCTTGGGACCGCCGGGTTCGCGGCCTGAGCGAGATGAGCCGCTACATCGCCAGACGGATCCTCGAGTCGGCGGTGACCCTGGTCCTCGCGACGATCGTCGTGTTCGCGGGGATCAGGGCGCTGCCGGGCGATCCGGCGCGCACGCTGGCCGGCGAGGAGAGCGACCCCGCGACACTCGCGGCCATCCGCACGGCATACGGGCTCGACCAGCCGCTGGTCGTGCAATACCTGCGTTACGTGGAGAAGGTGGCGACCGGTGATCTCGGCCGGTCGCCGCGCACGGGCCTGCCCGTCGCCGAGTCGATCGGGCACGCCCTGCCGGTCACGCTGCAGCTGTCGGCGTTCGCCATCCTGATCGCGATCCTGATCGGGATCGGTGCGGGCGTCATCGCGGCCGTGCGGCGCAGGCGCCCGGCCGAGTGGGGCGCCAACGCCGTGGCCCTGCTGGGCCTGTCGGTGCCAAACTTCTGGTTTGGACAGATGGCGATCCTCGCGCTGGCGATCGCCTATCCGCTGCTGCCGGCGTCGGGGTTCGTGTCGGTGTTCGACGATCCGGTCGAGGCGGTCAGGCATCTGCTGATGCCCGCGACCGTGCTGGGCACCGGCCTGGCGGCCATCATCATGCGGCAGACGCGCTCGGCGATGCTGGACGCGCTCACCGCCGACTATGTGCGCACGGCGCGGGCCAAGGGCCTGTCAGGCGTGCAGGTCGTCTTCGGGCACGCCCTGCGCAACAGCCTGATCGTCGTGATCACGATTGTCGGCCTGCAGCTGGGCGCGCTGATCTCCGGCGCGGTGGTGACCGAGCAACTGTTCGTGCTTCCCGGGTTTGGGAAGTTGACGATCGACGCCGTGTTCACCCGGGATTACCCCATGATCCAGGGCGTGGTGCTGGTGACCGCGACCGCGTACATCGTCATCAATCTGGTGGTCGATCTGCTGTACTCAGTGATCGATCCGCGCATCCGGGTCGGCGGGCCGGCGCTATGACCGTGCGCCGGATTTTGCGCAACCCGTTGGCGGTGCTGGGGTTGGTGGTCGTGTGCGTCGCGGCCATCGCGGCGTTGCTGGCCGATGTCGTTGCCCCGTTCCCGTTTGACAAGGTCAACTTCGCCGAGCCGCTGCGGCCTCCCTCCGGTACCCACATATTTGGCACAGACAGCATCGGGAGAGATCAGCTTTCCCGGGCGATTTTCGGGTTGAGAGCATCGGTTTTCGTAGGGCTGCTCTCGGTGGCGCTGTCGCTGGCGATCGGTGTCCCGTTAGGACTGTTGGCCGGGTTCTACGGGTTCCTCGATCCGCTGGTGTCCCGGCTGACCGACACGGCGCTGGCCTTCCCGTTCCTGGTGCTGGCGGTCGGGCTGGCCGCGATCCTGGGTCCGTCGCTGACGACAGCGGTCATCGCGATCGGCATCGCGCAGATCCCGGCGGTCGTGCGGGTGACGCGCAGCGAGACGCTTCGCCTGCGCGGCATGGATTTTGTGGCGGCGGCCGTCGCCGGTGGGGCCGGTGATCTGACCCTTTTGGCGAGGCATATTTTGCCGAACGCGGTCAGCGCGCTGATCGTGCAGGCGACCGTGGCGATCCCGGGCGCCATCATCGGGGAGGCCGTGCTCTCGTTTCTCGGGCTGGGCGTGCGGCCGCCGACGCCGTCGCTTGGTGTGATGCTCGCCGACGCGCAGACGTTTGTGCGCGACGGGCCGTGGATGGCCGTGTTCCCGGGGCTGACCATCGTCGTGCTCACGCTGGCGCTCAACCTGTTGGGGGATGGCTTGCGCGACGCGCTGGACCCGCGGGAGAGCCGCCGATGAAACTGCTTTCGGTGCAAGACTTGACGGTCCGCTTCAAGACCGAGGACGGGCCGGTGCTCGCGGTGGACGAGGCCTCCTTCTCTGTTCAGGAGGGGGAAGTGGTGGCGATTGTCGGCGAGTCGGGGTGCGGCAAGAGCGTGACGGCGCTCGCGCTCACCGATCTGTTGCCGCGCAACGCCTCCGTGACCGGGACCATCCTGCTCGACGGTGAGCCGCCCACACGCAGAGCCCGCGGGCGGGACATCGCCTACATCTTTCAGGAGCCGATGACCTCGCTCAATCCGGTACTGACCGTGGGCCACCAGATCGGTGAGGTGCTCAAGCGGCACCAGGGCCGGTCGTCGCGTGCCCGCATCACCGAGCTGCTGGAGTTGGTCGGGATTCCGTTGCCCGGCAGACGGATCGGCGAATATCCGCATCAGCTGTCGGGCGGCATGCGGCAGCGCGTGATGATCGCGATGGCGATCGCGTGCCGGCCCAAGCTGCTGGTCGCCGACGAGCCGACGACCGCGCTCGACGTGACCGTGCAGGCCGGGATCCTTGACGTGCTGCGCAATCTGCGCGACGAGATCGGGATGGCGCTGCTGCTCATCACGCACGACCTGGGCGTCGTCGCGGACATCGCGGACAGGGTGGTGGTCATGTATGCGGGCCGCGTCATCGAACAGGCCGAGGTCAACCGGTTGTTCGCGCACCCCACGCACCCCTACACGCGGGGGTTGCTCGACGCGGTGCCCACGCCCGGCCGCCCGATTTTGAAGGAGATCCCCGGGAGGGTGCCGGTCATGCGCGCACCCTCCGACGCCTGCACGTTTGCCGACCGGTGCGGGCGCGTGACAGACCTGTGCCGATCGTCGCGACCTTTGTTGGAGCCGGGGCCGGCCGGGCATCCGGCGCGTTGCTGGCATCCGTTGGGGGGCCAAGGATGAGAGTGCTTGAGATCGTTGATCTGGTGAAGCATTTCGGGCCCGTACGGGCGGTCGACGGGGTCAGCCTGCACCTCGACAAGGGCGAGGTGCTGGGGCTGGTGGGCGAGTCCGGCAGCGGCAAGACCACCCTCGGCCGGTGCGTGACCCGGCTCGTACCGGTGACGAGCGGCCAGATCCGGGTCAACGGCACCGACATCGCGCAGCTTTCGCGGCGGCGGCTGCGCCCGCTGCGGCGCGACTTCAACATCGTGTTCCAGGATCCGTCGTCCTCTTTGGACCCACGGATGCGGGTGGGCGACATCATCTCCGAGCCGTTGCGCCTGCACGGGATCGGAGATCGGGTTTCCCGCCGCGCTCGTGTCGCCTCGTTATTGGACCAGGTCGGGCTGCAGGCCGAGATGGCGCGGTGGTATCCGCACGAGCTGTCCGGCGGGCAGCGCCAGCGGGTCAGCGTCGCGCGGGCGCTGTCAGCGTCGCCGTCGTTGCTGGTCGCCGACGAGCCGACGTCCGCATTGGACGTTTCCGTGCAGGCGTCGGTGCTCAACCTGATCGGGCGGCTGCAGTCCTCGCTGGGGTTCGCGTGCCTGTTCGTGACGCACGACCTTGCGGCGGTGGAGTTTCTGGCCCAGCGGGTGGCGGTGATGTATTTGGGGGTACTCATGGAGGTGGCCACGCGCGACGAACTGTTCGCCGCGCCGCGCCATCCCTACACGCAGGCCCTGCTGTCGGCCGCCCCGCTGCCCGATCCGGTCGCGCAGCGGGCACGCCAGCGGATCGTGCTGTCGGGCGAGGTGCCCAGCCCGGTCGATCCGCCGTCCGGATGCCGCTTCCACCCGCGCTGCCCGGTGGCGGTCGAGCGCTGCTCGGTCGAGGTGCCGGTGTTGCGGCCGGTCGGCCCGTTGGGCGCGTTGGCGGCCTGTCACCTGGTCGAGGACGACGGGAGCGGGCCGCGCCTCATAGCCGCTGTTGGAGCTGGGCACTGACATCGGGCCACTCCGCGGCAATGATCGAAAACATGGCCGTGTCGCGGAGCAGGCCCTCCTCACCGGGCGCCCACGATTGCGACCACTGGCGCAGCACGCCTTCGAAGCGGGCGCCGACCTTTGCGATGGCCGCGCGGGAGCGGGCGTTGCGGGCGTCGGTCTTCAGGTCGACCCGGGCCACGCCCCACACCTCGAAGGCGTGGCGGAAGAGCAAGAATTTGGCCTCGGAGTTGATGCCCTTGCCCTGGGCCGAGCCCGCCAGCCAGGTGAAGCCGACCTCGACGGCGGCCAGCCGCTGCTCGTCCGGCCACAGGCGCGGCTCCCAGTAGGCGGTCGCGCCGACGGCGCTGCCCGTGGCGAGGTCGATCTGCGCAAACGCGGCCAGCCTGCCGGTCGCGGCGCGGGCGTGCTGGGCGTCGATGTAGCCCGGGACCTCGGCCGCTCGCGGGACCCAGGTGAAGGTGTATGAGCCGCGGTTTTCCTCGGCCGCGGATGCAAGGTCGGCGGCGTGGTGGTGGTCCAGCGGTTCGAGGCGAACCCGCCGGCCCTCGAGCGTGGGCGCCTCGAGTTGGAAGGTCATTGACCGGCCTCCTTCTCCACGGTTTGGGCAATGACGAACGTCTCGTGTCCAAACAGGACAAGGCGTGCTTCGGCAAGGTTGGCTGGTTCGTCGGCCCGCAGCACGGTCAGGGCCTGGCGGACAGCATCGTCGATGGGCCAGCCGTAGATTCCCGCCGAGATGAGCGGGAACGCTATGCTGGCCGCTCCCAGCTCGTCGGCAACGCGCAGCGAGTTTTCGTAGCAGGCGCGCAGGAGAGCGGAACGATCGTCGCGGCCGCCCCACACCGGGCCGACCGTGTGTACCACCCAGCGTGCTGGCAGGTTGCCGGCTGTCGTCGCGACGGCCTGGCCGGTGGGCAGGCCGCGGCCATACTTCGAGGCGCGCAGTGCCCGGCATTCTTCCAGGATGCGCGGCCCGCCCTTGCGATGAATCGCGCCGTCGACGCCACCGCCGCCGAGCAGCGAGGAGTTTGCCGCGTTGACGATCGCGTCCACGGCCTGGGCGGTGATGTCGCCCTCGATAAGTTCGAGCCTCACGTCCGGTAAGAATAGGGCTCATGACGACACTCGGTATGGTGTTTTTACCGCAAAATCCGCCCGAGCGGTTGCGCGAGGTCGTGACGGCGGCCGACGAGGCCGGGCTGGACGAGCTTTGGCTGTGGGAGGACTGCTTCCTGGAGAGCGGGATCGCGACTGCCGCGGCCGCTTTGGCTTGGACGCGGCGGTTGCGGGTCGGGGTCGGGCTGCTGCCAGTGCCGCTGCGCAATGTCGCGTTGACTGCGATGGAGATGGCCACGCTGCACCGGCTTTTCCCGGGGCGGGTGGATGTGGGCGTCGGGCACGGGGTACAACGCTGGATGGGCCAGGTGGGCGCGCGAGTCGAGTCGCCGTTGACCCTGCTGCGCGAATACTTGGCGGCGTTGCAAGCGCTGCTGCGCGGGGAGGAAGTCACGGTCAGCGGGCGGTATGTCAGCCTGGACGCGGTCAAACTCGACTGGCCGCCGGACGGGCATACGCCCGTTTACGCTGGTGGGGAGGGGCCGCGCTCGCTGCAGTTGATCGCGGAGGCGGCCGATGGTGCCATCCTCGTCGCGGGCACCCCGGTCGAGGAGGTGCGGCGGGTACGTTTGACAACCCAAGGGCGTCTTATCGTGTACGTCCACGCGGCGCACGAGGTCGATGAGTTGAAGCGTTACGCCGAGGCGGGCGCTGACGCGATTGTGTTGCAGCCCACGCCCGAGGACGATCCCGTGGACGTCCTCAGGCGTGTCGTGGGCGAGCTCAAGCCGATAATCGGCCATGGACACTGATCCGTTCCCGGGCACGCCCGCCCACCACCCCAGATCACACACCTCCACTGACCCAAACCCGGACACGAACACGCCCTCGGCGACCACACCGGACGCCCCCACCCACCACCGCAGGTCACACTCGTGGGCCAGCGCGAGCCCGGACGCAAACACGCCCTCTGCAGCAGCACCTGACGCCCCCACCCACCACGGCAGACCACACTCGCTGGCCGACCCAAATCCAGACGCGGGCACACCTTCGGTGGCCGC
>JBIOYB010000185.1:0-24664 GCA_044869915.1 Allorhizocola sp.
CTTTCGCGTACATCTCACGCCCCCAACAGCATCTGGCCGCACACGCGCACGACGTTGCCGGTCACGCCGGACGAGCCGGGGGCGGCCAGCCACGCCACGGTCTCGGCCACATCCACCGGTAGCCCGCCCTGGGACATGCTGTTCATCCGGCGCCCCGCCTCGCGCACGAACAGCGGCATCTTCGCGGTCATGGCGGTCTCGATGAATCCGGGCGCCACGGCGTTGGCGACTATGCCTTGCGCAGCAAGGGATCGTATCCAGCCGATGATGCCCGCCTTGCTGGCGGCATAGTTGGTCTGGCCGCGGTTGCCCGCGATGCCGGCGATCGACGCGACGCCGATGACCCGTGAGTCGGGCTTGAGCAGGCCGCGCTCCAGCAATACGGTGGTGACGCGGACAGGCGCGATGAGGTTGACGCTGAGCACCGCGTCCCACTGCGCCGGGTCCATTTTGGCCAGCGTCTTGTCGCGGGTGATGCCGGCGTTGTGCACGACGATGTCGAGTCGGTCGCGTCTTGCGGCGATCTGGTCGGCGAGGCGATCGGCGCCGCCGGTCAGGTCCAGCTGGAGCGCCTCGCCGCGCACCTGGTTGGCGACGCCGGCCAGGCCGTGGCCGGCGGCGGGCACGTCGAGGCAGATGACGTGGGCGCCCTCGCGGGCCAGCACGCGGGCGATCTCGGCGCCGATGCCGCGGGCGGCGCCCGTGACGAGCACTACCCGCCCATTTAACTCTGCGTAGGTAGGGTTGGGCGGGCCTACGGTGATCGTTTGGCCGCTGATGTAGGCCGATTTCGTGCTCAGCAGGAAGTCCAATGTGGACTGGGCGGCGTCGGCCGATATGCCCTGAGCGAGACGCACCAGCTGCGCGGTCGTGCCGCGGCCGAACTCCTTGCCCACACTGCGCACGAAACCGTCCAGCGCCTGCTGCGCCGCGCTCGCCTCGGTCGTGCCGAGCACGATCACGCGGCCGCCGGGGGTCAGCGAGCGCGCCAATGGATGGAAGAATTCGTAGAGGCTGTGGAGATCCTCCGGGGCGCTCAGCGCGGTACCGTCAAAAATCAAGGCATGGAAACGATCGGCGCCGGCGTCCGGAGGATAGAGCTCGCGCAGCGCGGCGGCATGGGGCCCTTCGGAAATGAGCACCGGGCCGGGCACGATCGGGTCGCCCTCACGCCACCTTGTCAGCTGCGGTGGATCGGGCAGCCCGAGCCGCTTCACCAGCGGCCTGCCCGCCGCGGACCTCGCGAAACTTGTATACCGGTCGCCCATGGGGTACACCTTACGCGTGAGTAAGCTTGTGGCGATCCTTGGTGGCAACCGAATTCCGTTCGCGCGCTCAAATGGCCGATACGTGCGCGCGTCCAACCAGGACATGTTGACCGCGACGCTCGACGGGCTGATCGCCCGGTTCGGCCTGGCCGGGCAACGGCTCGGCGAGGTGGCTGCGGGCGCGGTGCTCAAGCACTCCCGCGACTTCAATCTGACCAGGGAGTGCGTGCTCGGCAGCGGCCTGTCGGCGCAGACGCCCGCGGTCGACATCCAGCAGGCGTGCGGCACGGGCCTGCAGGCGATCACCTACATCGCCAACAAAATCGCGCTCGGCCAGATCGAGGCCGGGATCGCGGGCGGGGTCGACACGACGTCCGACGCGCCGCTAGCGCTCAACGAGGAGCTGCGGCGCACCCTGCTCGACATCCGCGCCGCTCGCTCGACGGGGGCGCGGCTCAAGGCGGCCATCGGGCTGCGTCCACTGCAGCCGTTCAAACCGGAGTTGCCGCGCAACGCCGAGCCGCGCACGGGCATGTCCATGGGCGAGCATGCGGCGATCACCGCCGCGCAGTGGGACATCGGGCGCGAGGCCCAGGACGAGCTCGCGCTCGATTCGCATCGCAACCTCGCGGCGGCCTACGATCGCGGGTTCTTCGACGATCTCGTGACGCCCTATCTCGGCCTCACTCGCGACCAAAACCTGCGCCCGGACACGTCTTTGGAAAAACTAGGTGCGCTCAACCCAATATTTGGTACGACGATGACAGCCGGCAATTCGACGCCGTTGACGGACGGGGCGGCGCTGGTGTTGTTGTCGACCGGCGAGTGGGCCTCTTCGCACGGCCTGCCGGTGCTCGCCCATTTCGTCGATGCGGAGACGGCGGCGGTCGATTTCGTGTACGGCGACCCGCAGCCGGAGGGCCTGCTCATGGCGCCGGTGCACGCGGTGCCCCGGCTGCTGGACCGGTTGGGCCTGAAGCTGCAGGACTTCGACTTCTACGAGATCCACGAGGCGTTCGCGTCGCAGGTGTTAGCGACCCTGGCCGCGTGGGAGGCCAACGGTCTGGGCACGATCGACCGGTCGCGGCTCAATGTCAACGGGTCGTCGCTCGCGGCCGGGCATCCGTTCGCCGCGACGGGCGGGCGGATCGTCGCGACGGCGGCGAAACTGTTGGCGGAGAAGGGCTCCGGTCGTGCGCTCATCTCGATCTGCGCTGCGGGCGGGCAGGGCGTGGCGGCGGTGATCCAGCGGCCTTAAATCTTCCTTGGGCCCCATTGACAGGTGCCACTGACTGGCGCGAGGGTGGATCGGTATTTGTCAGTCAGTTTAACTGACTCATCCTTGGGGAGGGCCCGTGAAGTTGAGACGGCTGCAGATCGTCGCGATGTCAGCCGCCGCGTTGGTGACCACGGCCGGGATCATCATGGCACATCAGAGCTGGGCGGCCGACACGCTGCTGTCCCAGGGCAAGCCCGCCACCGCGTCCTCGGTGGAGGCCGCCGGACTCGAGCCGGGCAAGGCGTTCGACGGCAGCCCGAGCACGAGATGGGCGAGCGCCGAAGGCGTTGACCCACAATGGATCCGGGTCGACCTGGGCGCGGCCGCCACGGTCACGCGGGTCAAGCTCACGTGGGAGGCGGCATACGCGCGCGCCTACCGGGTCGAGACGTCGGCCGACGGCAGCACCTGGACCACGATCTACAGTACGACGGCGGGCGACGGCGGGATCGACGACCTCACCGGGCTCAACGGCAGCGGGCGCTACGTTCGCGTCTACGGCACGCAGCGCGGCACGGCCTGGGGATACTCGCTGTTCGAGGCCGAGGTGTACGGCACCGTGGGCGGCACGCCATCCCCGACGCCCAGCGCGTCATCGCCGCCACCGGTCGGCGGCACGCCGGTCGCCATCAACGGGCAACTGCGCGTGTGCGGGGTCAAGCTGTGCAACCGGTTCGGCCAGCCGATCCAGCTGCGCGGCATGTCCACGCACGGCATCCAATGGTTCCCGCAGTGCGTCAACAACGCCTCGCTGGACGCGCTCGCCAACGACTGGAAGGCCGACGTGGTCCGGCTGTCCATGTACATCCAGGAGGACGGGTACGAGACCAACCCCCGGCTGTTCACCGACCGGATGCACAGCTACATCGAGCTGGCCACGGCACGCGGCATGTACGTGATCGTCGACTGGCACATGCTGGACCCGGGCGACCCCAACTACAACCTGTCGCGGGCGCGCACCTTCTTCACCGAGATCGCGCAGCGGCACGCCGCCAAGGTGAACATCCTCTATGAGGTCGCCAACGAGCCCAACGGCGTGAGCTGGTCGGCGGTCAAGAGCTACGCCGAGCAGATCATCCCGGTGATCCGGGCACAGGACCCCGACGGCGTCGTGCTCGTCGGCACGCGGGCCTGGTCGTCGCTGGGCGTGTCGGACGGCTCCAGCGAGACCGAGATCGTCAACAACCCGGTCAACGCGGCGAACATCATGTACACCTTCCACTTCTATGCCGCCTCGCACGGAAGCTCCTACCTGAACACGCTTTCGCGTGCGGCCGACCGCATCCCGATGTTCGTCACCGAGTTTGGCACACAGAACTCGGCGGGCGAGGGCGCCAACAACTTCACCCAGTCACAGGCCTATCTGGACCTGATGGCGACCAAGAAAATCAGCTGGACCAACTGGAACTACTCCGACGACCACCGATCGGGCGCGGTGTTCACCACCGGCACCTGCCCGGGCGGCCCGTTTGCCGGGACCAGCAGGCTCAAGGAGGCGGGCGTCTGGATCCGCGACCGCATCCGCACCCCGGACAACTTCCCGACCAGCTGACCCAGCCAATCGAAAGCCAATCCGGTAGCTAATCGATCGACCCAGGCGGCGCAAGCCATCGCGCCGCCTGGCCCGTCGCCTGGGCCACCGTCTCGAAGTCGCGGTCGTAGTGCAGCAGCGTCCTGCTCGTCAGCTCCGCCGTCGCCGCCACCAACAGGTCCACCGGCCCCGCGCTGCGATGCTGCCCTCGCTCCGTCAGCACCTCCTGCACCTGCCTGGCACGCTGGAAAACCTTGTCAGGCATCACGACCCAGGCGTAGTAGGTGCCTAGCGACTCAAGTATTTTGAGACGGTGCTCAGCGTTGCGTGCGATGTAGAGGAGCTCGAGTTCCGTGATCGGGCAGACCCCAAGGCGGCCGCTTTCGATCAGGACACCCATTTTTTGCCGGACTTCTTCGTCGCGGTGAAGTCGAACCAGCGCACTGGTATCGAGCAAATAGTCGCTCACAGCTTCGGCTTCGGACGGTAGTTCTCCTTGTCCAGCAATTCGTCGAAGTCTCCTCGCTGCGCCATCGCACTGAGTTTGTCAAAAGCCTCCAGGCGCCGCCGTCTCGTCGCGGCATCGGCAAGGGCGGCATCTACTGTGTCTTTCTTGGTTTTCGTGCCGAAGTATGCTGCCGCGGCCGCCAGCTTTTCCTCATCGATGTCTATCAGCATCTTGGTCACGGAGAGCCCACCTTCGTGGTATATACGATTGTGATCTGAGTATATACGCGCTAAGCACCTGCTCAGAAGTGCTGTCCGTAACTTCGGCGGCTACCTCAGCACTGACCTGGCCTCGGTTGTCGATGTCACGGACAGGGCTTTTGGCAACCTGCTTAGGCATGGCGGGCCAGTTCTTTGACGGTCGGTGCAGTGGCGGCGGGGGCCGGTGGTTTGGGCTTGCGGGACAGCAGGCCCTGGGCGATCGCGACGCCGGCGAGGACGATCAGTGCGCCGACGGGCTGATTCCACGTCAGGGACTCGCCGAGCACGAGGATGCCGAGCGCGACCGCGACGACGGGCACGAGGTAGGTCACGTAGGACGCGGCAGAGGCGCCCCGGATCGTGATGATCCGCATGTTGAGCGCGAACGCCACGCCGCTGCCGAACGCGCCCAGGGCGAGGATCGACCCGGCCACATCCCAGCCCCACGTGGTCAGTGCGGGCGGCAGGCCGGACAGGATGAGCGCGGCGATGGTCGAGGCGACCGCGGCGACGGTCACCTGCATGGCGGCGAGCGCGACACCCGAGGCGGACGAGCGCCCGGTGACGAACCGCTTGAGGTAGGGGATGGCCACGCCGTAGCACAGCGCCGCGACACCGCACATGAGCTGGCCGATGATGTTGGACGCCTCGGCCTCCCAGAACCCGAGCACGGTGAGCACACCGGCGAACCCGAGCGCGAGCCCGATCGCCCCGCGCGCGTTGAACCGCTCGATGCGGTAGACCAGCACGGCGAACGGGAGCACCCACAGCGCCGCCGTCGCATTCCAGATGCCGGCGACGATGCTGGAGACGCGCTCCTCGCCGTAGGCGAACAGGGCGAACGGGATCGCCGAGCCGACGATGCCCGGCACCAGCATGTGCGCCCACAGGCGCCGGTCGCGCGGCAGCCGCTCGCGCGTGATCAGCAGGATGGCCAGCAGGGTCAGCGCGCCGACGGTCAGCCTGCCGGCCGCGACCCAGGTCGGGTGCAACTTGCTGACGCCGATTTTGATGAAGATGAACGACGAACCCCAGATCACGGCGTTGGCGAAGAACGCCGGCAGCCACACGGCGCTGCCGCCGGCATCGCCCGCACTGGCATCGCTCCTGTTAGGGGCAATAGCGGTAGTCACTCCTGACACTTTGCCATGGGGGTCCGACAGAACGCGTGCGGATTTTCCGACACCTCACCCCAAGAATCTGCCAGATTAAGTCCCAGGTTAAAGCTCGGTGCGGGGTGCCGGTCCCTTCGGATAAGTTCGTCGCCATGGAGCAAAGACGTGTGGACGATCTAGCCAACAGCTACGTCGATGAGTGGGCGCGGTTGTCCCCCACCGGCGCGACATATGCCGGCATCGAGGGCCATGACGATCAGCTCGACGATTTGACGCGGGTGGGCTACGAGGCCCGGGCCGACCTTGATCGTCGCACGCTGGCCGCGTTGCAGCGGATCGAGCCGGCCGACGACCGTGAGCTCGTCGCCAAGGACGCCATGCAGGAGCGGCTGGGACTCGCGCTCGCCCGGTTCGACGCGGGCGAGGTGACCGGCGAGATGAGCGTGATCGCCAGCGGGCTGCACGACATGCGGCAGATCTTCGATCTGATGCCGATGTCCGGCGGCCAGGCGGTGGAAAACATCGCGGCCCGGCTCGACAAGGTGGCGGGCACGCTCGAGGGCTACAAGCGCACCCTGCTCGACGAGGCGGCGCAGGGTCATGTCGCGTCGCGGGCGCAGATCCTCGAGGTGGTCAAGCAGTGTGAGATCTGGTCCAGCCGCGACGGCGACGACTTCTATCCGAGCCTGGCCCGCCGGGTGGAGGCCGACGGCGCGCTGCGGGGGCGCATCGACCTGGGCGCGGAGGCGGCCGCCGCGGCGACTGCCGCGTTTGGACAGTTCCTGCGCGACGAGCTTGCCCCGCTCGGCCGCGATAAGCAGGCCGCCGGGCGCGAGCGCTATGCGCTTGCCAGTCAATACTTCCTGGGCGCCAAGGTCGACCTCGACGAGACCTACGCGTGGGGGTTCGACGAGCTGCACCGCATCGAGACCGAGATGCGTGCGGTGGCGGCCGAGATCGCCGGCCCGGGCGCGTCCATCGACGAGGCCGTGGCCAAGCTCGACGCCGACCCGGCCTACAAGATCCAGGGCAAGGAGGCGTTCCGCGAGTGGATGCAGCAGCTCGGTGAGAAGGCGATCAGCGATCTACACGGCACGCACTTCGACATCCCGGAGCCGGTGCACCGCATCGAGGCGTGCATCGCGCCCACCAGCGACGGCGGCATCTACTACACCGGGCCGAGCGAAGACTTCACCCGCCCGGGGCGCATGTGGTGGGCCGTGCCGCAGGGCATCGACGCCTTCTCCACCTGGCGCGAGGTGACGACCGTCTATCACGAGGGCGTGCCGGGCCATCACCTGCAGGTGGCGCAGACGGTCTACCGGGCCGAGCTGCTCAACCGCTACGAGCGCCTGATCCTGTGGTGCTCGGGCCACGGCGAGGGCTGGGCGCTTTATGCCGAGCGCCTGATGGACGACCTGGGCTACCTGTCCGACCCGGCCGACAAGCTGGGCATGCTCGACGGTCAGGCCATGCGCGCCGCCCGCGTGATCATCGACATCGGCATGCACCTGGAGCTGGAGATCCCGCGGGACAACCCGTTCGGCTTCCACCCGGGCGAGCGCTGGACTCCCGAGCTGGGCTGGGAGTTCATGCGCGGGCACTGCCGGATCGAGGACGAGATCCTGCGCTTCGAGCTCAACCGATACCTGGGCTGGCCCGGCCAGGCCCCGGCATACAAGGTGGGCGAGCGGATCTGGCTGCAGGCGCGCGATGATGCCAAGGCGCGCAAGGGTTCCTCGTTTGACCTGAAGCGGTTCCACGCCGACGCGCTCAACCTCGGCGCGCTGGGGCTGGACCCATTCCGCAGAGCATTGGCTCGCCTCTAGCGCCAGGGACCCGGTTGCCCGTGGTGTTCTGCTCCACGATCAGGGTTCCGCAGAGCATTGGCTCGCCTCTAGCGCTAGGGATCAGATCACAAGGCGGGCCGTTCCCCGGAGCGGCCCGCCTAGACTTAGCGGGTGATCCCCAATGTGCTCGCGGCCCGCTATGCCTCCCCGGAGATGAACGCCGTCTGGTCGCCCGAGGAGAAGATCCGGGCCGAGCGCCGGCTGTGGCTGGCCGTGTTGCGCGCGCAGCGCGACCTCGGCATCCCGCTTGAGCCCGGGGTCATCGAGGCCTATGAGGGCGTGCTCGACCGCGTCGACCTCGACTCGATCGCCGCGCGGGAGCGCGTGACCCGCCACGACGTGAAGGCGCGCATCGAGGAGTTCGGCGCGCTGGCCGGATACCAACAAATCCACAAGGGCATGACGTCGCGCGACCTTACCGAAAACGTTGAGCAGCTTCAGATCCGCGACTCGCTCGGGCTGATCCGCGACCGGATCGTCGCCGCGCTCGCCCGCCTGGCCGCCCGCGCGGTCGAGTATGACCGGCTCGTGATGGCCGGCCGCTCGCACAACGTTCCGGCACAGGCGACAACGCTCGGCAAGCGCTTTGCCTCGGCCGCTGAAGAGCTTTTATACGGCTACCGGCGGATAGAGACCCTCCTCGCGAGCTACCCACTGCGCGGGATCAAGGGCCCGGTCGGCACGTCCGCCGATCAGCTCGACCTGTTCGACGGCGACGCGGCCAAGGTGGCCGAGCTCGAGCGGCGGGTGGCCGCCCACCTCGGGTTCGCCCACGTGCTGGACTCGGTGGGCCAGGTCTATCCGCGCTCGCTCGACTACGACGTCGTGACCGCGCTCGCCCAGGCGGCCGCCGCGCCGTCCAGCCTCGCCACCACGATCCGGCTGATGGTCGGGCAGGAGCTGGCGACCGAGGGCTTCAAGCCGGGCCAGGTGGGCTCGTCGGCCATGCCGCACAAGATGAACACGCGTTCCAGCGAGCGGGTCAACGGTCTGGCCGTGATCGTGCGCGGCTACGTCGGCATGATCGGCGAGCTGGCCGGCGATCAGTGGAACGAGGGCGACGTCTCGTGCTCGGTGGTCCGCCGGGTCGCGCTACCGGACGCGTTTTTCGCATTGGACGGACTGTTCCAGACGTTCCTCACCGTGCTCGACGAGTTCGGCGCCTACCCGGCGGTGATCGAGCGCGAGCTCGACCGCTTCCTGCCGTTCCTCGCCACGACCAAAATCCTTGTGGCGGCGGTAAAAAAGGGCGTCGGCCGGGAGACCGCGCACGAGGCCATCAAGGAGCACGCGGTCGCCGTGGCCCTGGCAATGCGCGAGCAGGGCCGGTCGACCAACGATCTGTTTGAGCGCCTCGCCGGAGATCCGCGCCTGGGCCTGACGCGCGCGGAGATCGACCGCCTGGTCGCGGATCGCACCGCGTTCACCGGCGCGGCGTCGGCTCAGGTCGCCGCCGTGGTCGCGGAGGTGGAGAAGGTGGTCGCGCAGCATCCGGCGGCGGCCGCCTACACCCCCGGCGCGATCGTCTAGGTCTAGGTCCAGCGCCCCGCCAGCCGGTCGGCTTCGGCGAGCCAGTGTGGCACGTCGCCGACGTGGTAGGGGTGTTCGCTGGGCTCGATGTTGGCGAGGAAGTGGGCATAGACCGAGGCGTTGCGCAGCGCGGCGATCGGGCGCAGGGCCTCGATCGCCGCGATCGGGTCGCAGCCGGGCACGAGCGCGCGCCAGCGATCGGCCCATTCGGCGATCAGCGCGTGGGCGTCGCCGTCGGACACCCTTTCGGTGAGGCGCAGGATGTCGAATCCGGGATGCCCGATGAACGAGTCACCCCAGTCGATGATCGTTCTTTCCCGGGGTGTGCCGATCACGTTGCCCGGATGCAGATCACCGTGCACGAGCGTGGCGGGCATGCCCGCGCGGGCGACCGTCTCGAGCCGCGCCGCGAGCCACGGCTGCTCGCCGAGTGGCACCGGCCACGTGGGCAGCCGGGAGAGATCGCGCCGGTCGGGCACGCCCGCGGCGATGAGCTTGTCGATGTCGCCGAGGGCGCGTGCCTGGATCTCGAAATGCTGCAAAGCGATGGCGGCGCGGGCCGTGAGGTCGGCGCCGTAGAGGTCCGTGCCCTCGATGTGGTCGAGCAGCATCCGGCCCTCGCCGTCCCACGCCCGCACCTGGTCCAGATAGGACAGCACGGCCGCCTCGTGCCGGAAGAAGCGCGGCACCTGCTTGAGCCACACCGGGTCGCGGCCGGTCTCGAGCCGCCAGATGGCGGAGAGGTTCCACGTGCGCTGCTGCTCGGCCGTGACGAAGGACACATGCGATCGCGCCCATGCCAGCGTGCGCGCCGGCCCACCAAACGAGGCGTAGTCGGCGCGCAGCGGATGCGGCGCGACATCCACTCCGACCGGTGTGAGCGGGGATGTGGGGCGCTCGCCCACCTCGGCCAGGTAGGACACCGGCCCACCGTGCATGCGCCCCGGCTCGGTCGACAGCAGCCGCAGCACCGAGACCTCGAGTCCGTGCCGCGCGCGGGCTATGTCCACGACGGTCCGGACCTCTTGCCAGTAGGGCAGTTCCACGTGAAACGGCGGCAACGCGCCCAACACCACCCCATCGGGCGTCGCGAGGACGAGCGTGACGGTGCGGCTCATCACGCCATGCTACTGATCGCCGGCGCATAGGCTCGGTGCGTGGAATTCGTTGCCGCCGCGCTGGTGGCATTCGTGGCTATTTTTCCGGTGGAGCTGCCCGACAAGACGTTCGTGGCGACGCTCGTGCTGTCCACCCGGTATCCCCCAATGGCGACCTGGATCGGCGTCGTCCTCGCCTTTGCCGTCCAATGCCTGATTGCCGTCCTGGCTGGGCATCTTCTTGCCCAGCTGCCGACGCGGCCGGTGCAGTTGGCGGCGGCGACGCTCTTCGCGATCGGGGCGGTGGTCCTGGCCCGTGGCGCCCGTCGGGCTGATGCCGAGGAGAGGTCACAGGAGGAGGAGTACCAATCCAAGATCGATGAGTCGAAGCGTGGCTGGCGTGCCGTCGGCGCGAGCTTCCTGGTCCTGTTCACGGCCGAGTGGGGCGATCTGTCCCAGCTCGTCATCGCGGGCCTGGTGGCCAGTGGCCGCGACCCGGTCGCCACCGGCCTCGGCGGCCTGGCGGCGCTCGCGACAGTGTCGGGCCTGGCCGTCCTGTTGGGCCGGTGGTTGCTGCGGCGGGTGCGGCTCTCGTTGATCCGCTACGTGGGTGCGGGCGTGTGCGCGGTGCTCGCCGGAGTGACGCTCATCTCAGCCCTCTGATGCCCAGTTGGGTTGGTGCGCCCTAAGGTCGGTAGGCTGGTCGCGCACGCACGAGACTTCAGCTGAGGAGATAACCCCGTGGCTCGCGTCGTGGTTGATGTCATGCTCAAGCCCGAGATTCTCGACCCGCAGGGCCAGGCGGTCGCCAACGCCCTACCGAGACTGGGCGTCAGCGACGTCGCCTCGGTCCGGATCGGCCGGCGCGTCGAGATCGAGTTTGAAGGCGAGGCCGACGTGGAGCGGGCTCGCGAGATCGCCGACAAGCTCCTGGCCAACCCGGTCATCGAGGACTATCAGGTCAGGGTTGACCAGTCATGAGCGAGCGTCTGCGTGAGTTCACTTGGGGCTCGCCATTGGCTTTCGATCTTCACAGCGCCGAGCGAAGCGGGGCGGCACATGAGTGAGCGTTTGCGCGAGCTCATCTGGGGCTCAGTATCGGTCTCCGATCTTCACAGCGCCGAGCGAAGCGAGGCAGCATGAAGATTGGTGTGGTGACCTTCCCGGGTTCGCTCGATGACGGCGACGCCGCCCGCGCCGCGCGCATCGCCGGGGCGCAGGCCGTCCGCCTCTGGCACGCCGACCCCGACCTGCACGGCGTCGACGCCGTGGTCCTTCCGGGTGGCTTCTCCTACGGCGACTATCTGCGCTGCGGCGCGATCGCCCGGTTCGCGCCCGTGATGGAGACGATCAAGAAGGCGGCGGCCGACGGGCTGCCGGTCCTCGGCATCTGCAACGGCTTCCAGATCCTGTGCGAGGCGCACCTGCTGCCCGGCGCGCTGACCCGCAACCAGCACCTGCACTTCCGCAACCGCGACCAGTGGCTGCGCTTCGACAGCGTTGCCAGCGCGTGGACGGGATCGTTCGTGGAGGGCCAGGAGATCCTGATCCCGGTCAAAAACGGCGAGGGGTGCTTCGTCGCCGACGCCGACACGCTGGACCAGCTCGAGGCCAATGGGCAGATCGTGGCGCGCTATATCAACGGCAATCCCAACGGCTCGATGCGCGACATCGCCGCGGTGCGCAACGAGGCGGGCAACGTGCTGGGCATCATGCCCCACCCCGAGCACGCCGTCGAGGCGCTGACCGGCCCGTCGCTGGACGGTCTGGGCTTCTTCGTCTCGATCCTGCGCTACCTGGCGGCGCCGGCCGTGCCGTCGCGAGGGGCCGCGCCTTTGGGGTCGCGAGAGGCCGCGCCTTTGGGTGAGCCGGCGGTGCCGGAGCCCGCCATCCGCCCGGTCGTGCCGGTCGCGGCACCCGTGCCGCCCGCGGTGCCTGAGCCGTCGATCAGGCCGATCATCCCGATCGAGCCAGACTTCGCGCTCGCCCCGCCGGTGCGCCCGGAGATTCCGTCGTCTGTGGAGGCCGCGGAAACCGCGGAAACCGCGGAGGCCGGAGATGCGGATGATGCGCCGCCCGCCTGGCCGGAGATCCCCACGAGAGTGCCCGGCCCGCAGGACGAGTCGCAGGAGGCGCAGGCATGAGCGACGGCTTGCCCCGAGTGGGTCAACAGGCATGCGCCACGAAGCGAGCGGAGGGAAGCCGTTGAGCATCGACACCGTGGAGCGGGCCGATTCGACGCCCGATGAGCTTCAGCCGTGGGGCGAGCTCGGGCTCAAGGAGGACGAATACCTCCGGATCAGGCAGATATTACAGAGGCGGCCGACCCAGTCCGAGCTGGCCATGTATTCGATCATGTGGAGCGAGCACTGCTCGTACAAGTCGAGCAAGATCCACCTGAAGCAGTTCGGTGAGAAGGCGCCCCAGTCCGACCGCATGCTCGCGGGCATAGGCGAAAACGCGGGTGTCATCGCCATCAACGACACGCTCGCGGTCACGTTCAAGGTGGAGTCGCACAACCATCCGTCCTTTGTGGAGCCCCACCAGGGCGCGGCCACCGGCGTGGGCGGGATCGTGCGCGACATCCTCGCCATGGGCGCCCGCCCGGTCGCGGTCATGGACCCGCTGCGCTTCGGCGCGGCCGACCACCCCGACACAAAGAGGGTGCTACCGGGCGTCGTGGGCGGCATCGGCGGCTACGGCAACTGCCTGGGCCTGCCCAACATCGGCGGCGAGGTGGTCTTCGACCCGTCATACCAGGGCAACCCGCTGGTCAACGCGCTGTGCGTGGGCGTGCTCCCGGCCGATCGCCTGCAGCGCAAGGAGGCCACCGGGCCGGGCAACATCGTCGTGCTGATGGGCGCCAAGACCGGGCGCGACGGCATCGGCGGCGTGTCCGTGCTGGCGAGCGCCACCTTCGACGAAGGTTTGGAGCAGCGCCGGCCCAGCGTGCAGGTGGGCGACCCGTTCATCGAGAAGCTGCTCATCGAGTCGTGCCTCGAGTTGTATGAGGCCAAGCTCATCGTGGGCGTGCAGGACCTGGGCGGCGCCGGCCTCACGTGCGCGCTGACCGAGACCGCCGCGGCCGCGGGCACCGGCATGGACATCCAGCTGGAAAAGGTGCCGCTGCGCGAGCCGTCGATGGAGCCGCACGAGGTGCTCGCGAGCGAGTCGCAGGAACGCATGCTGTTCATCGTCGAACCGTCCAATTTGGATGCCGTACTCGGCGTGGCCACCCTGTGGGGCGTGCTCGCCACGCCGATCGGGGTCGTGACCGACACCGGCCGGGTGTGCGTCACCTGGCACGGCGAGACGGTCGTCGACGTGCCGCCGGGCAGCCTCGCCGACGACGGGCCGGTCTACGCCCGCCCGCTGCGCGAGCCGGCCGACCTGATCCTGCTGCAGGCCGACCGCGCCGAGACCCTGCCCCGGCCGACCGACCTGCGCGAGACGCTGCTGCAGATGGTCGCGTCGCCCAACCTGTGCGACAAGTCGTGGGTCACCGAGCAATACGACCGCTATGTGCTGGGCAACACGATCCTCGCCCAGCCGGAGGACTCCGGCATCATCCGCATCGACGAGGAGACGGGCCTGGGCGTCGCACTGTCGGTCGACGGCAACTCCCGTTACGCGCGCCTGGATCCCTACGAGGGCGCCAAGCTGGCGCTCGCCGAAGCGTTCCGCAACGTGGCCGTCACGGGCGCCACCCTGGTCGCGGTGACCGACTGCCTCAACTTCGGCTCGCCCGAGGACCCGGCGGTCATGTGGCAGTTCGCCGAGGCCGTGCGCGGCCTGGCCGACGGCTGCCAGGAGCTCGGCATCCCGGTCACGGGCGGCAACGTGAGCTTCTACAACCAGACCGGCGCGGTGGCGATCCATCCGACACCGATCGTGGGCGTGCTTGGCGTGCTCGACGACGTGGCGCAGCGCATCCCGATGGGCTTCGCGCACGACAACGACGTGGTGTTCCTGCTGGGCGACACGACCGCCGAGCTGTCCGGCTCGGAGTGGGCCTGGGTCGCCCACGGGCACCTGGGCGGGCGGCCGCCGCAGGTGGACTTCGCCCGCGAGCAGGCCATCGCCGCGTTCATGGCCCGCGCGGCCGAGCTGCAGCTGGTGCACTCGGCGCACGACCTGTCCGACGGCGGCCTGGCCCAGGCGCTCGTGGAGTCGACCCTGCGCAAGGGCGTCGGCGTCGCGATCGCCCTGCCCGACGGGGCCGACCCGTTCGTGTCGCTGTTCAGCGAGTCGGCGGGGCGGGTGCTCCTGTCGGTCTCCCGCGGGCACCGGCAGGCGTTCGAAGCGCTCGCCGCCGAGCACGAGATGCCGATCACGGCGCTGGGCATCACCGGCGGGGACCGGTTTGTGGTGAAGGACCAGTTCGAGGTGCCGCTCGACGAGCTCTACGCGGCTTGGAGCGCGACCCTGCCGAGCATCTTCGGCACATAAGCGGGAACATTGGCGCGCGGTGCGGGCAAGTAAGGGTATGTCCGCACCTGCAGCCGCCCTCGGTCCGCTGGACCTGGGCGGCACGTTCGACCGCCATGCGCGGGAGTTGCTGCGTTACGCGACGCATCGAGTCGGCGAACACATCGCCGAGGACATCGTCGCGCAGACGTTCTTGACCGCATATGAGCAATTCGACCGGTTCGACGCGCGTCGCGGCGAGCTGCTGCCGTGGCTGTACGGGATCTGCACCAACCTGCTGCGCCGGCACCGCCGGGACGAAATCCGTGCGCTCAAAGCGACCGCCGGGCTGAGACCGGACACAGTGGACGGTCCCACGTCGGATCGTGTCGACGCGCAACGCCTGGTGGCCAAGGCACTCAAGAGCCTGTCCCGCCGCCAGCGCGACGTGCTGCTGCTCTATGCGGTCGCCGAGCTCGAATACGCCGAGATCGCCGCGGCGCTCGACATCCCGCTCGGCACCGTGCAATCCACCCTTCACCGTGCACGGGCCAAGGTCCGTGCGGCCCTGGGAGGCCCGCTGTGAAAACCGACTCCGATTTTGACCTCGCGGCGATCCGCGGTCTGCGCGCCGAGCCGACTGACGAATCGCTGACGAGGACTTGGTACCGCATAACAAAGAAGGAAGCGGCGAAGAGCCGGCGGTCGCGGTCTCGCGTCTTGGTCCCCGTGGCCGTCGCGGCCCTTGTCGTCGCCATGGTGGGCGCTTCGCCGTTCGTCTACAGCGCCGGCAGCGGCGTCCTCTGGCCGGTCGCGTCCACACCGGACACCATCTCCACCCTGAACATCTTGGCGGACAAGGCAGCCACGGGGGTGCCGGTGTCCGTGTCGCCGGGCCAGGTCATCCGCTCGGACACCGACGGCCTCGCGGGCGAATGCAGCTCGACCTCGTGCACGATCGTGCCCCAGGACAACGTCCGGTGGTATGACGTGCACGCCGGCGCATACATCAACTTGCCCACCGGCGCGAGGGAGGCCTCGGCGCAGCCGCAGGGCGACGAGCTCCAGCCCGGCATCCGGCGCCCGACGCTGGAGTGGCTCGCCTCCCTGCCCACCGATCAGGACGAGCTCCTCAAGCGGCTACGGACGGAGGTCGGGCAACACGATCGGTGGACCGTCGACGGGCAGCTGTGGGACGCGATGGAGCAGCTTTACGCCTACTGCGAGCTCGCGTTGACGCCGCAGCAGCGGGCCGCGTTCCTGCGGGCGTTCACCGGCATGACCGGCCTGACCACGCGGCAGATCACCGCGGACGGCCGTGCGCTGATCGCCATCCGGCACACCGACGACACCCGCGCCCAGGAGATCCTGTTTGACCCCGAGACCGGCAGCGCGGTCGGGCGGGCGAGCTACTACCTGGGCCCGGATCTCACCATCACCAACCCGTTCGAGCCGGGCGGGATGTCACGCTCGGTCTGGACGCAGAAGGTCGAGCCGCGCCCGTAGCCCCGCCGGATCCAAGCCGTGCCAACAGGCGTGGTCCTTGGGCGAACCGTAGCGGTGCAGATCCACCCGCTTGACGCCGATGCTGTTGCGCAGTGGCCCTTCCAGATA
Organism: Allorhizocola sp.; assembly: GCA_044869915.1. Lineage (GTDB taxonomy): Bacteria > Actinomycetota > Actinomycetes > Mycobacteriales > Micromonosporaceae > Allorhizocola. The sequence goes on from JBIOYB010000185.1 coordinate 16,400, forward strand.
GGGCACGACCGTGATCGTGTCGGCGTCATCCTCGTCGGGCGCCGTGCCGGCGTAGACGACCTGAAAGTCCAGCCCCTGCACGGCTTCCAGCACCGGATCCAGCATCGGGCCGACCGCGACGATCCGCGGGCCGGTGCCCTGCTTGACGATTGCGCCGTCCTCGTGCGCCTCCGCATTGACCTTTGTGGACAGTCGAATGTAGACCAGATCGTCGCCGGCGACCGCCCGGCGCAGCGTCGACCGCACCTCGTCGGGGTGTCCCGGCACGTGGATCCGCCAGCCTGGCAGCGTCTGCAGCAGGCGCACATCCATCGGCGAGAAGTGGGTGAAGCCATACTCCGAGCCGTCGTATGACGCGCCCACGCTGACCAGGATCGCGCCAACGCCCTGATGGCCCAGGTCCAGCTTGACCTGTTCGTAGGCGCGGTCGACGAGGAACGTGGCGTAGCTGTGCGCGATCGGCCGCAGCCCGGTCAGGGCCAGCCCGCCCGCCACACCGATCATGAGTTGCTCGCGGATCCCGACGTTGATCGCCCGCTCCGGGTGGTCGGCAAGGGGCTTGGCGAACAGGCTCGCCGATATTTCGGCGAGTACGAGAGCCACGCGCGGTTCGTCGTCGAGCAGCTTGGCCGTGGTGGCCACGAAGGTGTCGCGCATCTCTATCTTCCTTCCACGCGGGCGATGACGGCGTGCGGCCGGCCGGGACCGGCCGCGGTGAGCCCCTGATGTATGGCGTCGTGGTCGCGTCCGTCCACTGTGGACGACGTCCAGCCGTGCACGGTGAACGCGGACTGCAGCCCGCCGGGCCACGCATATGAGGCCGACTGGTTGTCGATGACCACCACGGTGAGCGAGTCGAGGTAGGTCGCGCCGGCGAACGCGATGGCCTCGTGATTGCTGCCCTCGTCGAGTTCGGCGTCGCCGGCGAGCACATAGACCCGCGGTGCTCGCGGCCCTGTGTAGCCCTGCGCCTTGAGGCCAAGCGCGGTGCCGACCGCGAGCCCGAGCCCGTGGCCCAGCGAACCGCTGCTGATCTCGACGCCCGGTATGCGCAACCGGTCGGGGTGATGCCCCAGCGGGCTTTGCGGCCCGGCCAGGTCGTCGAGCCAGTCCACGGGAAGGAAACCCTTGGCGGCCAAGACCGCGTAGTAGGCGGCCGGGCCGTGCCCCTTCGACAGCAGGAACCGGTCGCGCTCGGGATCGTCGACCCGGTCGGGCGACACGTCGAGCACACGGTCGTAGAGCACCCACAGCACGTCCAGGGTGGAGAAGGCACTGGGCGCGTGCTTCTCATCCCCGGTCAGTCTGGTCAGTAGCGAATCCAACATGCGTGTAGCGTGCAACCTAAAGTGCACTTGAACTCAAGGGATTACCACCGTGCTCACTATCGGGGAGTTGTCCGTGCGCAGTGGTGTGGCGCCCTCGGCGCTGCGCTTCTACGAGCAACAGGGGCTGATCCGGTCCACCCGCACGGGCGGCAACCAGCGCCGCTACGAGCGGACCGAGCTGCGCCGGGTCGCGTTCATCCGGATCGCCCAGCAGATCGGCGTCTCGCTGGAGCGCATCAAGGACGCGCTGAGCGAACTGCCCGAGGCGCGCACGCCCACGAAGGCCGACTGGGAGCGCCTGTCCCGCCGCTGGCGCGCCGACCTCGACGAGCGCATCGCACTGCTGGAACGCTTGCGCGACAACCTGACCGGCTGCATCGGTTGCGGCTGCCTGTCCCTGCAAACCTGCAAACTCTACAACCCGGACGACACTCTCGCGGCCGAAGGCCCCGGGCCGCGCAAGCTCATAAGGTCCACTTAGGAGTGTGCGAGTGCCGGTTGCCGCAGACTCGTGCACATTTACGGCCCGCCCAATGGGCAGCCGATGCCCGGCGGTCCGCTGCAGCTCACAGTGGCCGAAGGCTAGGCCAAGGCATGATCCCGCAAGTCGCCAGGGCGAGTTGCGGGATCATCAAATCAGCCGCGCGTGTAGGAGCCCAGCATGTGCACCTGGCCCGTGCCGGTCACGATCTCGCCGACCGGCCACGCCTGCACGCCCCGGCCGGTGAGCAGGGCCAGCGCACGGTCGGCGTCGGCCGCCGTCACGACAGCGAACATGCCGATGCCCATGTTGAACGTCGACTCCATGTCGCTCTGCTCGATGCGGCCCTTGCGCTGGATCAGATCGAAGATCGGCTGCGGGTGCCAGGTCGTGCGGTTGACGATCGCGTCCAAATGTTTTGGCAGTACGCGGACCAGGTTGCCCGGGATGCCGCCGCCCGTCACGTGCGCCAGCGCGTGCACCTCGCACTCGGTGATCAGCGACAGGCAGTCCTTGGCGTAGATCTTCGTCGGGGTGAGCAGCTCCTCGCCCAGCGTCCGCTGCTCGCTCAGATCGTCGATCACGCTGTCGAGCTTCATGCGGGCCTGGCCCAGCAGGACGTGCCGCACGAGCGCGTATCCGTTGGAGTGCAGCCCCGACGAGCCAATCGCGATCACGACGTCGCCCAGCTGCACCTTTTCGTGGCTGAGGATGTCGTCCTCCTCGACCACGCCCACACCGTTGGCGGACAGGTCATATTCGTCCGGGCGCATCACGCCCGGGTGCTCGGCCGTCTCGCCGCCCAGCAGGGCGCAGCCCGCGTAGCGGCAGCCGTCGGCGATGCCCGCGCCGATCTCGGCCACCCGATCGGGCACGACCTCGCCGCACGCGATGTAGTCCAGCAGGAACAGCGGCTCCGCGCCGCACGCGACCAGGTCGTCGACCACCATCGCGACCAGGTCGATGCCCACGGTGTCATGGATGTTCATCTGCTGGGCGATCACCAGCTTGGTGCCCACGCCATCGGTCGACGACGCCAGCACGGGCTTCTTGTATTTCGTCGTGTCCAAACGGAACAGTCCCGAGAAGCCGCCGAGCCCGCCCAGCACCTCGGGTCGGTGCGCCCGTTCGACCCGGCTCTTGAGCAGCTCAACGGCCTTGTCTCCGGCGTGGATCGAAACCCCCGCGTCTGCATAGGTCACCGTCTTCCGGCGGCCGTTGCCGTTGCTCGCTGTCCATGGCTGAAAGCTGGGACGATCGGTCACGTGGGTCACGGGAACACCCCTTTGGTCTTGCGAAATTGGTTTGGCGGCTCTGCCTACGACCGGCTTGCTGCTAGCGCTTGGTCGCCCTGCTCCAGCGAGTCGACCCGACGGTCGACCCCCTCGAGCACGTGCTTGCCGATCAGGTTGCCCGCGGGCAGCTGGATCGGGTAGTTGCCGTCGAAGCAGGCCCGGCACAGGCGTGATGCGGGCTGCTCGGTGGCGGCGGTCAGGCCGGCGAGCGACACATAACCCAACGAATCGGCGCCTATGGAACGGCGGATCCCCTCGTGGTCAAGGCCGGTCGCGATCAGCTCGGCGCGGGTGGCGAAATCGATGCCATAGAAGCAGGGCCAGGTGACCGGCGGGGCGGAGATGCGCACATGCACCTCGAGCGCGCCGGCCTCGCGCAGCATGCGCACGATGGCGCGCTGCGTGTTGCCGCGGACGATGGTGTCGTCGACGACCACGAGCCGCTTGCCGCGCACATTTTCGCGCAGCGGGTTGAGCTTGAGCCGGATGCCGAGCTGTCGGATGCTCTGCGACGGCTGGATAAACGTGCGGCCGACATAGGCGTTTTTGACCAGACCCTTGCCGTAGGGAATGCCCGACTGCTGGGCATAGCCGATGGCGGCGGGGGTGCCGCTCTCGGGCACGGGGATCACCATGTCGGCCTCTGCCGGATGCTCCACCGCCAGCCGGCGACCGATCTCCACCCGGGTCGCGTAAATGTTGCGACCGGAGATCGTGGTGTCGGGGCGGGCGAGGTAGACAAATTCGAAGAGGCAGCCCTTGGGCTCCGGGTTGGCAAAGCGCGACGAGCGCAGGCCGTGCTCGTCGATCGCGATCAGCTCGCCCGGCTCCACCTCACGCACGACCGACGCGCCGACCGTCTCCAGCGCGGCCGTCTCGCTCGCGACCACCCAGCCCCGGGACAAGCGCCCGAGCACGAGCGGTCGCACGCCATGGGCGTCGCGAGCCGCATACAAAGTCGTCTCGTCCATGAACACGAAGCTGAAGGCGCCCCGGATGGTCGGCAGCACCTTCATCGCCGCGGCCTCGACCGACAGGTCGGGCATGGCCGCGAGCAGCATGGTGACTAAGGCCGTGTCGCTGGTCGCGCCCCGGGTGTCGACCCCGAGCTCGGCCACACTGCGGGCCAGATCGGCGGTGTTGACCAGGTTGCCGTTGTGGGCGAGCGCGATGGTCGTGCCGGCGGGCGTCGCCTGGATCGTGGGCTGTGAATTTTCCCACGTCGAGCCGCCGGTGGTGGAGTAGCGGGTGTGGCCGATGGCCACATAACCGCGCAGGCTGGCCAGGGTGGGCTCGTCGAAGACCTGAGCCACCAGACCCAGATCCTTGTAGACCACGACGCCCGAGCCATCGCTGACCGCGATGCCGGCCGCCTCCTGGCCGCGGTGCTGAAGTGCGTAGAGGCCGAAATAGGTGAGTTTGGATACGTCTTCACCGGGCGACCAGACCCCAAAGACGCCACACGCGTCTTGTGGGCCTGGCCGGTAGGGGTCGAGCTCGTGGCTCAACCGGCCGTCGCCTCCGGGCACCAGGGAACTCCCTTGCAGTTTCCACTTGTTCCGCTTGTTTCGGACGCTTGACTATGAGCTGGTCACTACCTGTAGACCGACAGTGTACGTTCCAGGCGGTCAAGGCTCTACCAGTCTGCCAGAGTCAAAAGATCGGGAAAAGATGGGCGATATCCGAACGAATACCGCTGGCTCGGACACGCCCGTCGCGTAAAGATTCCTCCCAGGTCACGGTCCCCGCGGCCAAACGCAAGAACGTCACGGGATCGGTCTCTACAACGTTGGGCGGCGTGCCGCGGGTATGCCTGGGACCCTCGACACACTGAATCGCGCCGTATGGGGGAACACGCACCTCCACCGAACGGCCAGGCGCCCGCTCGACGAGGTCCGCCAAGATCGTGCGCACGGCCTCTCGCAGCACCGCACGCTCGGGATTTGCTCCGGCGGCGAGGCTCGCGAGCGCCGCCTGGACCGCCGGGGACTTTTCGCGCGATGAGGACACGTGGGGACGATACGTCGCGACTTTGGCTTCCATTTGTGACCCCCCTGGCTCGCGCACGGTGGCCATCGCAAGGCATAGTTGCGTGGGCGTATTTTCCTCGGTGCCCCCTGCCCTAAACCCCGACCGAGGGAAAGTCAAGCTTGGGAAGGTGGTTGGTGGACGTGGCTAACCAGCGACGGTCCTGGATCGCGCGTGTGTGCGTGGTCGCGGCCGTGTCGGTCGGCGCCCTGGTCGGTGTCACCTCACCAGCCTTTGCGGCGCCTTACTCTCTGACGGGCGCCAGCCTGAGCCCCAATACGGTCACCGGGGGCCAGACATCCACGTTCAAATTCAAGATCAAAGACGGTGGCTCCGCGCCGTTCGCCGACCTTACGGGCGTCAAGATCGAAGTCAGCAGCAATGCGAGCTGCGAGGAAAACTGCACGCCCAACGGTGGCAACGTTGACCTTGGTGTGACCGGCGAGAGCTCCGAGATCACCACCAAGATCAAGGCGGGGACCAACTCCGGCTCGGCGACCATCAAGGTGGTGCACAGCGGTGGGCAGATCGGCAACACCTACACGCTGACCATCAATGCCGGTCAGCAGGAGCAATATGTCGGCACCCTGCGCGGCGACGTGAAAGACAACGCCACCGGCAAGGCCGTCCCCACCGCCGTGGTCACGGTGCAGGACCCGACCGGCAAGACGTGGGAGACCAAGACCAACACCACCGGCCAGTTCACGTTCGACGGGAAGACCCTGAAGATCACGCCGGGGCAGCTGATCTTCACGGTGACCAAGGACCCGTACGCGCTGGCGGGCGGGCCGAGGACGGTCCCCGTCGGCGCCAACGAAAACAAGACGATCCCGAGCCTGGGGCTGGAAAATCCCACCGCGACCACGGCAGCGGCCGCACCGACCAACACCGCGGCCGCAGAGCCCACCACGACCACGAGCGGTGTCGCCGCTGTGGAGACGACCGCGGCGGCGGACGCGGGCGGGCTCGACACCATGACCTGGATCATGATCATCGTGGGTGGCCTGCTGGTGGCGCTCGGCATCGGCGCGATCGTGCTGCTGCTCGTGCGGCGCAACAACGACGATGACGAAGAGGACGAAGAAGACGACGTGCCCGTGCGCGGGCGGCCCGGCGGACCGCGTGGCCCAGGAGGCCCGGGTCCCCGTCCCGCCGCGGGGGCTTATGGCGGTCCCGCCGGAGGCGCCGGCACATACGGTCGTCCCGCCGACCCGACGATGGTCGCGCGTCCTGGCATGGGCGGCATGGGCGACGCGCCCACCCAGATGCACCGGCCCGGCGCCGTGGACCAATACGGCAACCCCACCCAGGTCTACGGGCAGCCCCCGCAGCAGCCCGGCTGGGGTCCCCCGCAGCAGCAGCCCGGCTACGGCGCGCCCTCCAGCCCAGGAGGCGGCTACGGCGGCCAGGCCAGCGGTGGCGGGGCCTACGGCGGCCAGGCCAGCGGCGGTGGCGCCTATGGGCAGTCCAGTGGCGGCGGGGCCTACGGTTCACCCCCACCGCACTCACCGCCCCCGCAGCAGCCCGGTTGGGGCGGCTACGACCAGCAAGGCGGCTACGGGCAGCAGCAGGGCTACGGCGCGGCCGGCCAATACGAGGAGCCCACGCAATACGCGGGGCCGACCTCGGGCGGTTACGGCGGCCAGCCGTCCGGCTACGACCAGCAGGGCTACGGCTCCGGCGGCGGCTACACGCCCGACCCCTACGGTGGCCAGCAGGACCCCTACGGTGGTCAGCAGCAGCAGGGATACGGGCAGCAACAGGGCCATCCGGACGACCGGCGCAATCGGAGCGATCGAAGGCTGGACTGGCTCGACGACTGACCAGACAATGGTCGGGTGGCCAACACGGAGGGCATGCGAGGGATTTCCTCCGTGCCCTCTTACGTTGTCATGCAGCCCACCACACTGTGCAATTTGGACTGTTCCTACTGCTACCTCCCGCTGAGGTCAAGCGATAGGCGGATGAGCCCGGCCGTGGCGCAGGCGGTCGCGGCCGATGTCAACCGGTGGGCGGGGCAGCGGCGTTTCTCTGTTGTGTGGCACGGTGGCGAGCCCATGGCGGCCGGACGCGAGCAGTTGGGCCGGCTGATGGCGCCGTTCGCGCCCGCTGTCGAGCACCACGTGCAGACCAACGCGACCCTGATCGACGACGCGTGGTGCGCCTTCTTCGCCGAGCACGGGGTGCGCGTCAGCATCAGCGTGGACGGGCCCGAGGAGGACAATCTGGCGCGGCGCGACCGTAGCGGGCGCAGCCGGTACCAGATGATAATGAAGGGCATTGAAGCTCTTCGACGAAATGGTTTGACGTTCGCGGCCCTGTGCGTCGTCAGCGACCCGCGGCCGGGCATGGCGACGAGGCTCTACGAGTTTTTCCTGGAGCTCGGGTGCGACGTGCTCGGCATCAACATCGAGGAGCGCGAGGGCGTCAACACGCGCGACAACCGGCACGAGCCGGCAGACGTGCGCGCGTTTTGGAGCGAGCTGACCGCGGCCTGGCGGATCAGCCCACGCATCCACGTCCGGGAGATCGAGTGGACCCTGCGCTATGTGGAGGCGGTGCTCGACGGCACGGCCGCCGATCTGCTCCCCCGCCGGCTCGACCCGATCCCGACCGTCGGCTACGACGGCTCGGTGGTGCTGCTCTCGCCCGAGCTGGCCGGCTTCACCGACGGCCACTACGGCGACTTCAGCAGCGGCAACGTGCTTGCCACACCGCTGGCCGACCTGCTGCTCGAGCCCAAGCGCACCGGCTGGATCGCCGAGTTTGTCGACGGTGTCGAGGCGTGCCGCGCCACCTGCCCCTACTTTGGGTTCTGTGGTGGCGGACACGCCGCTAACCGCTACTTCGAGCACGGCAGGTTCAACGGCACGGAGACCGAACACTGCCACAACAGCAAGATCAACCTACTGGAGGGAGTGCTCGACCATGTCAGCAGAGCTTGACCGGGTGGCCGCGCGTATCCGTGATGCGCACGTCGAGCGCACTCCACTGCTCAGGGTTGCCCCCGAACACCGCCACGACGGCGAGACCACCTCAGTCGGACTTGACCGGGTGGCCGCGCGTATCCGTGATGCGCACGCCGACCTCGCTCCACTGCTCAGGGTTGCCCCCGAACACCCCCACGACGGCG
>JBIOYB010000186.1:0-17953 GCA_044869915.1 Allorhizocola sp.
TGGCGACCCGCGCCGCCAGTGGCGGCGGCTTCGGGTTGCACGACGTGCGCACGTGTGTCCATTCGCGACTGTCGCCAGGCCGGCAAGTAGAGCGGTGCGGCCACGGCGAGGATCACGGCACTGGCCAGGATCGCCGTCGATACGCTGGTCCGTTCGGCGAGGGCAGACAGGACCACGGCGCCGATGGCGAACGAGGGCTGGCTGATCCAGGAGTTCAACGACACCACGGTTGCCCGCACGTGGCTGGCCGCCTGGCGATGCAACAAAGTCATATGGGCTGCGTTGGAGATGCCGTGCACGACGTAGCAGGCGACGTAGGCGGCGATGATGCCGACCAACCCCGCCGCGAGTCCCATGACGGCGACGGTCAGGCCCTGCAGGATCCGCATGAGCGCGGCGGCCGGCGCGATCCCGATCCAGCGGCCGAGCATCGGGGTCAGGGCGGCACCGGCGGCCGCCGCGAACGCGGCCGCCATCCCGGCCGGTCCGGCGATCGTGGCGGCGGTCTCGAGCCCGCCTGCCACCTCGGCTATCCGGATCGTAGGCAGCGCCTCGAACGCCACCATCCCGAAGCCCCAAAACAATTCGACCGATACCAGCGCCAGCAGCACCCGCGAGTGCCGAAGGAGCCTGACACCCTCGGCGATGGTCCGTGGGGTGTCGCGTGCGGACCGGGCCAGCGCCCGCAGCCCGGTCGCCGGGGTGGGCTCACGCATCAGCGCCCAGGCGACGATGAGCGCGAGCGCCTGAACGGCCAGGGCGACGATCACTGGGACGACCAGCGCGTTCAAGGACGGCACCGGGTTGAGGGCGACCAGACCGCTGCTCGCCAGCGCGCCGGTGGCCATCGACATGCCGAACACTGTGCCCTGGGCGCTGAGCCCCTTCTCGAGTTTCGCGTCCGGGTCGGTGGCGTGAACCGTGTCCACGTACCAGGCCTCCAGCGGCCCGCTATCGAGCGCGCGGTAGATGCCCATCAGGGCGAACACCGCCACCAGCGAGGCGAACGAGTTGGCCACCACGAGCAGCGCGAGTGCGGCCACCGAGACGACCATCGAGGCCAGCACGACGCGGCGGCGACCGACCGCGTCGGCCAGCCCGCCGGTGGGCAGTTCGAGGAAGAACACCACGAAGCCCTGGGTCGCGGCCGCGATGCCGATCTCGCTCAGGGTCAGCCCGCGGTCCAGCAGCAGCAGAAGGGCTACGGGTCCCAGCAGGCCGGGCGGCAACCACCTCAGCGCGGTGAGGATGAGAAGCCGCCGCAGTGCGGAGGTGGGCGAAAGCGTCGTCACGCCGGTAGCTCCTCGAGACTGCGCACCGGGACGCCGTGCTGGCACCACACCACCCAGCGCGTCTCCTGCCCTTCGGGCTTGGGCTGGCGGCGATAGCGCTGGACCACCTCCCAGATCTCGTCCGCCATCGCCTTGAGGGTTTCGGGAGTCATCTCAAGGGCGCAGTCGCTGGCGGCAACCGCGTCGACCCAGGCCTTGTCCCATTCGGACTCTTCGGCCAGCCACTGCTCCAGCACTCGCCACTGGAAGCGGTAAGCCTCTCGCCGCATCGACACCATTGCCTGGTGCGCCGCCCGGTTGCCGAGGAAGTCCGCCGGCGACCAATGGGTGGTGTCGTGCACCGCCCGCCACCAGCGCTCCTTGCGGGTCCCCCGGTCGGTGTCCTCCTCGACCACACCGATCTCGGCGAGCTTGCGCAGGTGATACGACGTGACGCCGCTGGACTCGTCGATCCGCTCGGCCAGCCGGGTCGCTGTCGCCGGCCCGTCCACGCGCAGCAGCGACAGCAGCCGCATCCGCAACGGGTGTGCCATCACCCGCATCGCGCGTTCATCGATCAATTGGTAGGTCCGGGCATCGTCAGTCATGAGTTCACCCTGCCAGATACAAAGAGATTTTGCAAAGATATTTTGCAAAATGTGTTGGCAAGCGCGACTCGGTCCACCATCCGGAGCCCGAGCCCGTTACATCTCAGACAGCGACCGCGAAGCTCTGCCGCGACCCTGCGAACTACGCCGTGGGCGAAGCGCCCGCGATCCGCGTGATGGTGACCGGCCGCGGCGTCCTATCAGGTGGTTGACTCGGCGAGCACGCGGCGCAACACGTCGACGAACTGGGCCGGCCGCTCGAACTGCGGGCGGTGGCCGGCGCCATCGATGACGACCAGCTCCTTGCGCGGCGCCTCGAGCAGCGCGTGCCACTGCCGGGCAAGGTCCATCCTCGCCGGCACCTCGTGCGCGCCCATCACCAGGTAGACCGGCACTGCCAGGCGCGTGGCCTGTGTGCGCAGGTCGACGTCTTGGTAGCGCGGGTAAAGGATGTCGAACGAGTCGAAGATGCCCGACAGGCAGTGCACCTTTTCGAGAAGGGTGTATTCGGATACGCCGACGTTTTCGGTCGCGCCGCCCACGCCCTCCGAGTTGCCGGTGCGGTCATAGGCGAACGCGTTGGCCTCGCTCATCAGCAGCGGCTCGTATTGGTAAAGCCCGGCGTAGGGCGGCGGGCCGAGCTCGGTGAGCCGGCGCTCCAGCGCGGTGTCGCCGGTGCGGCGCGCCCACGCCAGCGTGTCATCGTATTGCCTGCGATCCATCTCTCGCGGGTTGATCGCCTGCCCCACGCCCACATAGGAGTAGAACATCTCCGGCCTGCGCAGGACCGCGAGCACGCCCACGAGCGAGCCGCCCGAGGCGCCCACGAGATGGATGCGGTCGCGCCCGAACCGCTGCCGCAGATGGTCGGCGACCGCCAGGGCGTGGCGCACCTCCTCGTCCATGGTGAACGTGGCGGCCGGATCCAGTGCGCCGTAAGACTTCCCGCCGCCGCGCCGGTCCCACGTGGCGACCACGAAGTGCCGCTCCAGCTCGGCGAGGTGGCGGCGCATGGCCCCGATCTCCGAACCGCCCGGCGGGCCGGGCACGTAAAGCAGGACGGGCGCGCCAGGGTCGGCGCCGCGCAGCATCAGCCCGAACTCGTGCCCGCCACTGGTCACGCTCGTCAGCTCGGCGATGCCGCCCGCGATCCGCTCGGTGCGCGCGGGCAGGACCACCGCCACGGCAACGGTCAGCTGCACGACACCCAACAGTCCCATCGCGACCCTGCCGGGCCAGCGGCGCCACAGGCCGGCGCCGACACCCGCGCCGATCACCAAGGGCAGCAACGAAAACAGGCCGTGCACGCCGCGCCCGAGCAGGAGCGCCCCCACCCCGATCGGGCTCGCGTGCGGCGCGTCGACGGTCGGCCCGGGCACGCCAATGCGCACCAGCTCGACGGCGGTCGCAAACACCAGCGGCGCCAACAGCATCGCCCACCGGGATCGGCTCGCCCACCCCGCGAACAGGCCCACGGCAACGCTGACCCCGACCGAGACGAGCGCCTCGATCGCGCTCGCCGGGCCGCGCGGCGTCCACCAGCCGGCGACCACACCCCAAACCGCTACCGCAACATATCCCCCGGCCCGCAGCATGACGCAAGCCTATCCGTGATCACTTTGGGGCGCAGCCGATTTTCACCGTCCAAAGTGGACTGCCTCAACCCACCCGGCCGAGCCCCGCGAACGAAAATCGGACGACCCGTGGCGCCCACGCGCGAAACGGCGCGAGCTCGACACCGCCGAGCCGGCTGCCGGACGCATGCAGCAGCGCTGCCATCGCCTGGGGCGGCAGGAGTGGCTCCACCTCGGCGAGAAACCGCGACCACGTCGGGGCGGTCGACGACCCCAACTGATCAAAGATTGTCACGGTGTTTTCGGGAAAGCCGGTGGCGATCGCCGCCAGCGTCAGCGCGACGCGAAACTCGTTGCCCGGCGGCTCAAGCGCCTTGCGGTCGGCGGCCGAGCCCGAGGCCTTCAGCAACCGGTAGATGTTGGCCAGTCGCTTCGCCCGGCGCGGCGTTTGCACGAGTCCCCCGAGCTCGCCGAGAAATGCCGCCTCTTCGGGGGTGACGATCCAGCCCGGCGGCTGCGCTTGGCCGGCCGATGCGGCTCCGGCCGCCGCCGCCTGAGCGACCTGCCGCTCCCGCGCATCCACGGGATCGATCAGCGAGCGCATCAGCCGGCGGTATCCCGCATCGTCCATGGACGGGACCCAGAAGGGGATGTGGAAGATCTTCTCCAGATATCTGAAGGGCATTGTCCCCCGATAGCTTGGCAGGTCGGCCGTGATCTCATCGTATTCCGAGCGCAAGGCGCCGTGGAGCCAGTGCGAGTCGACGCCCACCATGACCACGAACAAACGCAGTGACAGCAACAGGTGTATGGCCTGCAGCACCTCCCGCACGGTGCCGGCCGGGCACCGATCCAGGTCGTCGATGTAGAGCACGATCCGGTCGACCCGCATGCGGCGGCCGCCCCGCTCGACCGGCTGGCCGGCGTCGGTGGCGGTGGCGGTCAGAAGGCGGCTCAGCGCCTGGAGATCCTGTTCGATGAGCGAGGCGGCGCCCATGTACTTGGCGTATTCGGGGCTGGCATAGCGTTCGCTGACGAACCGGTAAACCCCCGTGGCGTCCAGCGTTTGCAGATCCTCGAGCTGGCGCTCCACCTCCCGCAGCGTCCGCCGGGCCTTTTCGGACGCCTCCCGCGCCGATGCCAAAGCCGTTTCCTCGTCGAGGGTGTCGATCCCGATGAGTTCGGCGCCCGATCGCACGATGCGGGCCGCCTTCTGCGCGGCCGCCAGGAGGGCCGAGCCGCCCGCCGCGAGAGCGGATATCCAGGGCAGCAGCGGCGCCACTTCGCGGCCCGCCAGATAGAGCCCCGTCGCGGTGGACATGCCCACCAGCAACAGAAGGATCGGCACGGCCAGCACCTTGAGCCGGGCTCGCGTGCCCACCTGGACAGTGAGCAGGGTCCACAGCCGCGAGAAGATGTTGGACGCTTCGCGCAGCTCCCGGATCCGGTCGCGCACCGAGGTGACGGTCGCGGTGGGATCGATCCCGAGATCGCTGGAGAGGGCGTTGACCGCCGGGGCCGCCTCGGGGTGGTCAACGTGTAGCTGGGCGACGCTGCGCTGCTCCTGAGCCGCCCGCACACTGGAGATCCGTTGCTCCGCCTCGCCCAGCGCCTGCTCCGCGGCCGACTGCCTCTGCTCCGCCTCGTCCAGAAGCTGCTGGGACGACTCCAACTGACCCAGGAGCACACGGTGGGCGTCGCCCGGCGAGCCCGTGGACTCCTCGAGGTATTCGGCGATGCTTTGAAAGATGCGTGTGGCCAGGCTTGCCCAGATGTTTGCCTCGACATAGTGCCAGGCGTTGAACTCCACGTGGACGACGTGCGAGACGTTTGGCTCACCGTCCTGCGGGCCCGGGCCCGAGGCGTCGCAGCGCGCTTGGATGCGCTGTTTGACCAGCCGCATGAAGAAGCTCTTCCCGGCGCCCCATTCGCCGAACAATCCGATGGCCAGCGGCGGCGCAAGCCGCTTGGACGCGACGAGCTCCGCCAGCGCGTCCGCGGCGGGCGCGAACTCGAGCTCGTCGACCGCTTCGAGGTCATCCGGGCTGTACCACGTGGCCGGCCGCCGGACGCTCGGCTCGCGGACGACCGCCACCGTCTCGGGGCGAACGTGGCTCGTGGCAACGCCGCGCGCAGCCTTGGCCACGACCGCGGTGCCGCTGCCCGAGGAAGACTTCTGCGGCGTCTGCGGGATGCCCTGCCGCCGCAGGCTGTCCCGGATGTAGGTGTAGAGATCCTCGGTCGAGATCAGGCCATCCCCGTCGACGTCGGCCGCACCCGTCCGCAGCCCTTCCACTATGGCACCGGTGAACGCGGATCTCGGGCCCCCATCCGTGGGCTGCCCGCTCTCGAACGAGACCTCGAGTGCCCTTGACGACGTGATGACCGTGCGGGACGGTCCCGCGAAAAAGTGCGGTGTCGTCATTTGAAAGCGCCGCTGTAGGAGGAATCGAGCAACAGGATCTGGTGTTTGGCCCGGCTGTCATCCATGAGGTTGCGAAGATGGTCGGCGCTGAGCGCGCTCGACGCGAGCCGGTGGCGACGCGTGTCGGCGGTGGCGAGGTAGAGCCGGCCGTTGTGCATGAAGCCGTGAGTGGTGATGTGCAGGAGAAGGAGATCGTCGGCGGAGCGGTCCCAGAAGAAATCCTCGAGCGCGAGGGCCACCTCGCGCAAGGGAGCGTCGACGAGTTTCTTGACCTCGAAGTCACCGATCTCCGGGTCGCCGAGCACCTCGGCCAGGTCTGCCACATCGTTGGGTGACGAGCGCAGCGTGGCCAGCTCCTCGTCCTCGAACCTGCTCATGGCGATCAGCAGGGCGAGGCGCCGCCCGGCGCCCGGCGCGGCGGCCGATCGCGCCACCGGTGCTGCGTCGACAGCGGTCATCTTTGTCTCCCCACGCCTCGGCCCGGCTCAGCGGAACTTGTTGTAGCGCTCCGTGGCCCGGCGCCGCCGCTCCGAGCTGGCCCCGATGATGAGCAGCACGATGCCCGCGATGCCCACCGCGAGCCACGTCGTGCCGACCAGCGTGAGCGCGTGGAATGCGACGATCGTCGTCACGGCGGCCCCGATCGCGACGGGAGCGCGCTGCTGCGTCTGCGAACCCCAGATCAGCACGGCGATCCCGCCCAGCAGCAGCCCGACGACACGCGCCGGATGGGTCTCCACCGCGAGCACCACCACCACGGTCGGGCCGAACGCGATGACCAGGGCCGGGCCGTATGCCGTCCAGCTGCCCAGGTGCGGGCGCTGCCGGATCTCGATGAGCCCGACGGCCAAGGCCAGCAAGGCAAAGGGGATGGTGTACGCCTCCGGCAGCGCCACGTCGGCGCTGCGCATGATGAGCACCCACGCCACGACCTCCGACGCGGCCGCGATCCAGAACAGGATCCGCCGCTGCTGCTCGGGCCGCCCCGCCCGGGTCGCGGCCATGGCCAGCACCGCGCCCCACCCGACGAGCAGCGCCGCGACATGCGCGGTCGAGCGCAGCGCGAGCATGATGGCGATGACCCCGGCGGCGTAGCCGGCCCACTCGATCGCGCTGGCCTCGCCCAGCGCCTCGGGCCGGGTGAACCGCGGCAGCAGCGACGCGCACGCGATCAGCGCCGCGCCTACGGCCAGCACGGCGAACGCCGCCCACTCCGGCTTGGCTCCGACGCGCAGGCTCACGCTGAGCACGAGCAGTTGCGCCGCAAGGGCTCCGCCGAGCCAGCCCAGGATGCGCGCCCGCTCGACCTTGCCCCACAGCGCCGCGATGAGGCCGACACCGACGGCGCCCGCGAACGTGAAGATGGTCATCTCCGGGGTGGCGAGGCTGCCGGCCAGTCCCGCACTGCCCGCCACAAGTCCTATGAGGAGTACCGCGATCCGCGCCGCCCGCGTCCCGCTGGTCGACTCGTCCTGCTCGGGCGGGAACGTCAGCGCCACGCTCAGCATGCACAGCGTGAACGTGACCAGCCCGGCCATGACCGATGCGGGCCAAGGCATCCCGAGGCTGACCGGCATGATGAGGATGGTCAGCGCCACACCCGGCACGACGACCGACACGGCGCGCGTCATGCCCCCGCCGAACCCGATGGCCGCGACCGCGGCCGCGATGGTGAGCAGGATGGCCGTGACCACGGCGGTGTTGTCCACCGGGAACGGCAGCGGCGGTGGCGGCCCCTGCCAGATCCGGTTCATCGTCTCGTGCGGTGTCACCAGCGAGGCGCGCAGCGCGGGCGCGAGCGAGGCGACGGCGATGATGGCGGGCGCGGCCGCGCCGGCCGCCGCCATCGATCCGGGCCGCACCGGCCAGCGCCGCCGCGACCACAGCTCCGACCCGACGCGCCAGCGGCGCGCGCCGCCCGGCAACCGCTCTTCGCGCTGGATCTGCTGCACGGGCGGTGGTGCCGCGTTGGCCCGCAACAGCTCCGCGAGCACGACGAACAGCACGGCCGCGGCGGCGTATACGCCCGCCGGCCGGCCCAGGATGAGCGCCGCGACGGCGACCGCCGTGCTGGACAGGGCGATGCCGACGGTGCCCCAGCCCAGGTAGGCGCTGATGTAGCGGCTCACGAGCAGCAGCAGCCCGAGCGTGCCGAAGATGGTCAGGACCGTCACCGTGAGCACCGCGTCGGCGTCCACTTCGGAGTGTGCGGCATATGCCGCGACCGCCGCCGGGCCGGCCAGCAGCGCGCCCAGGAGTCCCGTGCCGCCGACGACTTCCAGGTGGCTGGGCGGGGGCACACCGTCCGCGATGGACATCCGGGTGACGACCGACGACACGCCGGCCACGACCGCGGTGAGCAATGCGATGACGGCGAGCGCGGCCGCGAACGTCCACAGCAGCACGAGGCTCGCCAGCAGCGCGTGCAGCCCCACGATGATGGCCACGGTCAGCCGGGCGTATCCGGCGCGGGCGTCAATCGCCACGGTCGACGCGATGGAGTACACCGTCGCGATGGCCAGCCCGAGCACGATCGGCGACCACCACGGCCAGCCCAGCTCGGCGGGAGCGCCGAGCGTGGCGAGCACGATCGCGGCCGCGGCCGCGTCGTAGTTGCGCGGGCGCGGCAGCGCGACGGCGGCCGCGACGGCGAGCACGATCAGCGCGGCCGGGACCTGCCAGCCGTAGTGCGTGGGCGGCGCCACGTCGGGCACGCGCGCTTCGAACAGCTCGCCCGGGGTGGTGACCGCCCGCAGGCCGCCCGCGAGCGCGTAATAGCCCGCGATCGCGCCGATGATCGCACCGGCGATGCCCGCACCGACGGAGGGGCCGCGCCGCCAGTGCGCCGGCAGCGCGCGCACGCCGATGGCCACGATCAGCACGGCCACCGCGCTCTGGAACAGCCACTGCGACGGCGCGAGCAGCTCGGCGGTGCGTGCGAGCGACGCGACGACCGCGACGGTCACGGCGGCCGCGGCCACGTCGGCGCCGTCGAGCACGCGGTCGGCCCGCATGCCCTCGTCAATGGACGGTGCGAGGGCGAGCAGGATCGCGGCCGCGAGCAGCAGTGCGCCCACGCCCGCGTCGATGCCCTCGGCGCCGTCCATGCCGAACGCCGCGCCGGTGATGACCAGTGCGCCCAGGCCGGTGCCGATCGCGAGTGGCACGCCGATGCGCCGGTGCGCGACCAGGCGCACCGCGACCAGCGCGAGCGTCGCGCTCGCCGTGAGATAGCCGACGGTCAGCGCGACACTGGTCGATACGGTCGGCATGAGCGTGAGCAGGCCCGTGGCCATGGCTCCGGGCGCGGCGAACGCCGCGGCGCCCGCGGCCGTGTCGGTGATGCGGATGGCCTCGGGCGGGACCGGGCGCGCGCGGTGCAGCAGCACGACTGCCGCGCCGGCGACGGTGATCGCGGCGAGCACGCCCGCGGTTGACCACTGCCGCGCCAGGCCCACCCCGATCGCGCCGAGCGCGACCACGACAAAGGCGATCGCCTGCGCCGTCGCCGCGCGGGCTGTGATCGGCGTCCAGAAAAAGAGAAACGCCACGGCAGACAGGGTGAGCAACCATAGGCTGGCCACCCAGCCCAGGTGAAACGATGCCGGCATGGCGAGGACGGTCAGGGCGGCGCCGGCGACCGCGCTCTCGCGGCGGAACGCGGGCGGCAGCGCGAGGAAGGCCGCGGCCGTGATGAGGGCGATGGTGATGACCAGCCGCCAGCTGGCACCCGTGGAGTGTTGAGCCACAAGGGCTTGATAACCCTCCACATTGGCCGTCCACATCGGAAGGCTCGCCCGCAGCGGTGCCACGGCGGCCCGAAGCGCCTCCCCCACCACGAAAAGGCTCACCACACCGAGCGCGACGGTCGAGGCGAGCTGCGGCCCGCGGCGTGCCTCGGCCGGCAGCGCGCGCACGGCGAGGCTGGTGGCGAACACCACGAACGCGATGACGAGGATCGCGTTTTGCGGGATGGCGATCAGCGCGACGCGCGCGGCCGAGGCGATGACGGCGAGGGTGAGCAGGCCGGACGCGAGGTCGCCGAGCGGCCGCGTGCGCAGCATGAACGACCCCAATACGCCGACGGCCGCGACCAGCAGCAGCGTGAACGCGGCGCGCGTGGTCGCGGCCAGATCGTGGCCGGTGAGCAGCGCCGCGATGGCGTAGACGAGCGCCGTTCCGATGGCCAGGCCGTGCAGGATCCAGGTCAGCTCCCACAGCCAGTGCGTCGTCCGGATGGTGGGCGTCGGGGTCGGACGGTGGTACAGCTCCAGGCCCCGTGTTATCAAAGCGTTTTGTGCGGCGATGAGAGCGAACACGAGCGCCCAGCCGGCGGGGCCTTTGACGTGTTCGTAGGCGAGCAGGAACAGGACGGGCTGGCTGGCGAGCACGAACATGTAGCGCGCTGACGTCAGCCCGGTGTAGTGGTGGTAGACGAACGCGATGGCCGTGGTCACGGCGAAAATGACGCCGTAAACGGTCGTCTGCCCACCGCCGCCCTGGAACGTGTCGAGTTGCGCGATGACGTAACCGTCCACAGGCAACAGTCCAAGGCCGACGGTCGCGAGCGACTCGGCGGTCGAGAACAGCCCGCGCTGCACCAGGATCGGCGGCGCCACCAGCAGCAGCACGGTTACGAGGCCGAGCACGGTCAGGCGCGTGCCCGGGTTCACGTTGTCACGAAGATCGATTAGCGCGAATATGACCGCGGTGATGCCGAGCATCAGTGGTGCGAGCGCCAGCAGGACGTTTTGCACCAGCCGCGGCGACGCCTCCGGCTCCAGGTGTGGCTCGACCTGGATGGTCTGCCGCGGCCTTCTTTGCTTAGGCGGTATCGGTGGAGGCGGCACCGGAGGCGAAGGCGGAGCCGTCGGGGTGCGGCGCGACCACGGGCGCTGCTTCGGCGCGCCCTTCTTCTGCCGCTCGGCCTCGGTGCTGATCAGCAGGTTGCGCTGGTGCAGCGCGGCCTGCATGGTCTGCGCGTTTTTCTTCACCTCCGCCATGAGCTGGATGTCGCGCTGCTTCATGTCGGAGATGGCCTTGTTGACCCGCGCCAGCTCGTCGCCGAGCACGTCTGGCTGATGGCCGCACTTGGGACAGCGCAGTGTCGGATCGCGCAGCGTCCCGCAGTGCGGACACGGAGCGGTCAGTTTTGTGCGCTTGACTTCCTCCGACATGGCCCGACTCCTCCACCGCCAAACTTGCGCGTGCGAAGCAACGCGCGGCAGATCGCCCTTTAAGGCGCCGCCATCCAAGCCCGATCTTGACCACTGCGTGCGCTGGTGAGGTATTGCTTGGCGGATCCGCGGTGTTGGCGGTCCGCCGCAATTCCTCACTTGCGTTTCAAGATCGTCAGGATGACGCCGCCGGGCGATCCGACAAGTCCTGTGTGGATCGACTCTCTCGGAGAAGGGGCCGGTTCCGCAAGTCCCTTATGTCTAGATCGCTCTGTCGGGAACGGCCAGGTTTACCTAGCGAAGCGTCCCACCCAGCTCGCCGCGGAATC
The DNA here is from genome assembly GCA_044869915.1 of Allorhizocola sp. Taxonomy (GTDB): domain Bacteria; phylum Actinomycetota; class Actinomycetes; order Mycobacteriales; family Micromonosporaceae; genus Allorhizocola. The sequence goes on from JBIOYB010000186.1 coordinate 11,385, forward strand.
AGACCGTCGCGCGGCCGAGCGCCCGAAGGTCCCATCCCGCGCCCGACCACGCCGGCGCGTCGAGGCAGTTGCGCCCGTCGATGACATTGCGGGCGGCCGCGACCTCGCCGAGCGCGACCGGGTCGGCGTTGCGGAACTCGGCCCACTCGGTCAGCACGCACACCAGCTCGGCGTCGGTGACCGCCTCCAGCATCGACTTGGCGTAGCTCACCTCGGGCACGGCGCGTTTGGCGTTTTCCATGCCCTGGGGATCGTAGACGCGCACGTCGGCCCCTGCCCGCGCCATCATGCCGGCCACCGCGAGCCCGGGCGCGTCGCGCACGTCGTCGGTGTTGGGCTTGAACGTCGCACCGAGCACGGCGATCCGCGCGCCCGACAGGTCGGGCCCGGCCGGGCCGAAGCGCCGGTGCAGCAGCTCCGCCGCGAGGTTGAGCACGCGCTGCCGCCGGCGCAGGTTGATCAGGTCGACCTCGTGCAGGAAGCGCAGCGCCTCGCCCGCGCCGATCTCCTGCGCGCGGGCCTGGACCGCGCGGATGTCCTTGGGCAGGCACCCGCCGCCGAACCCGAGCCCGGCCTGCAGGAAGCGGTTGCCGATGCGTGGGTCGTGCCCGAGCGAGCGGGCCAGGGCGGTCACGTCGCCGCCGGACGCCTCGCACACCTCGGCCATGGCGTTGATGAACGAGATCTTGGTGGCGAGGAACGCGTTGGCCGCGTGCTTGACGAGCACGGCCGTCGGGAAGTCGGTGTTGACCACGGGCACCTCGCGGTCCTCGACCGCGGCCAGGTCGAACACGCCCTTGTGCGCCATGTGCAGCAGCGAGTTGGCCCAATCGGTCTTGGTGGCCACGACGATGCGGTTGGGCCGCATCACGTCGTCGACCGCGAAGCCCTCCTGCAGGAACTCGGGGCTCCAGGCGACCTCGACCCCGAGCTCGGGGCGCACGTGCTTTTCGACCAGCTGCTCGACCCACTCGGCCGTGCCCACCGGCACCGTCGACTTGCCGACGATGAGCGCCTTGCGGGTCAGGTGCGGGGCCAGGCTGGTGACCGCCGACTCGACATAGCTCAGGTCGGCGCCGAGGCTGTTGGCGCGCTGCGGCGTGCCCACACAGATGAAGTGAACGTCGCCGAAGTCCGCGGCCTCCTTGTAGGAGGTGGTGAAGCGCAGCCGGCCCGACGCGACGTTTTTGCGCAGCAGCTCGTCGAGCCCGGGCTCGTGGAACGGCACCTCGCCACGGCCAAGCCGCTCGACCCGGTCGACGTCGATATCGACGCCCAGCACTTCGTAACCGAGCTCTGCGTAGCAGATGGCGTAGGTCGTGCCCAGGTAGCCGATGCCGATGAAGGTCAGGCGTGGCCGTGGGGCACCCGAAGGCGGAGTTACCGGAGTGGGCTGGCCTGCATAAGGAACCGTCACGGGGATCTCCATTCTTCAGCGGCTGAGGAAGCATACCTTGAGCGCATGCCGCTATCGTTCCGAACCAGCGTTAAGCTACTCGACGGTAGCCACGAGGAGACATGATGCAGACCGAGACATTTGACCTGTACAGCCTGCCGGAGGAGCACATGGCGGTCCGCGAGGCGGTCCGCGCGGTGTGCGACGCCAAGGTCGCCCCCCACGCGGCCCACGCGGACGACAACAGCGAGTTTCCGCAGGCCAGCTACGAGGCGCTGCGTGCGTCGGACTTTCATGCCCCCCATATACCCACCGAATACGGTGGCGCAGGCGCCGACGCCATGGCCACGGCGATCGTGATCGAGGAGGTCGCCCGGGCATGCGCGTCGTCCTCGCTCATCCCGGCCGTCAACAAGCTCGGCACCCTGCCGCTGCTGCTCGCCGGGTCGCAGGAGCTGAAGAAGAAATACCTGGCGCCGGTCGCCTCTGGTGAGGCCATGTTCTCGTACTGCCTGTCCGAGCCGGAGGCGGGCAGCGACGCCGCGTCGATGAACACACGCGCTGTGCGCGAGGGCGACGGCTGGCTGCTCAACGGCGTCAAGCGGTGGATCACCAATGCGGGCGTAAGCGACTACTACACCGTGTTCGCGGTGACCGAGCCGGGCGTGGGCGCCAAGGGCATCTCGGCCTTTGTGGTCGAAAAGGGCGACCCCGGGGTGAGTTTCGGCGCCCCTGAGCGCAAGCTCGGCATCAAAGGATCACCCACCCGTGAGGTTTATCTCGATTCTGTTTGGGTACCGGCGGAGCGCCTCATCGGCTCGGAGGGCACCGGCTTCGCGACCGCCATGCGCACGCTCGACCACACCCGGGTCACGATCGCGGCCCAGGCGCTCGGCATCGCCCAGGGCGCGCTCGACGCGGGCATCGCCTATGTCAAGGAGCGCAAGCAGTTCGGCAAGCCCATCGCCGACTTCCAGGGCATCCAGTTCATGCTGGCCGACATGGGCATGAAGCTCACCGCCGCGCGCGAGCTCACCTACGCCGCCGCGGCCCGCTCCGAGCGCGGCGACGCCGACCTCACCTACTACGGCGCGGCGGCCAAGTGTTTCGCCTCCGACGTCGCCATGGAGGTCACGACCAACGCCGTGCAGCTGCTGGGCGGTTACGGCTACACCAAGGACTTCCCGCTGGAGCGCATGATGCGCGACGCCAAAATCACGCAGATCTACGAGGGCACCAACCAGGTGCAGCGCATCGTCATGGCCCGCCAGCTGCTCAAGGGCGTGATCTAATCCCTGCCCGGTCCGGTAAAATGGCGGGTGAGGCTGCTCAAGGTGCTCCAGCGATCGGTGGGGAGCGGGCGCGCGCTGCGAGCTTTGCGGCTCTTCGCCCATAGCCTCGATCGCCATTGCTGGCGCGACCTATGCTGCCTGGTTGACACATCGGTGGCGGTGCCGTGGCACCGAGGGTGAGGTCTGTCGATGGTGGACCCGTCGTGGCGGTGGCTCTGGGCGTTCCTGTGGACGACCATGGTGATCGTCCCGGCCGCGCTCGCCACGATTTTTGTGCTGTCGTTTGAGAAGCCTGTCTCCGAAGGCTCCAGCGACTGTCCAGACCCGCCTATGGGCATGGTGGCCGAGATCGAGGTGACCATCGACAACACGGGGCTGGCGACCCCGCGAGCCATCACCTCGATGAATGTGAGCATTCCGGAGAACAGCGAGATCGCCTCGCACCTGGTGCGGTCCCGCGACGAGGCGACATACAAGTTGGCCATGAGCTGCGTGCTCGGTGTGGTCGAGGGGCGGCGGTATGAGCGGCGCCGGGAGCCGCCATCCGTGACCAAGGAGGCCGACCTGGTCGTCGTCAGAGACACGACGACCAGTGACCCCGTCAAGACGGTCACCGATTGGGGCACCAGGGTCGGCACCCTCATCCTCTTTACACCCGCACCGGGGCGCTGGCAGGCCGAGATCACACGGCCCGAGTTTTTGGCCCGGGCACAGTGGCGCAAGGTGAGCGTCACCGCGCCGCCGGGCTGGCTGACCCGGCCCGAGCCATACTCCACGGCAGAGGTCCGCGCCGAGCGGATCCAGTGGATGTCCTCCGCACCGGATCCGCAGGGAAACGGCACCCTGGCCCGCTTTACCATCCATCCGGACGCCCGCACGCAGATGGCGTTGACGGCCGGCACACGGGGATGGCACTGGGCGACCATCCTCCTCTACGGCCTGAACACCATTGTCCTGGTGGGATTGTTGGTCCTGTGGGCGCATCGGTGCGGGGCCATGCGAGTGGTGCGGCTGTGCTTGCCCATCCTGGTGGTGGCCGCGGCGCTCACCGCCGGCTGGATCGCCTACGGCTACGGCTGGGACGGCCGGTACACGGATATTTGGGCTACGGTGCTCATTTTGGGCGCCGCCCTCGCCTGGGGCATGCCATGGCCGATCGTGGGGGCGGTGGCGCTGGAGGCCTTGCTGGCGGGCGGAATCGCCTACCAGGCAGACGAATTGGCAGTCCGCGGATTCTTCGGCGCGCATGCCGCCGCGCTTGGTGTAGTCGCGGCGCAGACCGTCGTCGCATTCCATCTCTCGGTGCTTCTCGCCGCCGGACTGATCAACGCCGCTCGCGTGCTGATGACGGGCGCACGACAGTTGCGGCCACCACCGGAGGTTTGGTGGAGCGGGGCCTTCATCGCCGCCGCCCTCGTGGTCGAGCGATTCGCGGGGGTCCGGGCCGTTCTGGCGCAACACATGTGGGCCGAGAGACAACCTCTTTCGCCACCCTATGTCGAATGGACGACGGCCTACTATCCCACTCGCATCCTCCAAAATGTGGGGAGCCTGCTGCCCGTGCTGGCCGTCATCGGCGCCTGGGCCCTCATCCGCGTGCGGCTCGACGACCGATTCGCGGTGCTGTTGTTCATCATGGGCCCCGTGTCGTGGATGGCATTGCCGTTTGGACTGTGGTTGCCCGTCTGGCCGCTGGCGTGGTTCATCCTCGCGTTGTGGTTGCGGCACAGCCACCCCCTGCTGGAAAAGCAACTGCCCCGGAGCGGGCAGACCGTGCGATCCGTCGCCGATGCCTACGACATCGGCGAGCTTCGCGGCGCCGCGGCGCGCTGGAGCAGGATCCAGCATCGCGGACGGGCGCTGGACCGGGATTTGGCCAAGGGAACCATCCAGGTCGGGGCACACGCCGACGAGACCAGCAGGCTCGCGGGCACCTCCCTGCTGCCGGATGCGAAGGTCCAGACGATCGACTGGCTGCGTGCCGCCTCCGTGACACCGGTGGACGTCGTGCTCGCGCTGGGTCCAAAAGCGACACCTTGGGAAAACGCCAAGCGGGGGGCGGTCGTGGCGGCGGCGGTCGGCGCACCGGCGGCCGTGCTCAAGCTGTGGCTGGGACGGCAGACCCAACCCGCGGCGCAGCCGGGTCCGGACTATTCGGTCATGCTCGACTGGATCACTCTGATCGCCTGGGAGGCCGCCGCCTGGATGGGAGCCGGCGCGGTGTTGGGCCTGCTGTGGCAGAAGTTGCCGTTCCGGCGGGGAATCCTCAGGACGCTGCCGCTCATCACCGCCGTCGCGGCGGTCGAGATCCTGAGGTACGCGATGGTGGAGCTCACCGGCGGCAACTCCTTGGCGATGGTGGATCTCGCGCTCTTCGCCGCCGTCATCACGGCAACGGCGCTGGTGATGGATCTGGAGGCGCTGCGTCCCACGGATACCTGGTGGTCACGCCGGCGCGATGCGCTCGCGGCGGCCTACGGCATGGAAAACCTCGGCGCGAGGATCGCTTTTGTCGTGGCGCAGGCAGCCGTCATAGTCACCATTTTCGCCAACCTCGATGCGGTAATCGGTGAGCGACCCAGCGACTGGACCCCTCCGCCACCGGGGAGCGGGCAATACTCTGGCGGCGCCCGGTGACGTGGCGAGCCGCGAGGCCGGGATGGAGGTCCCGGCCTCGCGTTGGGGCTATTTGACTTCGTAGGCGCGGATGATGGTTTGTTCCACCGTGTTTCCGGCGCGGTCCTCGGCTTTGGCGCGTAGTGAGACGAAGCCGGGCGTGGTGGAGTTGGTGAGCAGGATGAAGCGGTGGCCCAGCAGGCCGTAGACCCTGACGTCGTGCCAGGTGGCGCCGTCGTCGTGGGATACGGACACGGTGAGAGTGTTGAGTCGTTTGGCGTCGGAGCCTTCCTGTTGGCGCACGTCGATCGGGATGACCTGGGGTGCGCCGGCCCGGGCCGTGTTGTGGTCGTCGAGTGGTGGGGTGAACCCGATCGCGGTCACCGGCAGGCGTTGGACACCGTCCACATGCGACGAGTGGAACGACCACACGACGCCGACCTTGGTGCTGAGCCGGAATGGCGCGCCGCGTTCGGTCGAGACCTCGGCACGATACCGCGCGCCGGCGGCCGGGACACGGAAGGCGCCCGTGGCGCTCGGGCGTTGGCCGACCAGTTCACCGTTGCGGTAGAGGGCGACCTGGGCCTTGTCATATTGGGTGTACCCGGCACGGCCCTGCCCGTCGCCATGGACCCCGCCGTCGATCACGATCTCGTCGTCGACCCGGCTGACCCAATGCGGCGCATATGGGCTCGGCGGCAGAGCCGGACCGAACACCGCCCGGTTGAACTTCTCGTGATAGGCGCGGCCGGCCTCGTACACCCTGATTTGGTCAAGGAAGTTGGAGACCGGCTGCCAGAAGCCCTCCGGATCGATGATCGACTCGCCGAATTCCGCGCTCCACGGCACCTCGGTGTTGATGACGTGCGTCGTGGTGGCCGGCAGCGCCTGCGACAGCGTTACCGCCCAGGTCATGCCGGACAGGCGCGGGAAGCGGGTGATCCCGCCCAGGTCCGCACCGGCCGAGGCGATGTGCTCCTTGATGGTGGTCAGTTCGCTTGGACGCACGACCTTGGTGAAGCCCTGGTGGACGCTGCCCTCCTGCCGCCAGGCCATCGTGTGGACCAGACTCGGGTCAAACTCCTCGCCGGACTTCCTGCCCCAGATGACCTGGACCTCCGAGACGAATCCCGCGACCGCCTCCGGCCCGACGTGCCCGATGAACAGTTCATCGAACGATCTCACAGCGAGGCTCGTGCTGGCGCCGCCTCCTTCGCGCACGAGGGTGCCGTCCGCGACGACGAGCATCGGCGTCACGGCGGGAT
>JBIOYB010000187.1:0-4902 GCA_044869915.1 Allorhizocola sp.
TCCATGCTGGGGAGTCCGGAAAACCTCCTCAGGTTCAAGGCGCTGCAGCCCGTGGCCGACGATAGACCAGCTGACCAGATCGCGGCTGTGCAGGATAGGCAGCCCCGGTACCCGGTGAAAGCTTGACGCGACAAGGTAAAAGTCGTCGCCAACACGGATGACGTCAGGATCGGACCAATCGGTGTGCATTACCGGGTTGCGGTAGGTGCCGTCACCGTTGTCGGCATTCCACAGTGTGCGGCTGCCCGGCGGCCAGGCGGTGGCGTCGCTCATATCGTTGTTGCCTTTCAGGTTTGCATGCACGCCATTCACTGGACGGCGCCCGGGTGTGCCAGCGGCAACCCGAAGTCGTTGAGGTATACGGCTTTTCCTGTGCGCAGTGACTCGTTGCCGGCGACACCGACCAGGATGCTGGCGGCTCCGTCGGTGAACCCGGCGCCGCGGTGCAGCAGGTCACTGCCCGGACCGCGGAACACGTCGTCGAGCAGCATCGTGTCGCCGCCACCGTGCCCGCCATGCCCGGCCGGGATGGGCACCTGATGGGCCGGTTCCCAGTGCCGTTGCAGCAGCAGCCGGGTGCCGGGTGGCCGCAGTGATGTGGCTGCTTCGCTGTGGCTATCGGGTGCGCCACTGGGATCGATCACCCCGGCGGTCGCCGTTGCGGCGCCGACAGCCATGGTGGCGGTGGCGGGCTGGACGTGGCCGCGTTCGACGACGTCAAGCTCGATGCGCCCTGCGGTGCCGTTGATGGCGACGCGGTATCCCTCCCATGGGCTGTGGGCGTGCAGCGTGTACGACATCGCCGCGCCGCTGCGGTATCCGACAACAAGGTTGAGGTTGTCTTCGATGGTGATGCCGCCGGAGAACACGTCGCGGTCGCGGATGTAGCCGTCGAGGTGCTCGCCGTCGTGGTAAAGCTGGCGCAGACGCTCATCGGCGGTGATGTCAAAGGCGAACGGGTCATCTGGAGTAACGTCGCGGCCCAATTCGGGACGTGACCCTAGCCCGCGGTGCCGGGCGTTTTCTGCTCCGTAGAAGCGCAGGCCGCCACGGGCGAAGACCACCTCAGGCACATCGGCCAGCCACCAGTTGACCAGATCGAAGTGGTGGGTTGCTTTGTGGACCAGCAGGCCGCCGGAGATGGACTTGTCGCGGTGCCAGCGGCGGAAGTAGTCGGCGCCGTGCACCGTGTCCAGGCACCACTCGAAGTTCACTGAGGTGATCTCGCCGATGATGCCGTCAGCGATGAGCCGGCGCACCATGGTGTTGCGCGGTGAGTACCGGTAGTTGAAGGTCACTGTCAGCGTGGCGGTGCTGGCCGCGAGCGCCGCACCGATCTGCCGCAGCCCGGCGACGTCGGTGGTCATCGGTTTTTCCACCACCACGTCGATACCTTCGCCCAGCGCCTGGCTGACATAGGCGGCGTGGGTGGCATCCGGTGAGGTCACGAACAGCACGCTGGGCTTGGTGTCGGTGAGCATGCTGGCGAACTGGCTGGCTGGGTAGTGCGGCAGCCGCAGCCCGGGCCGGGCCTGCTCGACGAGACGGTCGTAGTAGGACATGCGCACCTCATTGGTGTCGCAGAACGCGACCGGTTCACCGGCGCAGGCGTGCGTACCCAGCAGCGCGGCCAGATACATCTGGGCCCGCGACCCGGTACCCACGAACGCATACCGGCGTGGCACCTGCGGCTCTTGGCTTGCCATGTTGATGAAATCCTCAGCTTTCCGTTCGGGGCTCTATTTAAGGCCCGTGGTGGCGATGCCCTTGACCAGGTATTTCTGGCCGGCGATGAAGAACCCGATCACCGGTGCCAGGGACAGAAATGACATGGCAAACATTTGCCCCCATTGCGATTGCCCCTCAGAATCCATGAACTGCCGCAGCGCCAGCGGCACCGTGTAAAGCTCTGAGTCGGTCAGGTACAGCAGCGGGCCGAAGAACTCGTTCCATACCGAAATGAAGGTGAAGATAGCGGTGGTGGCGAACGCGGGCATGCACAGCGGCATGATCACGCTCCAGAAGGTGCGGAATGGGCCGCAGCCGTCCATGCGGGCTGCGTCGTCGAGCTCGCGCGGCAGCGCCCGCATGAACTGCACCATGAGGAAGATGTAAAACGCGTTGGTGGCAAGGAAGTTCGGCACCAGCAGCGGGTAGTAGGTGTTGATCCATTCAAGTTTGGCGAAAACGATGTACTGCGGGACTAGCAGCACGTGGCCGGGCAGCATCATGGTCCCGAGCATGAGGGCGAAGAACAGTTTGCGGCCGGTGAAGTTCAGCCGGGCAAACCCATATGCGGCAAGGGAACATGACACCAGGTTGCCCAGAATGCTGAGCACGACGATGATTAGCGAGTTGCTCATGTAGACGGTGAATGGCTGTTCAAGTGCGGTCCACCCTCGCGGGTAGTTCGTCAGGTCCCAGTCAGACGGCCAGAGCCCGAGTTGGGTGAAGATGAGCTTGCTGGGCTTGAGTGAGCTGGAAATCAGCCATAGCAGCGGGTACAGCATGACGGCGCCGACAAGGCATAGAAGCATATGGCGGGCAAACCGGGACCGCCGTGAGCCCTGCATCCGTTCCAGGTAACTGTCCTCTTCGGAGGGTGCCTCCGCCGCGGGCGGGGCCTGTGTGGCGATCGACATGGGATAACCTCAGTTGTCGTAGTAGACCCAATACTTGGCGGCGAGGAAGTTCAGTGCGGTGAACGCGGCGATGATGACCAGCAGCATCCAGGCCATTGCCGAGGCGTAGCCCATGTTGAAGTGAGTGAATCCCTGCTGGTAGAGGTAAAGATTGTAGAACAGGGTGGAGTCAGCGGGGCCGCCGCTGCCGCCGCTCATGATGAAGCCCTGGGTGAACGTCTGAAATGATGAGATCAGCGACTGGATGAGGTTGAAGAATATGATCGGGCTCAGCAGGGGCAGTGTTACCTTGCGGAACTGCTGCCACTTTGTGGCGCCATCCATGGCGGCGGCCTCGTAGTACATGACGGGGATCTGCCGCAGCCCAGCCAGGAAGATCACCATCGGTGAGCCGAACGTCCAGATGTGCAGAATTATCAGCGTGGTGAGGGCATAGTCCGGGTCAGACGTCCAACCGGGGCCCTGGATGCCGATCCAGCCAAGGAAATCGTTGACGACGCCGTTGAGGCCGAAGATGTAGCGCCACAGCAGGACGATTGCGACGCTGCCGCCTAGCAGCGATGGCAGGTAGAACACAGCCCGGTACAGCGGAAGCCCTTTGATGCCCCGGTTGAGCATCATCGCCACAGCGAGCGCGACTATGAGCGACAGCGGCACTGACACGAAGGTGTAGACGAACGTGACCTTCAGGGACTGGTGCAGCAGCGGATCGTGCAGCATCTCGCTGAAATTGGCGGACCCTATCCATTGTGGAGTGTTGAGCAGGTTGTAGTCGGTGAACGCCAGGTACAGGGAGGCGAAGAACGGCACGATCGTGAAAAGCATGCCGATGAACCACGGTAGCAGGAACAGGTACCCGGCGCGGTCTTTGCGCCGGCGCGGTGCGCGTTCTGGCCGCGGGGCTGGGCCCGCGGTGGCCGCGGGCCCAGCCGGTGCGTTTTGGGACAGGGCCGTCACTTGCCGAGCGCCTTCTTGCCGGCGTCAAGTAACGCCGCAGCGCCCTGCTGCGGGGTTTGGCGCTTGAACTCGACCTCGGTGGCAATGGATTTGAGGCTGGCCTGAATCTTGCTTGAGCCCGGTGGGTACGCGTACGAACGGGGCAGCTTTTCTTTTTGCAGCCCGGCCAGATAGTCGGTGGCGAGCTGGTCGTCAGGGGCAAGCGTGGTTTTGATTTCCTCGGCTACCTTGGCGTTGGCTGGCACACCGCGGGTGGTGCCCGTCGCCTTGGACGCTTCCGGGTCGTTGATCAGGAAATTGAGCAGCTTAAGTGCCTCGTCGCGGTGTTTGGACTGCGCCGCGATAGACCACAGCGCGGGGGTGTCGATCGACTGCCCCCGGCGTGTGCCGGTGGTTTCGCCAGGCAGCCGCAGCAGGGCAAGGTTGCCGCCAGCGGCGGCGTTGTAAGCCAGGAAGTTGTTGGTAGGGATGATTTGCGACGCGACCTTGCCTTTGGCCAGATAGGACTGTTCGGCAGACGAGCCAACGGCTTCGAAGAATCCCGCAGGCGGGTAGCCGCCTTCCACCCGCATCGCCTCGAACATCTCGAACCAGGCCACAATGGTGGCCGCGCTGATACCCAGCGCCCCGTCGGAGGTGTAGAAGTCCTCACCGCGCTGGCGGGTAAACGCGATCAGGTTGGCTAGCGTCGAGGGGTCGAAGCCGGTGCCGTACACCTTGCGGCCACTGGCTTTGCTGATTCCGCTGGCGAACGCGGCCAGGTCCTTCCAGCTCCACGTGTCACCGTTGGGAACCGTGGCCCCGTACTGCTGGGCCAGTGTCTTGTTGACCACAAAACCCAGGCTGTTGAGCCCGGACGGGATGCCGTAGTTTTTGTCACCCACGATCGCCAGGCCGCGCACACTTTCGCTGAGCCCAGACAAATCAACGGCACTGGTGTGCTCGTTGAGATTGAGCAGCGCATTGCGGTCTGCGTACTCACGCAGGCCGTCCATACGCATCATCATCAGATCCGGCGCATCGCCCGCGGCAAAACGGGTCGCGAGCTTGTCCTGGTAAGGACCGCTGTCCTGATATTCGGTCTTGACGGTTATCGAAGGGTTCTTCTTCTGGAAGATGTCGAGCGCGGCCTGGGTTTTCTGCGCCCTGGTCGCGTCACCCCACCAGACCATATTGAGCTGAACGGTTCCGGTCTGCGGCTCGTCCTCGCCACCGAAGCCGCGGCATGCAGCCAGGCTGAGGCCCAGGGCGGAAAGCCCGCCCATCCTCATCGCGTCCCGGCGGCTTAACCCCGCACGGGAAC
>JBIOYB010000188.1:0-3707 GCA_044869915.1 Allorhizocola sp.
CGCCGGCGGCAGGGCCGGACCGCCCAGCCTGGACGCTCCGGTGAGGATCTGCTGCACCCGCTCCTCCGCCTCGGCCTTGATCCGGTCGGCATAGGCCTGTGCCGACCGGATCAACTCGGCGTCCTCGGCATGCCGTGCCAGCGCCGCCACCGCGGCCAGCAGGAGCTGCGTGGCCAGTTCACCGTTGATGTCCTTGACCAGGCTGCGGGGCGGTCGCAGGGCCACAAGCACTTCCAGCGCGCGGTCCGACGGCATCCGCGCCAGCCGTTGACGAGCCCACGCCGGGTCCATCTTGGCCAGCGTCTCGGCACCGTCACTGGGGCTCATCCTGGCGACCAGATCCGTGCACAACGGATCCACGATCATGCCGAGCAGCTCCGTGGCGACCGTCTTATCCATTTTGGACATGATCGAAGCGGCGTGGTCGATCGATATCTCCGAGATCCGCCACACCGCGCGCTCGCGGCTCATCGCGGCCAGCAGGGCACCCGCGCGGTCCGAAGGCATGCGGGAGAACAACGTGGCCGGGTGCGGCCGGCTCAGCTCCGCCAGCAGCTTGGCGGCCACATCGCGGCTCACCGAGGCCATGGCCAGCGCGGCCCGCGCCGGATCGGTGTCGGTGAGCTCGGCGAGCCGGTCCAGCGCGGCCTGCTTCGGCATCTCGGTCAGAATCGCCGCGCCCCGTTCGGGGTCGATTTCACGCAGCAGCCTCGCCGGATGCGGTGGAGGCATCGCCGCCATGAGCTCCGCGGCCAGCCGGTCGTCCATCTTGGACAGCAGCGTGGCGGCATTGGACATCAGCGCCAGCCGTCTCGCCGCGATTTCACTGGACATCGCGGCCAGGTGCGCGGTGGCCACGTCGTCCGCCATCACCTCGAGCTCGTGCGCGGCCAGCTGCGCACGCATCGAGGCCAGCCTGGCCGCCTCGGACGGCCTGTCCTGGCCGTGCAGGTGCACATGGTTCGCGTTCACGTGCAGGAGGTTGGCCTCGATGAGGATGTGCACGTCGCTCGTGCCGTGCCGCAAATCCTCTTCCGCCTCCGGATGCTCCCGCAACCGGGCCGCGAAATGCGTCGTCAGGCCGCGGCGGCGGGCATCGGCCTCTGCCGCTTCGGCCAGCCGGTCGAGTGTCGCGCCTTCACCGGCCGGATCGTGCGGCCGCAATGCCCGCGCGATCCGGTCTCGAGCCCTGGGCCAGACATCGGTGGCCACCGCTGACATCAGTGCGGCGACCGCAGCCTCGATCACCTGTTCCACCATGGGTTTGCCCCATCCAACCGGGGTACGCGCCGGTCGAAAAAAACTGAAACAGTCCCATGTTTCTCGGATGTTTCGAGTCGCTAAGGCGTCACCCTTGATGGGTCGGGCTGACGGTCAGGCGGGCGTGACGATCAGTCAGGTCGCTGACCCTCACCTGCTCGGTCAGCAGCCGGCGGAACCGGTGCGGGTCACCATCCACATAGGACGAGCAGAGGCGGTAGCCGGCCGGGTAGTTCATGATGTACGTGCGCGACGACGGCTCGGTGATGAAGCGGACCACGTGCGCCGCGAGCTCCGGCCCGATCACACCCCACCGTCGCAGATAGGCGAGCACATCGGCCTCGCCTGCGCCGTCCTGGTGCAGCATCAGCGCCGCGTTGACCTCCGCCCAGCGGCACGGCTCCAGGGCCGCGTCGACGGCCACCGCCTGCTCCAGGTCAAACTCGACACCGGCATCGTGCAGGATCGCGGCAAACCGTGCGCCGCCCACGCCGCCCAGCAACACGCGCGGCGCGAGCTGGCCGAGCCCTTCGGAGATCACCGACTGGGGCGCGGGCGCGAGCACCAGGGTCTCTTCAAGCAGGCTCTGGCCTCGTACCAAAAAATGCTCATGAAGCGACCGCTCGGCCTGGTGGCCCGGATAGGTCTCGTGGATGGCGACCAGCAATAAATCCATCGCTGTCATGGGAATGGAGACATTGACCTCCACCCGGCCGCGCAGGTCGCCGAGGTAGTAGTTGTAGCCCAGCCACGGCACGTCCCGCACCATCACCAGCTCGACCCCCTCGCCGTCGGGCAGATCGACCAGCGCCCGGGTCTGCTCCCGGGCCTCCTCGATGACCGCCGCGACGAGCCGCTCGATCAGCTCCGTTGGCACAAGCATCGAGTCGCGCCAACGCTCGTGCCGGTCGGCCAGCGGCCCGCTGCCGGGCAGCAGCTCCTCCAGCCGCTCGTGCGCCTCGGCGAAGACGGCCTCTTCGGTGTGCGAAGGGCGGATGCCGTAGCAGCCCTCCACCTCGTCCGCATAGGACATGGTCTCGCCCGCGAGCCGGCCCGCGAAGGCGTGCACAGCGGACACCTGGTCGCGCAGCCAGCCGTCGTCGAGCTCACCCAGCAGGGCCTCGGCGTCGGCGACCAGCACGCGAGGGTCGACAGGTGCCTCCGACTCAACCGAAGCCGCCAGCTCCGCGGGGCCGAAGTAGGCGTCGACGACCCCGTCATCGTGGCGGCCGAGCCGAAGTCCCAGCCGCACATAGCGTTCCGCACGCGAATCGGTCACCCGGCGAATGTATTACATTGGCTCGGATCACCAGTTGTATATCCTTGATTGAACCACTGCTGCCGCTGCTGCGACGAACCATGAGTGAATGCGTCCTGGTTGATCGATCCGCCGGCCTGCTTCTGGATGGCGTCGTCGCCCACGGCGGCCGCGGCCTGCAACGCCTCGTCGATGTCCTGCTGCGTCACGCTGGTGAACAGCGGCTGGCCCGTCGCGCTCGTCGTCTGGCTGGCCGCCTTTGCCCACACGCCGGCGTAACAGTCGGCCTGCAGCTCCATCGCGACCGAGTAGCGGTTGGCGTTGGCCGGATCGCGCTGCTGCGCGCGCCGCACCTCGGCCTCCGTGCCCAGCAAGGTCTGCACGTGATGCCCGTACTCGTGCGCGAGCACATAGGCCTGGGCGAACTGGCCGGGGGCGCCGAAGCGGCGCGCCAACTCGTCGTAGAACGACAGATCGATGTAGACGTGGTTGTCGCCCGGACAGTAGAACGGGCCCATGCCGGAGCTCGCACTGCCGCACGCCGTGTCGACCCCGCCGCTGAACAGGCGGGTCGTCGCCTTCCGGTAGGGCTTGCCAAAATACTGCGGCAGCGCCGGCTGCCAGTAGGCCTGGATCGAGTTGATGTAGAGCAGGTTGCGGCAATCGGTGCGCTGGAACCGCTCCGGGTTGGCCGTGGAGCACGCCTGCTGCAGATCGGTGTTGTCGGCCGGCTGCTCGACCCCGCCGCCCACCCCACCCAGGCCCAGGTTGCCGAGCTGGCCCGTGCCGTTCAGGCACAGGAACCCGCCGACGCACACGACCGCCAGCAGCACGACCGCGATGCCGAGCTTCGGGTTTTTGCGGAACAGCGGCAGCAACGCCGTCAGGCAGCCGGCCCCGGCGTTCAGCCCGCCGCGGCCCAACCCGCCACCGCCGCCGACCCCGCCACCGGATCGGCCGCGCATGTCCTCGACCTGTGACGGGTCGAGGTCGGCGTTCTCGTTGATGCTCACGTTGCCGAGCCTAAGGTCAGTTCAGGCCTCATTGGCGGGTTTTACCCGCATCGAGCGGTATGAAACGGCTTGGCGGGCGGTGGCCCGGCCGCTGGGAAATCACACGCGGCACGGACCGGCAGGACGCTACGATTGGCGGGTTTGCCCCCTGCTTCGTCTTCTTCCGTCGTCTGGAG
>JBIOYB010000189.1:0-15712 GCA_044869915.1 Allorhizocola sp.
CGCCCGCACCGGACAGCCAGTAGAGCATGACGTTGGTCAGAAGAAGATCACGATCGACGACATCATCTGGTACCTCGCCTCCTTGCGTCCAGTCGTGAAACTTCTCGACGATCCAGCTCAGCTGGAAGACGGGCGAGTCGTTGAGGCCGTAGGCGACCGTCTGCGGGCGGGTGGACTGCAGGTGGAAGTAGCCGCTCATGTCGGCATGCCAATTTTTGAGGCGGGCCAGGCGCTCCCGTTCCACCTCGGTGAGCTGGGACAGGGTCTCCTCGTCCACCTCGCCCCATGGGATGAAGCCGTAGGTGGCCGCGTTGACGTGCGCACCGATCACGTGCTCGGTGTCGACCTGGGTCAGGGCGGGCGCGACGAACGCGCCGAAGTCGCCGCCCTGCGCTGCGTAGCGCTCGTAGCCGAGGCGGCTCATCAGCTCGGCGAACGCCCGCGCGATGCGCGTGGCGTCCCATCCGGCCTCGCGGGTCGGCCCCGTGAGCGGGAAGTTGGGCAGCGACGGGATCACGAGGTGGAACGCGTCGGCCGGGTCGGCGGGAGATGTCAACGGCTTGATCACGTGCAGGAAGTCGACGATGGACGACGGCCAACCGTGCGCGAGCAGCAGTGGCATGGCGTCTTCGTGTGGCGAGCGGATGTGGAAGAAATGGATGGTCTGCCCGTCGATCTCGGTGGTGAACTGGGGGAGCTCGTTGAGCATGGCCTCGTGCTTGCGCCAGTCGTAGGCGTCGCGCCAGTGCTCGACCAGGTTCTTGAGGTAGTCGACCGGCACGCCCCGGCTCCACCCGGCACCGGGGATCTCGCTGGGCCAGCGCACATTGGTCAGGCGGGCTTTGAGGTCGTCAAGGTCGGACTGCGGGACGTCGATGCTGTATGGCTGGATCATGGTCTTCTCCCCACGAATTGCGGAACGAAGCGTTCCGTTCAAGCTCGAGTCTAGCAGAACGGAATGGTTCGTTCCACTGTTAGACTGTGATTCATGGCTGCTGGACTGAGTGGGCGCAAGGCGCAGGCCGCCCGCAACGACGAGGTCATCCTCGAGGCCGCGCGGCAGGTGTTCCTGGCCGATCCGGGCGCACCCATCGCCGCCGTCGCGGAGCGGGCGAAGGTGGGCATAAGCGCGCTCTACCGGCGCTACCGGAGCAAGGACGAGCTGCTGCTGCGGCTCAGCGTCGACGCGATCAAGCAATATGCGGACATTGCGGAGGCGGCGCTGGCCCGCGATGAGGGTCCGTGGGAGGACTTCGTGAGCTTCATGCGCGAGGCGGTGGACGCCCGGTCGGGTTCGCTGACCGTGCGGCTGGCCGGGGCGTTCACCGTGACGCGGGAGCTCATGGACGAGCTGCCGCGCGCGGTCGAGGCGTCGCGGCGCCTGCTCGAAAACGCCAAGGCGGCGGGTGCGGTGCGCAAGGATATCGAGATCGGTGACATTTCGCTGCTGCTGGAGCAGCTGCAGTCGGTCGAGCTCGGTGATGACAGGCGCAATCGTGAGCTTCGCCACCGATACCTAAAAATAATCTTGGATGGTCTTCATGTCGTCGAGGCGGGAGAGCTGCCCGGTCCGGCGCCGTCGTGGGAGGAGATCGGGGGGCGTTACGGGCGCAAGTAAGCTTTGGGCGTGAGTCTGACCATCGGCATCGTCGGCCTGCCCAACGTCGGCAAGAGCACCCTGTTCAACGCATTGACCCGCAACGATGTGCTCGCGGCAAACTACCCGTTCGCCACGATCGAGCCCAACGTGGGCGTCGTCGGGCTGCCCGACGAGCGGCTGACGAAGCTCGCCGAGATGTTCTCCTCGGAGCGGATCGTGCCCGCGCCGGTGTCCTTTGTGGACATCGCCGGGCTGGTGCGCGGCGCGTCCAAGGGGCAGGGCCGGGGCAACGCGTTCCTGGCCAACATCCGCGACGCGACCGCGATCTGCCAGGTGGTGCGCGCCTTCAGCGACCCCAACGTGGTCCACGTCGATGGCAAGATCTCGCCGCGCGACGACATCGAGACCATCAACACCGAGCTGATCCTCGCCGACCTGCAGACGGTGGAGAAGGCGTTGCCCCGCTTGGAAAAGGAGGCCAGGGTCCGCAAGGAGCGCAAGGCCAACCTCGACGCGGCCCGGGAGGCGGGCGAGATCCTCAACAACGGCACCACGCTCTACGCGGCCGGTGTCGACCTGGAGCCGCTGCGCGAGCTGCATCTATTGACCGGCAAGCCTTTCTTGTATGTGTTCAATGTGGACGAGGAGGAGCTGGCCAACGGCGTGTTCCTCGACGAGTTGCGGGCGCTGGTCGCGCCGGCCGAGGCCATCTTCATGGATGCCAAGATTGAGTCCGAGCTCATCGACCTGCCCGACGACGAGGCGCGTGAGATGCTCGAGGCCATCGGCCAGCCCGAGCCGGGCCTCGACCAGCTGATCCGGATCGGCTTCCGCACGCTGGGCCTGCAGACCTACCTGACCGCCGGGCCCAAGGAGGCGCGCGCGTGGACCATCCCGGCCGGCGCGACCGCGCCCGAGGCCGCGGGTGTCATCCACTCCGATTTCCAGCGCGGCTTCATCAAGGCCGAAATCGTGGCATACGGCGACCTCATGGCGGCCGGATCGATGGCGGCGGCAAAGGCGGCCGGCAAGGTGCGCATCGAGGGCAAGGACTACGTGATGACCGACGGCGATGTCGTGGAGTTCCGCTTCAACGTATAGAAATCGACGTATAAAAGTCGTTGCCGCGCAGGCGAATGCTGGCACGGATGAGCGTGGCTGAGACGATGCGCCACGGGCGAGCGCGGCGTGTGCGATTCGGAGCGTGGGCGCGGGCCGGGCGTGTGGTGTTGAGCGTGGGCCGGGCGTGTGGTGGTTGAGCGCGGGCGGGGCGTGTGGTGGTTGAGCGTGGGCCGGGCGTGTGGTGGTTGAGCGTTTGGTGGGGCGTCCGCTTTGGGGCGGGCGGGTCAGGCATGCGGTTTCGAATAGGCGAGCGGGACGGGCCTGTGCGGGTGGGCGGGCGAGACGTGTGTCCTTTGAGTGGGCGGGCTGAGAGCGCGCTTGCGGGCTGGTGGGTTAGACGCGCTTTTTCAAGCGCTGTAAGGAAAGTGGGACGAAGATGGCCATGATGGCCAGGCCCCACAGGATCGAGTAGAGGGCCGGCCTGGCGACCGGGCCGCCGATGAGCAGGCCGCGGGTGGCGTCGGACAGCTGCGAGACCGGGTTGGCCTTGACGACCGCCTGCAGCCACGGTGGCATGGTCTCGGTGCGCACGAACACGTTGCTGACAAACGTGACCGGAAACAGCGCGGTGAAGCCGAAGATCTGCACCTTCTCCGGGTCGCGCGCGATGACGCCCACGAACACGGACACCCACGAGAACGCGAGCGCGAAGAACAGCAGCAGCGCCACCGCTCCGGCCAGGCCCACGAGGTTGGTGCCGAGCCGGAACCCGAGCAGGTAGCCCACCCCGAGCAGCAGCGCGATGGACCACGCCTGTTTGAGCAGGTCGGCCGTGATCCGCCCGGTGAGCGGGGCCCAGCGGGCGATCGGCAGCGAGCGCAGCCGGTCGAACACGCCCTTGGTCAGGTCGGTGTTGAGGCCCATCCCCACATACATCGTCACGAATAGCATGTTCATCACGATGATCCCGGGCAGGGCGAACGTCAGATAGGCGCTCGTCGAACCCTCGATCGCGCCGCCGAAGACATAGGTGAACAGCAGCACGAACATGATGGGCTGGAAGCTGAAGTCGCCAAGCTCGAACGGGTTGTGCCGGATCTGCACCAGCGTGCGCCAAGCGAGCGTGAAGGTCTGCCGCAGCCCCTCCCACGGCGTGATGTGCGGGCGCACGTTATTGATCGTCGTCATGGGACTCCTCGATCGGTTGGCCCGTCAGCGACAGGAACACCTCGTTGAGGCTCGCGCTGCGCAGCCCGAGCTCGGTCACCTCGATGCCGGCCTCGCTAAGCCGCTGGTAGATCGCCGGCAGCACGCCCGGGTCGGTGACGGGCGCGCTCACGAGCTGGCCTTCGACCTCTGGCACGACGCCCGCCAGCTCGGCGAGCGCCGCGACCACCGCCGGCACGTCGGCCGAGTCGACCGGCCGCACGGCCAGCGTCTGCGCGGCGGTCTTGGCCTTGAGCTCGTCGGGCGTGCCCATCGCGATGACGCGGCCGTGGTCGATCACCACGATGTCGTCGGCCAGCGCGTCGGCCTCGTCGAGATATTGCGTGGTCAGCAGCACGGTCATGCCGCCGGAGACCATGCCTCGGATCAGGTCCCACGCCTCCATCCGGCCGCGCGGGTCGAGGCCCGTGGTCGGCTCGTCCAGGTAGAGCAGGCTCGGCCGGCCCACCAGCGAGGCGGCGAGGTCGAGCCGGCGTCGCATGCCGCCCGAATATGTCTTGGTCGCCCGGTCACCCGCGTCGTCCAGCTTGAACGATGCCAGCAGCTCGCGCGACCGTGCCTTGGCCTCGGCCTTGGGCATGCCGAGCAGGCGCCCGACGAACAGCAGGTTTTCGAACCCCGTCAGGTTTTCGTCGACGGAGGCGAACTGCCCGGTCAGCCCGATCAGCTGGCGCACCTGATGCGCCTGCTCGACGACGTCATAACCGCCGACCGTGGCCCTGCCCGCGTCGGGCGCGAGCAGCGTGGCCAGAATCCGCACGATCGTGGTCTTGCCCGCCCCATTCGGCCCGAGCAGGCCGAGGACCGTCCCGGTGCGCACCGACAGGTCGACTCCGGCCAGCGCGGTTGTCTCTCCAAAGCGTTTGACCAGGCCCTCGGCCTGGATGGCATCGCTCATTGCCGAAAAGTATCACTGTCCGCGCGTCGGTGAGACGAGTTATCCACAGGGCACTAGTTATCCACAGGCAGCCCACCCCACTCCTTTGTGGACCGGCCCCGAGAGCGCAAGGATGGACGGACCAGCACGCATACAGCCGAAGGATTAGAGTTTACAGATGGCCCATTTTGATGCCGCGGAAGCGGCTGTGTCCGCCGCGCTTGACGCCGGTGCTCGTTACGCCGATGCACGCGTCATGCACAGGCGATACGAGTCAATGAGCGCACGCAACGGTGACATAGAGGAGCTCGCCTCGGAAGAGTCGGCGGGGCTCGGGATCCGAGCACTCGTCGGATCGAGCTGGGGCTTCTTCGCCGTACCGGATATGGAAAAGGTGACGGAGGCGGGGCATCGCGCCGCGGAGATCGCGCGGGCCAGCGCTCGCGTTCCGGGCGATCCCATCGACCTCATACCGGCCGAGGCCCAAACCGCAAGCTGGGCCAGCGATTGCGCGATCGATCCGCTCACCGTGCCGCTGTCGGACAAGGGCGACCTCCTTATCCACGCGACCAAGACGATCCGGGAGCACGGCGCCGATCTTGCCGAGGCGCTCTACCAGATCTGGGACACGCGCAAGTGGTTCGTGTCCAGCGAGGGCCATCGCATCGATCAGCACATCCGCGAGTGCGGCGCCGGGATCACGGCGACCAGCGTGGGGGAGGGCGAGACGCAGCGGCGGTCCTACCCGGCCGGCCGCGGGCAGTTCGGCACGCGTGGCTGGGAGCTGGTGCACGACATCGACCTGCTGGCGCACGCCCCCCGCGTGGCCGAGGAGTCGCGCGCGCTGCTGTCCGCGCCGCTGTGCCCGTCGGGCGAGACCGCGCTCATCCTCGGCGGCGAGCAGATGTGCCTGCAGATACACGAGTCGGTCGGCCACGCCATCGAGCTCGACCGCATCCTGGGCTGGGAGGCCGCGTTCGCCGGCACGTCATGGCTGGATCTCGCCCAGCTCGGCAGCCTGAAATATGGATCCGAGCTGATGAATATCACGATCGATCCGACGATTCCCGGCGCTCTGGGCAGTTTTGGTTTCGATGATGAGGGGACGCCCGCGGCGAAGCGCTACGCCGTGCGCAACGGCCAGTGGGTGGGCGTGCTGGCGGGCCGCGATTCGGCCGCGGTCGCCGGCCTTGACTACGGCGGCAGCGTGCGTTCCGACGGTTGGTCGCGGCTGCCGATGGTGCGCATGACCAACGTGGGGCTGGAGCCAGGGCCGCACACGCTCGAGGAGATCATCGCGAGCACGGACGACGGCGTCTACATGGAGAACAATCGATCCTGGTCCATCGACGATCGTCGACTAAACTTCCAATTCGGCTGCGAGATCGGCTACGAGGTCAAAAACGGCAAGCTCGGCCGGATACTGCGCAACCCGACCTATACCGGGATCGGTCCGCGCTTCTGGTCGTCGATGGACATGCTGTCCAGCGAGATCATCAACTGGGGCACGCCCAACTGCGGCAAGGGTCAACCCAGCCAGACCGGGCACACGGGCCACCCGGCCGCGCCGGCCCGCTTCCAAAACGTGCGAGTGGGGGTGCGGTCATGATCGACCAAATCTTGGAGCAGGCCCAAAAGGCACTGCCGGGTGCGGATGTCGAGGTGGTCGTCGATCACAACAGGTCGGCGCTGACCCGCTTCGCCAACTCCTACATCCACCAAAACGTCGCCGAGGACACGACGACCGTCGGCCTTCGTGTGCATCACGACGGGCGCACGATCGCGTTCTCCACCACGACCGATCCGCTGGGCCTGGTCGATCGGGTGGCAGCCGTGCTGCGCGACGCGCCACGCGATCCGGGGTGGCCCGGGCTCGCGCCCGCCGGCGTGTTCGCCCAGGCGCCGCTGATGGACGAGGCCACCGCGCAGGCGACGCCCGACGACCGGGCGCAGGTGGTCTACGACTTTGTGAAGGCGGCGGGCGGTCTGACCGCGGCCGGATATTGCCGCACCGTGCTCTGGGCCGGCTCATACCGCAACTCCGCGGGCCAGGCGCTCGACGCCACGGTCACCAGCGCAGACCTCGACGGCATCGCCCGGCACGAGGGCGCCGACGGTGTGGCGCGGCGGCACGCGCCGCGACTGTCCGATATAGACGGTGCCGCGCTGGGCGCGCGGGCCGCCGCGTCGGCGCGGTCGCAGGCCGACCCGGTCGAGCTGCCGCCTGGCCGCTATGAGGTCGTGCTCCAGCCGGAGGCGGTCGCCGACGTCCTGAGCAACTTCTCCTATCACGGGTTCAACGGCAGGTTCCTCAACGACGGGCGCTGTTTCGCCCGGATCGGCGAGGCCCAGTTCGACCCGGCTGTCACCATCTACGACGACCCGTTCGCGGGGGTGGGCGGGCGCCCGTTCGACCACGAGGGCACGCCACGCGGGCACCTGACGCTCGTCGACGCCGGCGTCACGCGCACGGTCGCGTTCGACCGGCGCTCGGCCGCCGAGGCGGGCGCGGCCTCCACCGGGCACGCGGTCGCGGGCGAAAACTGGGGCCCGATGGCGGTCAACCTCGCGTTCGCGGGCGGCACGACCAGCGCCGAGCAGATGATCAGTGAGATGCGCCGCGGGATTTTGGTGAGTGATTTTTGGTACACCCGCGTCCTCGATCCGCGCACGTTGGTGATCACAGGGCTGACCCGCAATGGGGCTTGGCTGGTGGAGGACGGTGAGATCGTGCGACCGGTGCGCAATTTCCGGTTCACACAGGGATATGTGAGCGCGCTGGCCCCGGGTCAGGTGCTGGGCGTGGGCGCTGAGGTGACACCGCTGCCCAACATCCGCCGGGAGCTGCAAAACGTCTCCTGCCCGGCCATGCACCTCGCCTCGTGGAACTTCACCGGGGGCGCGAGCGGGTGAGGCAAAACCCCGGCGTACCGTGTCGGTGATCGAGCCCGTTAACTGGGCCCCGCTGTGCTGGAGAGACAAAGATGACGACGTTGGCGACGAGGCCGCCCGGCGCGAAGTCCCGCGCCGCGATCACGGCCAAGACGTTGCGCACCGACAGATGGTGGCTCGCACCACTGCTCACGGTGGTAGGCCTGACGACATGGGTGGCCTACGCAACGGTCCGCGTGTTCCTGCAGGAAAACTACTGGGTGGATAAATACAGCTATCTGACGCCCTTCTATTCACCGTGCGTGTCGATGGGCTGTGAGGAGGGAGCCGCGCACTTCGGCCGGTTCCTGCCGGACAACCCGCTGATCCCCTATGCCGCCCTGAGCCTGCCGTTCCTGCTGCTCTTCCGTCTCACGTGCTATTACTACCGCAAGGCGTATTACCGTTCGTTCTGGATGTCGCCGCCCGCGTGTGCCGTGCCCGACGGGCACAAGAGCTACGGCGGCGAGACGCGATTCCCGCTTATCTTCCAAAACTTCCACCGCTACGCCTTCTACGCCGCCGGGGTCATCTCGATCATCAACACCTACGACGCGGTGCTCGCCCACGTGAAGTCCGATGGGACGTTCGGGTTCGGGCTCGGCAACGTCGTCCTGTGGGTCAACGTCATCATGCTCTGGGCCTACACGCTGTCGTGCCACTCCTGCCGGCACATCGTGGGCGGGCGGCTCAAGCACTTCTCCAAGCACCCGGTGCGTTACAAGGCCTGGACGTTCGTGTCCAAGCTCAACGTGCGGCACATGGCCCTGGCCTGGATCACGCTGCTGACGCTCGCCGTCACCGACGCGTACATCATGGCCGTCGCGGCCGGGTGGATTGCTGACCTAAGGTTCGTGGGCTAATGGACAAATACCAATACGACGTCGTCGTGATCGGCGCGGGTGGCGCCGGGCTACGGGCGGCGATCGAGGCCCGGCTCGCCGGCAAGCGCACCGCGATCATCTCCAAGTCGCTGTTCGGCAAGGCGCACACGGTCATGGCCGAGGGAGGCGCGGCCGCCGCGATGGGCAACGTCAACAGCAAAGACAACTGGATGGTCCACTTCCGCGACACCATGCGGGGAGGCAAGTTCCTCAACAACTTCCGCATGGCCGAGCTGCACGCCAAGGAGTCGCCGGACCGGATCTGGGAGCTGGAGACCTACGGCGCGCTGTTCGACCGCACCAAGGACGGGCGCATCTCGCAGCGCAACTTCGGCGGCCACGAATACCCGCGGTTGGCACACGTCGGCGACCGCACCGGGCTCGAGCTGATCCGCACGCTCCAGCAGAAGATCGTGTCGCTGCAGCAGGAGGACAAGGCGCAATACGGCGACTACGAGGCGCGGATCAGGGTGTTCGCCGAGACGACGATCACCGAGCTGCTGCTCGACGGCGACCGCGTCGCGGGCGCGTTCGGCTACTTCCGCGAGTCGGGCGAGTTCGTGCTGTTCGAGGCGCCCGCGATCGTGCTGGCGACCGGTGGGGTCGGCAAGTCCTACAAGGTCACGTCAAACTCGTGGGAATACACGGGCGACGGGCACGCGCTCGCGCTGCGCGCCGGGGCCAAGCTGATCAACATGGAGTTCCTGCAGTTCCACCCGACCGGCATGGTGTGGCCTCCCTCGGTCAAGGGCATCCTCGTGACCGAGTCGGTGCGTGGCGACGGTGGCATCCTCACCAACACCGAGGGCAAGCGCTTCATGTTCGACTACGTGCCGGACGTGTTCCGCAAGCAATACGCCGACACGCCCCAAGAGGCGGACCGGTGGTACACCGATCCCGACAACAACCGCCGGCCGCCGGAGCTCCTGCCACGCGACGAGGTCGCGCGAGCGATCAACAGCGAGGTAAAGGCCGGACGCGGTACCAAATCGGGCGGGGTCTATCTCGATGTCAGCAAGCGCTTGCCGGCCGAGGTGATCCGCAAGAAGCTGCCGTCGATGTACCACCAGTTCAAGGAGCTGGCAGACGTCGACATTACGAAGCAGCCCATGGAGGTCGGGCCGACGTGCCACTACGTCATGGGCGGCATCGAGGTGGACGCCGACAGCGCGTCGGCCGCGGTGCAGGGCCTGTTCGCCGCGGGCGAGTGCTCGGGGGGCATGCACGGGTCAAACCGCTTGGGCGGCAACAGCCTTTCGGACCTGCTCGTGTTCGGCAAACGTGCCGGTGAGCACGCGGCCTCCTATGTGGACGGACTCGCGCAGCGGCCAAAGGCGAAACAGTCCGATGTGGACGCCGCGTCGGAGTTCGCGCTCGCCCCGCTCTCGCGCGACGGCGGGGAAAACCCCTACACGCTCCAGCACGAGCTGCAGGAGGTCATGGGCAACCTGGTGGGCATCATCCGCCGCGAGGGCGAGCTGCGGCAGGCGATCGTCGACCTGGCCGCGCTCAAGGAGCGTGTGCAAAAGGTGGGCGCGACCGGCGGCCGGCGTTACAACCCCGGCTGGCACCTCGCGCTCGACCTGCGCAACATGCTCGTCGTGTCGGAGTGCACCGCCAAGGCCGCGCTCGAGCGGGAGGAGTCGCGCGGCGGCCACACCCGCGAGGACCACCCGAAGATGGACCCGCAGTGGCGCCAGCTCAACCTGGTGTGCGGGCTGTCCTCCGACGGCGACGTCACGCTGACCCGCCAGCCAGTGCCCACCATGCGCACGGACCTGCTCGACCTGTTCGACAAGTCGGAGCTCGCCAAGTACATGACCGACGAGGAGCTGTCATGAGGAAGTTCAAGGTCTGGCGTGGGGACTCCTCCGGCGGCCAGCTCAACGACTACCAGGTGGAAGTCAACGAGGGCGAGGTCGTGCTCGACGTCATCCACCGGCTGCAGGCCACACAGGAGCCGGATCTGGCGTGCCGATGGAACTGCAAAGCGGGCAAGTGCGGCTCGTGCTCGATGGAGATCAACGGCATGCCACGGCTGGCGTGCATGACGCGGATGTCCACGTTCGAGGAAAGCGAGACCGTGACCGTGACGCCGCTGCGCACGTTCCCGGTGATCCGCGACCTTGTGACGGATGTGTCGTACAACTACGAGAAGGCGCGTGAGCTGCCGGCCTTCGCCCCTCCGGCTGGGGTTGCCCCGGGCGAATACCGCATGCAGCAGGTCGACGTCGAGCGCTCGCAGGAGTTCCGCAAGTGCATCGAGTGCTTCCTATGCCAAAACACGTGCCACGTCGTGCGCGACCACGACGACAACAAGAAGGAGTTTGCCGGCCCGCGCTTCTTCATCCGCGCGGCCGAGCTCGACATGCACCCGCTGGACGCGAAGACCGATCGCAAAGAGTTCGCCAAGTCGCAGCAAGGGCTCGGATACTGCAACATCACCAAGTGCTGCACCGAGGTGTGCCCGGAGCACATCAAGATCACCGATAACGCGATCATCCCGATGAAGGAGCGCGTCGTCGATCGACGGTATGATCCGCTTGTGGTGATCGCACGCAAGATCCTCCGGCGCGACCAGTTGCCCGCGCCCGCTGCCGGCGAGCCGAGCCTGCACTCCGCGCCGGTGACCGTGGTCGAGGGCAAGGCACCCGTCGACTTCAGCCGCGCGCCCGAGCCCAGAGGCCCGGAGGTCAACGCCGCTGGCCATGTAAACCTCAACGAAATGCTGTCGGACCGCACGGCCGCCGCATCGCCGTTCGGTGACCAGGTCGCGTTCCCGCTCGACCCGGACACGCTGAACTACTACCACCCGGACAAAAAGTAGGCGGCTGCCCGCCGAAAGTGACCCGCGCCAGCTGAGATTAGGGGTTTGGCACGGGGAATTAGGGGTTTCGGTGCGGGGCGAAAGGGTTAATTCCTCCTAATGCCCCGCGCCTACCGTATGACTGTGGTCGACGGCTTATGCACCGTCCGCCTCGTCGGAGAGATCGACTTCGCCAACGCCGACCAGGTCACCGACTGGCTGCTCAATGCCATCGACGGCTCGAAGTGCACGCGGCTCGACGTCGACTTCGCCGAACTGTCCTTCCTCGACTCCTCCGGCATCCGGGCGTTGCTCACCGTATTCCGGCACGCGACCAGCCGCGACGTCGACGTGAAATTCCGCGACGCGCAGCCAGGCGTCCAGCGCACGCTGCGCCTCGCAGGCGTGGACTCGCTGCTCGGCACCGGCCCGCCAGCCCTTGCGGACGAGGCCCAGAAGGACGAAGCCCGAAGAGACGAGCCCTGAGCCACGCCCGGAAGGCGTGCGGGGACTTTGGCGCGCGGGGACTTTGGCGCGTGCGGTTTGGAGGCGCGGGCCCCGGCGGCTTGAGGCCCGGCAGGGTGGGCCTGGGACGTGTGCGGCCGCGAAGAACAAAGCCCACGAGCGGCGAGAGTGGTGCGGTGGCCAAAGTGGTGCGGTGGCCAAAGTGGTGCGGTGGCCAGAGCGGGGGAGCTGTGGGCAGCAAGGGTGGCGAGCGGTGAGATGTGAGGCTCGCGGAAGGATGAGGGCTGCGGAAGGATGAGGGCCGCAAGCGGGTAAGGCCGGGGATGGGGTCGCGAAATGGTGAGGCTCGCGAAAGGACCCGTGGGACACGGCCTGGAAAGGCGGGCTCAGGGGAGCGAAAGTGATTGATACACGGCCTCAACGCGGGCGGCAAGGCCCACTTCGGCGGGCGTCAGGCGACCGTCGCTTTCGGAACATAACCGGATTTGTGTGCGGCCATCGAGACGACGTATCTGCGGGCGCACCCCCAGCGCCTCGGCGGCAATCTGGATCCGCTCCGTCAGGATCGCGTGCTGAGCGTCGTCAAGCTGAAGCGTCCTGCGGATGCAATCACCATCGTGCAACCATCCCGAGAGCTGAGAAAGTGCGTCGCTGAGGTAATCGCGTCGCTGGCCCCGCTTCCAGACCACGCCCATTCACACCTCCAGCGTCGTTGCCGGCTTGTGGCCGAATCTTCTCCGCAATGTTGCATCCGGTGCCCCTATCCTGCCTGCTTACCCGCTGTGTGTCCACGCGCACAAAACCGACTTCACGTACTTCGCAGGACGCTGCCGACACGACTTTTCGTTGCCGCGGCTCGTGTTGCCAGCGGTCCGCCGGACGTTTGGCCATCTGTGTCGCCGCTTTGCCGACGCTCGCGACCGCCTGGCCGATCGTCATATGGCCGTTCGTCTGGCACGCTGTCATCCCGTGCCTACTTTCTCTGATCTCCGGATCATCGTCGGAGCCGCGATTGTCGCTGATGGGCGCGTCCTCGCATGTGAGCGTTCCGACCCGCCCGAGGTCGCGGGGAAGTGGGAGTTTCCGGGCGGCAAGGTCGAACCGGGTGAGACCGAGGCGGAGGCGCTCATTCGCGAGTGCGAGGAAGAACTGGGCGTCATCATCGAGGTCGGGCAGCGGGTCGGCGGCGATGTGCCGCTGGGCAACGGCCGAGCCGTGCTGCGCGTGTACACGGCCAAGCTCGTGCACGGCACGCCGGAGCCGCTCGAACACGGTGATCTGCGGTGGCTGTCGGTGGATGAGCTTGACAGCGTGCAGTGGCTTCCCGCCGACGCCCCGATCGTGGCCGTGCTGCCCGCCCACATGTGAGAAGGCCACACGAAGGCCCGCTGACGAAGGCCCGCTGACGAAGGCCCGCTCAGGAGACGTCGTGTGCTGCGAATCAGCCGGCAGACGTTTGCCACTGGCGGATAATCGTGTAGCTCACGAGAAAAAGGACTGTCGCGTTGAGACAGTGCCAGAGAAAGTGTGTGCCGAGCGGGAAGCTTGCGCACAGCGGCCGGTCGAGGGTGCGCAGGGTGAGTGAGACGGCGAAAATTGCTGCGGCCCAAAGGAACCAGCGACCACGACCGGCCTGGCGGTCGTGAGAGGAGGCCACGCGGCCCGGCAGCGGACCACTTTCGGCGGGAGGTCGAGGCGAGGCGAGCCGTGGCCATGAGCCATGGGGCCGGTGGTGAAGCCGAAGATGATCAGG
Source organism: Allorhizocola sp. (assembly GCA_044869915.1). Classification (GTDB taxonomy): domain Bacteria; phylum Actinomycetota; class Actinomycetes; order Mycobacteriales; family Micromonosporaceae; genus Allorhizocola. Next base: position 13,606 of record JBIOYB010000189.1, read on the forward strand.
CTGATGAGCGCGGGAAGGTAGCCGCCGAGTGCGCCGTTGACCACCAGGTTGAGGGCGAAGGAGAACGCGACGAACGCGGGCGCGCCGAGCCAGGCCCACCGCCAGGGTATGCCCCAGAACCAGTGGACCACCTGCACCACGGCGGTCAGGATGAACACCAGGATCGACAGGGTGTCCAGCAGGCCGGTGAAGGACGTCGCGAAGGTGTGGTAGGCCAGGCTGCACACGCCGATCACGGCCAGCTGGACGGGCAGCAGCCACACATGCCAGGGCGGGTGTCCGGGCTGCCCGCTCAGCAGCCACAGCAGCACGCCGGCGGCCACCAGGAATGCCAGATTGGTCACCGCATTGGCGGGCTCGCCGAGCCAGCCCGGCGCCACCCGCTCGCAGTATTCGTCGACCGCGTTCACCGCAAACGACTCTCGCCTACCGGGGAGCCCACCCGGAAGCCGCCGTGGACCCCGCCGTGGACCCCGCCGTGGACCCCGGCCGGGGAGCCCACCCGGAAGCCCGCCCGGGACCCCACCCGGAAGCCCACGCGGGTGTCGCGCAAGTGAACTCAGCCCAAAAAGCCCAGCGCCGCTTGGTGATCCGCCGCGGGTAGGACGAGGACCGATGGCGGCAGTGAGCCGAGCTCGTGCCGCGCATAGACCTCGCTTTCGATGTCGCGCGGGCCAAGATATCGCTCCGCCAACGGCACCGGCACGCGCGCCCAATCCCAGGGCGCGACGGCCACGGCCCGCTGTACGGCCTCGGGCCGCCGCGAGGCGAGCATGGCCGCGAGCCAGCCGCCGTAGCCCGACCCGACCGCCGTCACGTGCGTCAGGTCCAGATCGGAGTGTTTGTCGGCGATCGCCCGCAGCGCGTCGACCTGATCTGCCACCGCGAGGTCGGCCAGGCGCCGATGGGTGACCTTTTCGAAGCTCGGGGAGATGCCGACCGTCCCCCTCCCATCGATCAAAACCACCGCATACCCGGCTTCCGCCCAACGCCGAGCCTCCGCGAAGGACGAGTGGTCGGCCCGGACCTGTTGCGTCGTAGGCGTTTGCGGCTGCAGCAGGATGACCGGCAGCCGCCGCCCGAACACGTGCCCGGCCGGATAGAGCACGGCCGTCGGCAGTTTGCGGTCGGTGACGCGGTCGACGCCGGAGCTTGGCGCCGGTGCTGGGGTGGTGTCGCTGAGCATGGCGACGAACTTGCCCGCGTGTGCCACGACCCACTGCGTGCCCTCCTGCGCGAACGCCCGTGATCCGGTGACGATGGTGTCGCCCGCGCACTCGGCGGTGTGCCAGCCGGGCACGGTCGTGAGCCGGTGCACTGCCATCGCGCCGCTGGACGCGCCGCGTACCCGATAAAGATGTTGCTCCGCCGGCTCGCCTTCGCTTGCCTCGACGAGCAGCTCGCCGAGCTCGCCGCCTGCCGCGCGCGGCCCGAGCCGCCCGACGACCCGGCGCACGTACAGCCCGGGCGGTGTGAGCAATGTCCCATCGGCAAACAGGCACCGCGCGTCGTAACCATCGTGCGCGATCTCCCCGCCCACCAGGACGCGCCCATCCGCCAGGTGCCGCGGCGTGCCGAGCACCGGGTTGACCCAGCGCGGGTCGGCGAGCTCGGCGTGGACCTGTGTCTCGCCTGTCCGCCGGTCGATCGCGAGGACGAGCCCGTGGGACTGAGACCGCCGCAGCACGGTGATGAGCGGGCTGCCGTCGGCCCATCGCACGATCCCCAGATATGGGTAGATCTCGCGATCCCAGTGGACGTCGACCCAGCCCCCGTCCAGGTCGAGCAGGTGCAGCGAGACCTGGTCGCCGAGGACCCGGGTGGCGAGGATGGTCTCGCCGTCGGGCGCCCACCACCAGCCGTCCCGGCGCCCGAAGAAGCCGCAGGCCTCATCAATGGTGCCCCAGGTGACGCCGTCCTGCTCCCCGGCGAGCAGCACGTCGCTGCCGTCCTCGCGGATGACCCTGAGCGTGCCCTGGGTGAGGTAGGCGATCCTGCGCCCGCTCGGGTCGGGCCGGGCTTGCGAGGCCGGGCCGGTGGTGGAGACCGGGCCGGCCGGAACGTGCAGCTGCGTGCCGGTCTCCCACACGATGAGGCCGCCGGTCCG